>JBEICN010000007.1:0-36850 GCA_040383945.1 Candidatus Peribacteria bacterium | reverse complement strand
TTCTATGCTGAATGACCCGTATTCGAGCAAGAATGATTTCTCATTTTGAGTAATATACTTTGTAACTCATGGTATCTTTGGATAGTATGTGCATAACGTGGCTGGGTAGTATTAGACACACTTATCCTACCACGTTTTTTTGTTGCCTTTGCTCTTTTTTTGATCTAATAACTTCCGTATCTGATGCATAGGAAATTTCCATCTATGCACAAAATGTATTCTACCAGCTACGACGGTAAGGCAAAACCGATTTGATTTTTTTGCGTTTTTTCGTATATTTATCCGCAATTTTGACAGCCAGTTTCGTAATTAAAAACTCTCGCAAAACATAGCCAATAACCCCACGCCTTTATGGCCTCAACAAATCCCGAACAGACGAACGCGAACAATGGCCCGGCAAATAACAATGCGGGCCTTATTTGGAACATAGCGGAACTCATCCACTTCCAATTCAAGAGCCACGAATACCAGGACGTCATCCTTCCCCTCGTGCTTTTGAAGCGTCTCGACAGCGTTCTTGCTGATACCAAGAGCGAAGTGCTTTCGACGTTCAACCAGTATGACGGGAAAATCGCCGGCATCGGGGACATCCTCAAATCCATCACCGGAACTGGGTTCTATAACACGTCGCCCTACGACTTCCACAAGCTCCTGGACGACCAGAAGGACATCGCCAAGAACCTGCGACACTTCATCGCGGGCTTTTCTGAAAACGTGAAGCAGATTTTCGAAAAGTTCGATTTCGAAAAACAACTCTCCCGATTGGAAGGCGGAAACCTGCTCTACCTCATCATCAAGGAGTTCAACAAGGTCAATCTCCACCCGGGCGTCGTTTCGAACCACGAGATGGGATACCTCTTCGAAGAGCTTATCCGGAAGTTTTCCGAGCAATCGAACGAAACCGCGTGAGAGCACTACACGCCGCGAGAAGTCATCCAGCTCATGGTCGGAGTTCTTTTCGAACCTGATGCGAACACGCTTCAAAAGGAACATATCATCAAGACCATTTACGACCCTTGCTGCGGGACGGGTGGAATGCTTTCCGCGGGGAAAGACCACGTCCTTGGGAAGATAAACCCGAAAGCGAGTATTTTTGCCTACGGCCAGGAAATCAACCCAATTACCTACGCCATCTGTAAGGCGGACATGCTGATGAAGGGCGAGGATGCCGACCATATCAAGGGCGGCGACAAAGACCATTCGCTCTCGAGCACCCTTTCGAACGACCAGTTCTCGGACTTGAAGTTCGACTACATCCTCGCAAATCCGCCGTATGGCGTGGATTGGAAAAAGGACAAGGAAGCCGTGGAACAAGAAGCCGAACGAGGTTTCGCCGGACGTTTCGGCGCTGGACTGCCGCGAAGCTCGGACGGGCAACTTTTGTTCCTCCAGCATATGGTTTCCAAAATGCGGAACCCATCGGAAGGCGGAGCGCGCGTCGGCGTGGTATTCAACGGTTCGCCACTCTTCACGGGAGACGCCGGAAGCGGCGAGAGCGAAATACGTCGCTGGGTATGCGAAAACGACTACCTCGAAGCCATCATCGCCCTTCCCGACCAGCTTTTCTATAATACGGGCATATCCACATACATCTGGGTGCTCTCCAATCGCAAGGAAGCCAAACGCAAGAACAAAGTCCAGCTCATCGATGCCCGCACCTTCTACAAAAAAATGCGGAAGAGCCTCGGAAACAAGCGGCATGAAATAGGTTCGAACGACATCAAATCCATTTGCGAAATCTACCACGAGTTCTCGGAGGGCGAGTTTTCCAAGATTATGAGAAGCACCGATTTCGCTTTCCGCCAAATCACTATCGAACGGCCATTGCTCGATGAAAACGGCAATCCCGTTTTCGACAAGAGTAAGAAACCGAAAGCCGACAGCAGCCTCCGCGATACCGAGAACGTTCCCTACGACGAGGACGTGTATGAATACTTCGAACGAGAAGTGAAACCCTTCGTTCCGGACGCATGGATTGACGAGAGCAAGCGCGACCCGAAGGATGGAAAGGTTGGGAAAGTGGGCTACGAGTTCCCATTGACCCGCTACTTCTACAAATACGAACCCCCCCGCAGTCTCGAAGCAATCGAAACGGATATCGAGAAGGTCGAAAACGAACTCCTCGAACTGATGAAAAGACTTTAACCCCCTAACCCATGAACCTCGCACGCAGTTTTTCAAGAAATCCCATTGGCTTCATCCTCGGAGCCCTGTTCTTATTGTCCGTGATAGGATATTTCATCAAGGGTTTCTTTTTGAATTGCGTTTTCTTGGATGAGAAATACCCGACCAGAAGGGCTTGTATCCAAGGGGAAATCCTTTGAGCGTTCCAACATTCGGTCGAGGATAAAGCCGAACGAATGACCGAAAGAATGGAAAATCACCTCGAACACCTTCAACAATCCATCCCGCAAAACGCTACTAACTCTTGAGCTCAAACCAATGTTTCAACTCGCTAAAACACATCCTCGCTATCCGAAATACAAACCCACCAACATTGATTGGATTGGGGATATTCCTGATGGGTGGGAAGCAATGAAATTGCGGTTTATATGACAGTTTTCATCAAGTGGAATTGATAAAAAACTGGATGACAATGAACCAACCGTTCGAATGGTGAATTACACTGACGTGTATGGAAATAAAGAACGCAAACTCACTGCTTCGAGGGAATATATGATTACGACAACTTCAGAAGAGAAAAAATTAGCTCACCAGGTTTCCGTATGAGATTTGATATTTACCCCAAGTTCGGAGACTATTGAAGATATTTGAGTTTCCGCTTTAATCGAAGAAGAGCTTCCCGAAACGGTTTTTAGTTATCACGTTTCTCGTTTCAGTTTCTCTCAACCGATTTTTCACGCCTTCAAGAAATACCTTTGTAATAATACAGCTACTTACGCACAGTTTTCAAGCAAAGCGACATGAACGACGAGAAAAACTCTTGCCAGAGAGGATTTCAATTCAACCTTGGTAGTTATTCCTGGAACACTTGAAGAGCAATGAGAGATAGCTGTTTATCTCGACGAAAAAACCGCTCTCATTGATGAAGCTATTGCCAAAAAAAAACAGCAAATCGAACTCCTTTCGGAACATCGAACGGCACTCATCAACAACGCTATAACCAAGGGGCTCGACCCGAACGCGGAAATGAAGGATAGTGGGATTGATTGGATTGGAATGATACCGAGGGGGTGGGAAATAAAAAAAATTAAGCATCTATGACGAACTTTCAATGGTGCGACGCCAAAAAGCGATATTCGTGATTACTGGGATTGAGATATTGTTTGGGCTACTCCAGAAGATTTAAGTCAGTTGAAGGATAAATACATATCCGAAAGCAAGAGGATGATTACAGAAAACTGATACCAATCATGCGGAACAACCATAGTTCCCAAAGATAGTGTTATTTTATCTTGTCGGGCACCAATTGGCTTATTGGCAATAAGCAAAGTTCCGCTCTGTTCCAATCAGGGTTGTAAATCTATCGTTCCAAATAGTCATTCATTGGCGACATTTCTATATTTTTCATTATTGGCAAATAAATGAAGTCTGGATGCTATAAGTTCCTGAACGACATTCAAGGAATTGAGTAGTAAAAGATTAGCCGATTTTTTTATTGCCATACCTTCAATTGAAGAACAAGAAGAAATCGTTGCCTACCTTGAAAAGGAGACCATCTATATCGACGCAATGAAAGAAAAAATTCAACGCTCGATCGACCTGCTCCAAGAATACAAAACCTCACTCATTTCGCACGTGGTGAGCGGGAAGATTAAGGTTTCATAATTTTAAGTCCGTATGTATATCTTCATAGATGAAAGTGGCGACCACAACCTGCGACCCGAAGGGCTCGACAACCTCTACAATGTATTCGTTTTAGGAGCTTTTTGTATCGAGGAAAGCGACTATTCGGATTTTGAGACACGCTTCAATGCTATGAAAACGTCATTATTTTGAGGCGATGATTTTATCATTCACACCGCTGAAATCACTCGACCAAACAGAAGTCTCGATGAAAGAAATAAGCTCTTAACGATGCGGATTTACGGAAACGATTTTATCATTCAATACATGCGCTCATCGAAGAAACGCCATTTCACTTCATTTCGTGCGTCATAAAAAAGAATGATTTTGTCGGAAGATATGGCGTCCTCAATTCACAAGACCCCTATCTATTTTCTATCGAGAACCTCCTTAATAGAATACTTTGGCTCGATAATTGACCTCATAAGCTCTATCCAGAAAAACGATGACGACCTCTCGACCAGATACTTGAATTGGAAATCTTGAAATACAAGACTATGGGGACGAGGTTCCATAGTGGCGCGAAGATTGTTGATAGTATTGATGAGTTTGTTCTCAAAGATAAAAATGCGAATTGGGCGGGGCAACAATTTGTGGATTTGCTTGTTTCCCCGATTGGTAGGCATGTTCTATGAAAGCCGCCGAAACCCACATGAAACGAGGTGAGTTTTCAAATGATTAAGAAGCGAATGAGCGATAAGAACTTTACGGTATTCCCGTAAATACTCATAAAACGCAAAAGGACCCCCGCTCCGCAGTGGTCCTTAAAACATTGACAATATAACATATTTTTCAAAAAAACAAAATCTATTTCTCTTGACAATTCACTATGACCTCCACACTTTCCCCAACATCCCTCGCCCTCCTTGCGAACTGGAAGCGGAACGACAAGCGGTTTTTTCGGAAATACCAGAAAGACGAACGGACTATGGAAATAGTCGCCGCGCTCGCCGAGATGATTGCCAACTACGAAACCAAATACGACAAACCAACCCCGTTTTATTGCTAACCTCCCCACCCCGTATGACAACCAACCTAAAAGAGATAGGCTTCGAGGCCTACATCGAGGATTTCCTCATCCAAGCAAACCGTTTCGCCAAACGCCTCTCGTCGCAGTATGACAAGAGCCTTTGTATGGATGCGGAAGTCCTTATGGGGTTCGTGCTCGCGACCCAGAAGAAGGAATGGGAAAAGCTCTCGGGGCAATACGGGGAAGAACGGGCGAAGGAACGGTTTTTGGAACGGGTTTCCGGGGAAATACGCGAGCGCGGGCTTTTGGACGTGCTGCGGAACGGGGTGAAAGACAGCGGGGCTTCGTTCTCGCTCGCCTTTTTCAAGCCGGTGGCTTCATTGAACGAGGAAACCAGAGTGCTCTACGAAGCGAACATTTTCACGGTCGTGCGCCAGCTCAAATACTCGAAAAAGAACGAGAACAGCATCGACATGGTGCTTTTTCTCAACGGCCTGCCAATTATGACCGTTGAACTCAAGAACCAGCTCACGGGGCAATCGGTAGAACACGCCATCCGACAATACAGAACCGACCGCGACCCGAAGGAACCGCTTCTCTCGTTCAAGCGTTGTCTCGTCCATTTCGCCTTGGATACCGAGCAGGCGTATATGGCGACCGAGCTTAAAGGCGTGAAAACCTATTTCCTCCCGTTCAACCGGGGAAACAACGGTTCGGCGGGCAATGTCCCGGTAGAGGGCAAATACCGAACCTGCTACGTATGGGAAGACATTTGGCAGAAAGACGTAATCCTCGAGCTCGTCGGGCGCTTCATCTGCCTCCAAAAGGAAGAGAAGATTTTGGAGAACGGCAAGAAGGAAAAGACCGAACGGCTCATTTTCCCACGCTACCACCAGTTCGATGCTGTGCGTTCGGTCATTGCCGACGTTCGTGAGAACGGCGCGGGCAAGAACTACCTCATCCAGCACAGCGCCGGTTCGGGCAAGTCCAACACCATCGCTTGGACGGCGCACCGTTTGGCGGATTTCCACAACGACCAAAACGAGAAGGTATTCGATAGCGTAATCATCATCACCGACCGCCGCGTTCTCGATAAACAACTCCGCGAGACGGTGGCGCAGTTCGAGCAGGTTCGCGGGGTAGTAAAACCCATCACCGAAGGTTCGGCGGAACTCAAGACCGCATTACAGAACGGCGAGAAAATCATTATCACGACGCTCCAGAAGTTCCCGTTCATCGTGGAAGAAATGGGCGATATCCCGGGACGCCGCTTCGCGGTCATCATCGACGAAGCCCACTCGTCCCAGACGGGCGAAAGCTCGCGGGCGGTGAATGACGTGCTTTCCTTCGATAACGAAACGGATGAGGAAACGCTTTTGGAAAAGGCGTTCGAGATGGACGGTCGCAAACAGGAAGAAGACAGCGAAGATTGGCTCGTGAAACAGATGAAGAGCCGAAGCCGCAAGAATGGGAACGTCAGTTATTTCGCCTTTACCGCGACCCCTAAACAGAAAACTCTCGAACTCTTCGGCGTGAAAGGCTTTGACGGGCAGTTCCACCCCTTCTCGGTCTATTCGATGAAGCAGGCAATCGAGGAAGGGTTCATCGTGGATGTCCTCAAAAACTACACGACCTATAAGATGTATTTCTCGCTCCACAAGTCCATCGAGAACGACCCGGAGTATTCCAAGAGCCTCGCCACCCGCGTCCTCGTGAATGCGGTAGATAAGAGCGAACACGCTATCGGCAAAAAGGTGGATATCATCGTGAAGCACTTCGCCGACCATATCAGGAACGAAATCGACGGAAAAGCGAAGGCGATGATTGTTTCCAAATCCCGCCTCCACGCCGTGAGATACAAGATGGCGATTGACCGGTATTTCGCCGAGCACGGATACCCGTTCAAGGCCCTCGTTGCGTTTTCCGGCTCCGTGAATGACGGCGGAATGGAACATACGGAAGCGAACATGAACGGCATTCCCGAAACGCAGACCAAGGAACAGTTCAAAAAAGACGACTTTAAGTTCCTCATCGTAGCGGAAAAATACCAGACCGGTTTCGACCAGCCCCTGTTGGCTGCCATGTATGTGGATAAGAAGCTCGGCGGAGTGAATGCCGTCCAGACCCTTTCCCGCCTCAACAGAACCCACCCGGACAAGGAAGATGCGTTCGTGCTCGATTTCGTCAATGAGACGGAAGATATCAAGGAGGCGTTCCAACCGTATTACACGACCACGGTGCTTTCGGAATGAACCGAACCAAACATCCTCTACGACCTTCAGAGGGATATCCTCAACTACAAGCTTTTCGACGAACGCGAAATCCACGAACTCGTGGAAATGTGGCACCGGGACGCGAGCCCCGCGGCAATCAACTCGTTCCTTGACGCTCTTATCGGGCGCTTCGTGGATATGAACCTCGACGATAACACCGAGAGCGAAGAGCAAATCGAGTTCCGCCAGAAGGTTTCGGATTTCATCAAGAAATACGCGTTCGTTTCCCAGATAATCACCTTTACGGACACGAGCCTCGAAGCGATGTATATTTTCCTCCGCTACTACCGGAAGAAACTGCCGCTCACCAAGAACCCTTTGCCGACCGAACTCTTGGAGCTCGTCAATCTCGAAAGTATCAAAATACCGAAAACGAGTGAAACGGCTATCACGCTCGACAACGAGACCGGAACCATGGAACCGATGACCGGAAGCGGTCGTGGGGGTCAAAAGGAAGACGATACCGATGTCCTCTCGCATATCATCGACGATGTGAATAAGAACTTCGGAACGACGTTTTCGGAAGAAGACCGCGTCCTTCTGAATAACCTATCCAAGCGCCTCCTCGGGAACGAAGCACTCGTTTGAGCGATTGCGAACAATTCGAGCGAAGACGCCATCCGCGTGAAGTTCGACGAACTCTTCACCAAGGAACTCGTCGATATGTTCCGCAGCAACTTCGACCTCTTCCATAAGATAGACCAGAACGTGGAGCTCAAAGAATACGTGAATAAGAAGATGTTCGACTTCGTGAGTAAGCACGTCGGAAAGAGTGGGAAGTAATTGTTAATCGTAAAGGGGATATGATTACAAAAATAAACAAGATAAAAGATTTCGGCATTTTCCGAGATTATTCCTGGCCCACCACGGGAATGCCGGATTTTCAAAAGCATAACCTTCTTTACGGATGGAATTACTCTTGAAAGACGACCATTTCAAGGATTTTTCGTTCTTTTGAAAAACAGCAGAAACATCAGGATTATCAGAATGCGACCTTTTCATTGAATGACGGAACCAGGAACCATACCGATGACGACTTAACTACCCTGCCTAACGTAAGGGTATTCAATATCGACTTCATAAATGAAAACCTGAAATGGTATTCCAACAATGAAGACCAAATTGAACCGATTTTCATATTGGGCGAAGAGAATATCGAATTACAGGAACGATTGGGGATATTAAAGGGCGAGTTGGCCTCAATTACACAAGAGAAAGAGCAATTTGGTCTAAAACTTGCCGAAACGGGCGAAAAGATAGAGACCGATTTGACCCAATGGGCCAGTAGGACGAAGGCGACCATGAACTTGGGAACATATACGAAAGTTAATCTTCGTCAGGACATTGAAGAGATTAAATCCAACCCTCAAAGTTTCATATTATCGGAAGATGATGTGAGGCGGTTTTCGAGTGCCGTCTTGGTAGCGGAGCAAAAAGAGGCAATATCGGAAATATCGGTTTCCGGTCCTTCATTTTCACAACTTATCGAAACCACGGCGGAGATAATCGGCAGAGCGATAACTTCACGACCCATCCTTGAACTTCAACAGAACCCCCAGTTGAACGCCTGGGTTGATGCCTGACGCGGATTACACGAATGAAAAAGTGCCTGCCAATTCTGCTGATGACCTATTGATGACGGTCTCTTTCGGAAGTTGGACGAACATTTCTCGACGGAATACGCAAGACTTAAGCAGGATATCGCCTCAATGAAAGGGAAGATATCCTCCTACAAATCACAACTCGAAAGCAAGCGTCAGGCACTTCCGGTAAAAGAAAAAGCCTATCCCGAGTTTCAAGCCGAGTTCGAAGCCGCCTTGACCGATACGAGTTCGGAACTACTCAAGCTCATCGAAGGACTTTCGGCTATTGAAGCCGCCTTGACTGAACGCGAAAATGCTCCATTTACACCCATCACGAACGCTTTGGAAATTAGCGACAACTCCTCGGGCGTAAGTGAAAAACTACGGGTTTTGAATGAAGTCATATCCAAACATAATCATAAAAGGGCCAATCTCGATGCCGAAAGGCGGGACAAAACAACCTCGCTCAAACGACATTACGCCGCAAATGATATCATTACCGGAAAGTATTTGGAAAGAGATGCCGAGAAAGATTTGTTGGTCGTAAAAATCGAGGAATACAAAGTAAAGTTTTCATCCAAGAAAGTCGAAATCGACGGGGTTGAAGCTCTACTCTCCAATTCAGCAAGGTGAGCTTGAAAAATCAATGAGTATATCCGACAATTCTTTCAGCACGACGGCTTGAATGTTCGGGTATGAACTTCGAACAGGTTCGAGATATGCCGAGGGGAAGAACTCGCAAAAAACTTGAGCGAATGAGAGCGGACAGCGATATCGCTCGCATATTTTATGACGAGGCTCGACGCTTTGGAGATAGATTTAGCGGATTGTATAGTTTTTTTGGATGACCCCATTTCCAGTTTGGATTGAAACCATTTATTCAATACTTATGCTTTCATAAAGGCCAAACTCGAAAACTGTCAGCAGCTGTTCGTTTCAACGCACAATCTGGATTTTTTCAATTTGATGAAGGATTTTATAGGAAACATACTGTCCGACCCCTCAAATCAAAGAAGCAAAGTATATCCTCCCGAAAGATTGCCCTACTATCTCATTCAGCGCCAAAGGTGAGACGATGGATGATTTTATTCGGCAATTCAGGATATGCCGAAATCGATGAAAAAGCACCGAACCGAATACGTGTATCTTTTCTCGATACTCGTAGAGCACAGGCTTATCGAAGAGGCGACAAGCCACGACATGCTCTATATGCTTCCAAATATCCTTCGTAGGTTCCTGGAATGATATAGCGCCCAAAGATTACCATGAAAAGACTGGAGCATTATCCTTGAAGCCATTATTCAAAACGAGGTTGATAGGCTTAAAATCACTCGTTTTCTAAATACCTACTCCCACAACCAAACCTCCGAAACCGCGGTTCGCTTCCCCGAAGTGAGCGAGTGTCGGGATGTAATCCAATGCGTCTTAAATTGACTGGAAGTTGCGGATGGTAGCCATTACGCGGCTTTGATGAATTACACATAGCAGACCTTATTTGTAGAACTTTCCGTAAATCGGGTCTCTATCATCAATCAAGAGCAGGTCGGCACCATTTTCAGCTTGAACGAACTCCCACACGGCTTTTTGTAGGATAGGAGGCATTCAGAAGAAAATTGGACTGTCGCTTTCTCCAATCTCTGAAAGTTTTCTATAAACATAGGTCTTTCATTCAATCGGACGAACTCCGAACGATTTCATTGTTTCTCCGAAGAAACGGAGTGTCTTCTTATCGAAGAAGTGAGAACCGGCAGCATTTAACGCGCTTCTAATTTCGTAGATATTCATATAAAAATTGGGTAAAAATATAAAGATATTCGCAAGATTTTTCATCTCGACATATCTCCATACGACACGCCCAACTTTTTTTCAAATCTTTTTTGAAAAATGTGTGTTGTTGGCTTATTTAAGGGAAACTTTCTTTCAAAAGAAATCCAAAAGCGATTTTTATAGCATCGCCTATGGATTTCTTTTTTACTACTCGTCATCATCTTCGTCCTCACATCTTTCCACGACCACTTTGTAGGCGTTTTCTACGAACTCGTAGGCTTCGGAGAAGTGTTCCCGTATGTATTCCACGAGCGGCAAAAACGTTTCAATATGTTTAATCTTTCTTTGATTGGGGGAGCCATTAAAAAAACTAAACCCCGTCCGTAAGGATGGGGATTATTTTTTTGTGTTTTCTGAGGGGCGGATGAGAATAGAGGGTCAAGCGAGCCATGGTTGAAGGTGGTTGTGAGCGTGGAGGGTCTTGGCGAGCGAAGAGGACGTGCCTTGAATGGCACGTCCGACCCGGCCCGTCTCTGGCAGCGAATCCGCGCTAGCGGATGAGCGAGGAAGAACGAATCCGCCCCGGGGAGCCATTTTCACATTTGACCACAAAAGAGCAGTTCATTGAACGGCTCTTTTGTTTTGTATAGTAGCATATGATATTTTACAAAATATACTTATTTTAAAATTGATACCATATCCGCATTGGCATCTATTCCATAATATTCTTTGAGTTTACTTTCTGTCAAAGTAACTCATTGATCCATAGTGTATCAGAGTAACTCCACTCATTTCTTCACTTTTTCCACTGAATCAGATTCCACTTCAACATATGTTGGAATTCATCTATATGTATCTATATCAAATATAATTCCTTCATATTCGTAACCTTCTCTGTGTTTAAACGATCGTCCATAATGAGAAAATCCAGTTTTTATAAGAATATTTTTCATCGCTTCGTAATCATCAAAAATAACTTCAAACTCTTCATTATGCATAATCCCTGTGGATTCAATCTTTGTTTTAAATGTCATGACATTTTGACTCTCGCTCCTTCGAAGACGGATTTTATCCTTTCGATCATTAATAAAAAAATCGGCCAAAATATCTGAATCCAATTTCTTTTGGGCTCAAATTCCGGAAAGAATATCTCTAACTTTTTGGGTATCGATTTCCAGTATCTTGATCTCTAGTTCCTGCATTAATTAAAGTATTAGTAAATAAATTTATCTATAACAGAATATCTGTTTTTATAAAATGCAGAAATCTTTCATCAATACGGTGCACTTTCTATTTTGGTTTGACAGCTTCCAAAAAACCCTATAAGCTACATTTACATATTCTGATGTAGTTTAAAGGTCTATGGTAGTAAGATGTTAATTATACAGGGATTCTAATTCCTAATATCTCAGTTCTCACTTCTTCCAACGTCTTGAACTATATAAAAACTAAACCCCGTCCGTAAAGATTGGGATTAGATTTTATTACGTATATAGCAATTATTATCTCACTCTTTCTTTTCTTTCTCAATTTCATCACTATCAATACGTCGTAGGTAGCAATTACCATTCTCATCAATCTCGTAAGAACCAGCATTTCGGATACACATTTCCCGATATTCGGTTAGATAAGTCGCACTATTCTGAGCTTTGCAATTTTTTATCTTTAGGTCAATACTTTTTTTATGTACTTCGCAAGCGTTAGACCACCTAACTCTGTACAGTTTAGAACTGTCGGATAGGCAACTTTCAAGTTGGATTTTAACTTCATCTTCTTTATCTTTCTTTTCCTGTGCTATTTTTTCTTCGCTCTCTTTCTTTTCCTGTGCTATTTTAATTTGAATATCGATAATTTGTTGATTATAACTCGGTAATGCTACTCAATAATAGTATCAAGCACCTAATCATCAAGCAAGTATTGCTATTGATCATGCAATCGATAATAGTTTTAAATGATTCACTCTAAAATGGTTAATAGCAGTATATGTAATTCTGTTTCTTTTAAAAATGCCCTAAATAAATAGGCTTTATTGCATTTCTAATTGCCATATAGTATAAACAGTTGTGATTAACAATCAAAAATAAAGTTTTGTACTACGACTCCAGAGTAAAGAGTCCTAGGATAGGATCAATTGAAAATTTCATCAGGAATCAAAGTAGATTAAAGCGGTTTTGTATGATTTTCCTCTTCTATTTTATAGGATTCTAATTCCTAATATCTCATTTCTTACTTCCTCCAAAGTTCGGAGCCATACATCACAAACACTTAAATCCTCATACTTATGAGGATTTTTGTTTTGTCAATTTTCCAGCAATTAACTTCGAACCAGTATTTCTACCCTAAGAACCCTGTTCCCTTCCCAACACCAATAGCACCAATCCAATCATCCTATCTTTATCTTTCGGATTACTTTCGGCAATAAGGAGGGCTAGTGCCGTGAGCGCTTCTGGCGACAACCGCGAAATATCGAGGATCCCAGCTCTCTGAAGGAGCCATACGAAGGCAAAAGCGCCGCTTCGCTTGTTTCCATCGTTGAAAGGATGGTTCTTGATGATGAAATAGAGAAGGTGCGCCGCTTTTTCCTCGATAGTCGGATACGCATCCTCTCCGAATACCGATTGCATCACGTTTCCGACGATTCCGGAGAGATTCCCGACTTGCTTTTCCTGCGCAAAAAGCCCGGTCGCCTCTCATTTTTCCATCAGGTTCAATTTGAGCTTTGCAATGGCATTCCCGAGTTCTTCGGCCGTAAATTCAACCTGAATCCTATTCAGTCAAACATGTGGCAATATGGACTTGTCGTAAGCATCGAGGGAAAACCACGTCCCAGCGAACATTTTCACGAGGTCAATCGCATCGTTTGCTCCCATTTCGGAACTAGCGGGCAAGAGTCGCTTCACTTCGTCCATTGCTCTCATGAATCGGTCATAGTTTTTTTCTATCCGAGAAGGATTGATGGTATACCCTTCCGTGATGTGCTTTTTGAGGGTTTTCGTGGCCCATTGGCGGAATTTGGTCGCTGTTTTTGAATTTACTCGATACCCCACTGAAAGTATCATGTCAAGATTATAAAATATCACTTGCCTTGTCTGTGTTTTTCCTGACATAGCGCCATGCGGAGTGGTTGTTGCATTTTTTGCAACAACCACTTTTTCATCCAATTCCCCCTCCGTGAAAATATTTTTTATATGCCTCGAAATGACCGATTTGTCTCGCTCAAGCAGGGAGGCAATTTGATCCAAACTTGCCCAAATGGTTTCCGCGTGAAAATCCTCACGTAGCTCGATTGCCCCGTCATTTCCTTGGTACAGGATAATATCGTCTTTTTTTGTCATAGCGTATAAAATAGGATGCAATCGTATCAAATATGATTGGATTTGCACTTCTTTTTAGAAAAAAATAACCTACGGCAATACTACGAGTTCCATTCCTGAAAACACAAAAAATATTCAGGAAATTTATACTATTCGTTCACTTTTCAATATCTCATTTCTCACTTCCTCCAAAGTCCTGAGCCATTCAAAAAAACTAAACCCCGTCCGTAAGGATGGGGATTATTTTTTTGTGATTTTCTGAGAGACGGATGAGAATAGAGGGTCAAGCGAGCCATGGTTGAAGGTGGTTGTGAGCGAGGAGGGTGTTGGCGAGCGAAGAGGACGTGCCTTGAATGGCACGTCCGGCCCGGCCCGTCTCTGGCAGCGAATCCGGAATTTTTGGGGTATTAAAAGGGTTTTTGGGAGTTTGACAGGAAATACAAAATCCAACCGATCACAAATTGTGACCACCTCATTTATAATCTCAGTCCTAGTAATAACCACTAAATCATCCCCCCTCAATTCCCCATATAATTTCTCTATATTCGCGTTTCGCTCGCCAATCCGAGCCAGGATAGTATCTGGAGCTTCCAACACTATCTCGGTCGTTTTATTTGGGTTTTTAGCAGAAAGATCAAAGCCCTTGATATCTCAGGCTTTCACGATCCAAGAATTCGGCGTAATGGCATGAGTTTTCTGGAGTGATGCGATTTCCCCTATTTCCTTATAGGTTATCGGCCTGTTTTTTGTGTGAAAGGATAAAATCATATATTTCGTCAAAATTGAAACCGAAATCGTCGGTGACTACCGGGCGGAGATCCGTCTTGATTTGTCGGACAAGAAGCTCCCGATTTTGCTCTAAGGTATATTTGTGATCCACTTCTTGGAGCTTCGTATTAAGTAATTCACGAAATACAGGATCCGAGAAATCAAATCCTCCGAGATGCTTCGCATACCAGATATCAAAGAAGTCGCGGATAGCGGGTTCCGTTCGAGTGAGCGCCGCTCGCATCTTCTCGGCGAGAGCCTCGGTGAGATCGATACATCCTATGGTATGCGCCTGAGAAAATATCGATTCTTCATAAACATAATCGATAAATATCGACTGGATTTTTCCTGGTTTTGGCGAAAGAAGGAGTTTGCCCTTGAGAGAAATATCTATCTTGATTGTCTGAATAGAATTATTAATAATTGACTCGTACTCAAAAGTAAACATCGCAAGTTTATATTCATCAAATTTCGTTCGTCTATCTTGAAGAGTAAGGCCCAGGAGTGCGAGATCTTCGGCAAAATTATTTTCGTATTTTTTTAAAATACTCTTTCGTGTGCTTCTTCCAAGTGTCATATCGAGAACAAAATCCAGATCTTCACTGAGGCGAAAATATGGAAAATACACTTTATTCAAACAGGTTCATCATTTAAAAACCAAATCAGAATATTTTTCTCAAAACTTTATAAGTATAAGTGTAAGAATGAAATCTTTTTCAAGTTTGAACGGATCAAATTCCTTTCTGTTAGAATAGGAAAGGATTTATAAAAATTTTTCTTTCTCAAAATTTTTATAAAGAGGTAGGAATTTATGTATATTTTCTATAAACATAGATTGTTTACTACAGAAATAATGGATTTTGATGCGTACAGCTTTGCTAAGTCAATAAGTATATTTTTATCGATACCTTGAGGAAGTGTCTTGAAAGTTTTCCCCTCTCGTAGCATCTGTATAAAAGAACGCTCCCGCGACATGACATAATACGGAGTATTACCACTTTTATTAGTTGTTTTTCCGTAGAAAAAGCTTGGTCGTTCCTTGTAAAATATGTACTTTGTTTTCCCGATGATACGGTCACCTGATACTTGTGTATTATATACCGTATACCATTCAATAAGTTGAGTCGAGTATCCATACATCTGATACACTCAGAGTCCTCCGAACATATAGAGTTCATCTCAGAAATACAGACTCGCGATACGATAGGGATCTTCTATTTCTCGATTAATGTTATTGATATATACCACTCATCGTTTGAGTGGGGATATCATGCCTGTATCGCAGAGTTGAGATATCGTATAACTTGGAGCAAATTTTCCAATAAGTCGATCAAGAATATCTTTCGTAAGATATTTTTCTCCTATAATGTCAAATTTCTCACGAATACGGGAGAGCTGTGTCATATATTTTGTTCAACGAATACAGTAATATTATAGTTTTTTTGGAACAAATTACAAATAAAACTCTACTCCGTCACCAGTCGCCCCACAAATGCTTCCGGGAGGAGACTTTGCTTGAGGGTTTCGAGGTCTCATATCTGCGCTTCGTGCTGGGTTTTGAGGAATTGTTCGTAGTGCTTTTCGATTCGGGAGGGATTGATAGTGTAACCGTCAATGATATGGGATTTGAGAGTTTTGGTGGCCCATTGGCGGAATTTGGTAGCTGTTTTGGAATTGACTCGTTATCCTACCGAGATTATAACATCGAGGTTGTAATAATCTATCTCTCGAGTCACTATTCTTCAGCCTTCATTCTGAACTGTTGCATTTTTTGCAACAGTTCCATCTCGTTCCAATTCCTCTTCGGAAAACATCTTAGAGAGATGCCGGGAAATTACCGACGTATCACGACCAAAAAGAATGGCAATTTGATCAAGATTCGCCCAAATTGTTTCAGCCCGTATATCACTCCGCAGCTCAATGGCTCCGTTTATTGCTTGATAAACGATCAATATCGTCTTTTTTTGTCATATACCTAGTACATAAATTTATAGAGTATAATATTACGAATACTATACAGATATACACCCTGAAAACACAAGAAAAAATGGTGTGGATTCATTTGTGATTGTAGTAGCAGATTTGATAATGGATAGCTTCAATAACTTCTTCAGAAGTAGACTTAGGTCAACAGATCCTTCCGCATGAACTTCAGTCCTAGACAAAGCTGTATGGTTTACTCTTCCATAGAAGTATCTCTCGTAAGCCACAAACCTATCGCTCTTTTTGAACTGTATCCATACATCCAAGAGTGAATTCCTTCAACTATTTTGGAAACGTTTCAACGGTGTTGATCGAGAGTTACCGGTATATCTACCATGAGTCATCCATTTTCATGTCGAGTTTTTTCGCTATGAAAGCATCTATTCTGATGTGAAAGTATATAATCAACCTTCTCCTTACTCATAAGAAAAATATTGTTGATGAATGTATCGTATAGCCTAAAGTTAGACCGATCATCTCCTTCTTGAAAAGGTAGGATCTCTCCGGTCCTATCAATAAGGGTTGGCGTTATCAAATGAAGATCAAGATAGAATCAAATTTGATCTTTATACATTCTCACGGGGCTCTCAACATACTGGTCTTTATAAGAGTGATACCCTTGAAACAATAATAAATTCCCTACGTTGCTCATATGAATTTTCATAAAAAAACTAGAGAGATAGTACTATCAGAAATCCTGAAAATCTAGGAAAAATTGAAGAAAATTTTAATGTATTTTTTGAAATATATAGAGATCATCCGTACTTCTTCATATATTTTGAACTCCATCCTCTACAATTTGAGATGTTTGTTCAGTGGCATCGTAAGTACCAGCATAGACCAATCCGACTTGTCTGAATGAACTATTCCGGAAAAGGCTTTTTGCATTTCAATGATGATCATTGCAAATAATATATCCTCCAGCAACTATCTGATTTGCAAATGCCTCTGAATGGAAAGTCGGGTTCAAAAGAAACACTACATCTACCCCCTCTGGGGTAAATTTTCTTGCATCTTCACGATATGCCTTGTACCCATGCTTCACGAGCAAATCAATTGCATCCTTGTTTAAATCTGAGTAAATCACTTCACTTTCTGGAAAAGCTATACTCGGCGATATATCATTGCCACAACAAGGATAGTGAATTTTTTTTGGTTTTAGATGTGCTCATAGGAGCTTCAGTTGTCTTACTATCTCATCTGTTTTTGTCAGAAATGAAACCGGCTTATTGAAGCTATCTCTATTTTCATCACTGTCAAGATATCGCTGATATTCTGTTTCATCATACGAGAAGATTTCTGCAATTCGTTCCGGTGCTTCATTTACCGTTACTTCCAGTGAAATTCAAAATTGGTCCATCAATTCCCGAGTATGTTTCTGTGCTTCAGTTTCTGGAATTTGATTTATTGTCATATGTAATCGATTACTATTTGCAGTATAAGATTCTCAAAATGTAAATTGACCCATCCTCTATATTATCCCTTTTTTATTTTATTCCTAAAAGTGAATGATGTAAACCTCATTGCTGCAATTGTAACAATTGTTAATTATAGATTTCAATTTGCTTCCGTGATATTTTCAATATGCTGAAACTGCAGGGTTCCTCCTGTGCTTTTCCTAATCTTCTGAAAGGAATGTTTATGAAAAAGTTGAATCTGAAACCCAAAAAGCTGGTGAAAGTCACACCTATTCCGGGTGCTGCTGCCGCTAGTGGGAAACGAACCAACTGCTGTAATTAAGCTGTTGGCAAAGGAGGTGGGTTTCAAACCACCTCCTTTCATTTAAAGCCAGATACTATGATTCCAATAAACACAATAATTACGAAACTTAAAGATCTAAACTATATAAGCAGAGTTACCCCTCCTCCCATTGAAGTAAACGAAAGCAATAATAATGCTGTCTATATAGTTGAAAATACAGTAATTAAAATTCACAATAAAGAGGAGAGTAGATTGCAATTTGAAAACAAAGTATTAGGTAATCTTACAGAACTGAGCATAGTACCAAAAGTACAATTTTTTGAGAGTCTTAGTGTAGATTGAAAAAGTTATGAAGTTCTCTGAATGGAGCTAATACATGGTAGTTCGCTGCAACACTATTGGAAAAACTATTCTTCTGACGTAAAATTAGATGTTGTTACGAAAATAATAAGTGGCCTAAAGCAGATTCATACTTTGGATCAAAAGCATTTTGGTAAAATTGGGAACGGTTTTGGTGACCCTAAAAGCTATTTAGGCTTTTTGACAGAAAAATTTGCAATGGATTATGAAAAAGCGATGAAAAACCATTTTATAGAATGATGAGAACTAAGAAATTTGAGTGAGGTGTTCTATAAAAATTCATGAATTTTTAACTCTGAAAAATCCGTTTTCGTTCACAACGATATTTGGTATAAAAATATCTTAGCAAACCCTCTAGGATTCATCGCTATTATTGACTTTGAAAGCGCCATCTTTGCCCCAAAACAGATCGAGTTATTTCGTCTGTTACACCATAAGTTTTCGGCACGCCAATATCTTGAGTCTGGATCACAGGATTACACGGAGATGGAGTTTTTGGACTTACTCTTGAGTCAAATTGAACTTCAATACCCTGAATTAAAAGACTCCTTTCAAGAGAAAGAGTTTTTTATATATAATCTAAGTTATTATATTTCTCTACTCTCTAAATACCAAAATAGTTGGTACAACCATGAGGAAGTAGTCAAATTCCGGAAGATATTTATTGATGATTTTATGCCTTAGAGAGTTCGTGCTCCAACAACATGGATGTGGTAGTACGATAAAGATCACACATTTTTGGAAGAATTTCCTTATTTCATTGTGCTACAGCAACTTCTCGTGTCGAATGACACTGTCAGCCACAATGACCTTCAATAGCGCATCACTTACAAAAAGGATTCACCCCAGGAGTACGAGAATGTACTAATTGTCCCAGCTGAGATTGGACTCCAAACTTAATTGAATCGATGTTCCCGATTTTCGTTGTAGTATAAGAACACGTGGTTACATTACCATTGGCTGAAACTGCCATTGATCTACCTTTGACAGCGCTGCAAAAGTATGGAACTTCACCATCCAGTACAGATTTATGCTTGATGTTCAGAAATGGGGCCGTCCATGTGCCGAATCATTCAATTCCAAGCTTTTCACATTCCTTGTATAGACGTACAAGTTTTTCAGATACACTTCTCACAGTTACTCATTCAATTTGAACAGCATTCAATAGATCCACATCAAAAGCGGTGTGGATTCGTTTGTGATTGTAGTAGTGCTTTTCGATTCTAGAGGGATTGATTGTGTAACCGTCGACGATGTGGGATTTGAGGGTTTTGGTGGCCCATTGGCGGAATTTGGTCGCTGTTTTTGAGTTTACTCGATACCCCACAGAAAGTATTGCATCGAGATTATAATATTCGATTTGATAGGTTTTTCCATCGTTGGCAGTTGTTGCATTTTTTGCAACAACTCAATCCCGATGGAGCTCGCCATCTGAAAAAATCTTTGAAAGATGCCGGGAAATTACCGATTTGTCTCGCTCAAACAGGGAGGCAATTTAATCCAAACTTGCCCAAATGGTTTCCGCGTGAAAATCCTCACGAAGTTCGATTGCTCCGTCTTTTCCTTGATATAGGATGATATCGTCTTTTTTTGACATAGCGTATAAAATAGGATGCAATAGTATCAAATATGATTGGATTTGCACTTCTTTTTGGCAAATGAGCAACCTACTACGAAGTCTACGAATTCACTACGGAAAACATAAGAAATGTTCAAGAAAAAATACTATTGTTTATATTTCAATATTTCATTTCTCACTTCTTCCAAAGTTCGGAGCCATAATAGATTTTGACCACAAAAGAGCAGTTCATTGAACGGCTCTTTTGTTTTGTACAGTAGCTTAGTGCCCTATGAGCTAGTTCCAATATATATGAAGAGGTTATAAGAAATACTTCGTCTCATTTCGAACGATCCTTGAGTTGTTCAAGTAAGTCTTGGTCTTTTCTCTTTAGTTCATGTACTTTTTTGTCATATTCATTGCCTGTAATACTCCTGAGTGGGAAATCATCGAGGGATTTATCCGTATGAAATGAGATTTAGAACCAAGAATCTATGTGACCGAATCGGACGAGTATGGGGTGGAAAGCTTGAGCTGATGGAGGATACTTTAGTTGATTAATCAATTTTGGAATCATCCATCCTATACAGGAGCGAAGACAGCAAAACCATCGCCTCAATAAATTCACGCACATTGTTCACACACTCATTCTGATGAGCCGCAGAATTGCGGTAGAATCTTATTGCTCACTCAAATAATCATTTCAACCCTTATTCCATTCATTCTTCCGCCTCCGTTCATCTCTTCAAATTGAATGTATTTTCTGACTTACCCTCATCGAAGATAGTATTTACAGCATCCATCTCTACCCTTCTGTCTTTTCACAGTTTTTCGTTACATTACTGTTCTAATCTCTCATTGAGTACATTAAAAGCCTGCGCATAAGCTCAACTGTAAAAATCTCCGATTTGATTGCTGCTGAAAAGATAAGGATCAAGGACTCATGAATGTACGAGTTAAGTCGGAGGGCTTCCTTTTGTTTTTCGAGCTTGCCCGCTGGGGTAGGCACTTGTTTTTAGCGAGGATCATTTTTCACAGCCTCTGGAACTTCTAAGTGGTTCAAAAGCTTTTGGAATTGTTCAGAACCGTGAAAAGCCTCAAAAGCAGAAAGAAGTGAGCTTTAGTATTCCACATCGCCCTTATCTTTCAAAAGGCTTACCACTGAATCGGTAAAGTTTCTTCCGTCTACTTGGCGAATTCTTATAAGGATTTCGAGACAATTTGGTAGCCTATAATATCAAGAGTACTGACCAGACAGGTATATCGAAATTCAGTGGTTCACAGGCTAATTGTTAGACTGGAAACTGCTTCTCATCCTCCATCGAAACCCTTACATCTCCTCCAGCATGAGCAACCAGTTTTTGTGTTAGCTGAGCATACCGCTCTTGAGTTGCGGTTGCTTTACTGGGAGCAACAAGGCGTATTTCCCCTTCCACGAGCCCTCCCGTTTCAAGCAACTGCTTTAATTGCTGTGTAGCCGTCTGGTAGATTTCTTTGGAATACTCGCCATCTATCATCTTAAAAGAGTGGTCAACTCCCACATAGCATACATATGACTTATACTCGGCTCAAACGGCATTTAGAAGTGCCTCAAATGATTCTTGAGAGAATACGTTATCTGCAGTGCCAAACTGCATCATAAATTTTCCTGCATATACAGAAAGAACACCTTTGATATCCGACTCTTCTGGAAAGGTGTCGAGAATAGGTACATTCCCCTTCTCAGTTCGTAAACCAGTTCCAACCGTCACAATTGCCTTAACTTCTGAAAATTCGCTCGCAAGATAAAATGCGAGGATCCCCCCGAGCGAATTACCATTCAAAGTTACTTCGAGCCCCTCTCCTCCTGGAAGCTGTTTTCGGGCAGTCTGAATAGCATCAGCCACTACCCTTCGAGCATCTTCAAGCTCTTCTGCAAATGTTTTCCCTTGGAAAATCGCTATTTTTGAATCATAAGAATCGCCAAGCTCGCCCGCCTTTTTCCAGTCTCGAGAAGATGAATAGAGAACAGTACTCGCAAGTCCATGACCCGCTATATCTTTCGCTAAATCCGCATACTTTCCCGAACTTCCGTGCATATCACCGAATGTTCCGTGCAAGTTAACAACCAGCTGATTCGATTGCGGCGCAGCGTAGAACTCTATAGCTATCGGCTCGCCCTGAAAAGCCCCCAAAATGCTTGATTTTATAGGTGCCATGGATTCGGGCGTGCTATTTATTTGGCTCATGGGGTTGGTGTGTGTTTGGAATCTTCAGTCTTTCTTGCTGAGGGATTCCAGATTTCGATTTTGTACGCCTCAGCGTTGCGAATTATTATACGGATTTTTTCAGTATGTGTAGCTACGGTTTCTCAGAGTATTTGGGCTGTCGCTTCCAACTTCTTTGCCACGTCCAGCTTTAGAATTTCGGATTCGAATTTTTCAAACGGTATTCTTTCGGCGGATTTGCCCGCAGAACCAACCTGAAGTGTCACAGTTCGCTTTTTTATGTCTATCCTCGCTACCGCAAGCGGTACTCATTTTGTCAAGTCCCCAGTTTTGCAGACAGATAGGCTTGATTTTCCTGTAAAAGTAAGGATACTCACTTTCTTTGAGTATTTTTAGTTTTCACCCATTTATAATGAACATTTTGGATTGAAATAACGCTTCTGTTACAACGAATCAACCGGAAGCAAACTCTATCATCGACAAATATAGACTGGATCTTTTGCTAAGTGTGGATGAAGTTTGTACTGAAGTGCGGAATAAACGGGAGGCCAGAGGCTACAATTCAGCTAAAAGTTTTTCGGAACATATATTTGATAATGTTGTTGCGGCAATCAAAGATTCATCTCCACTCTTTCCTATCGAAGTCTTTGAAATGGAATTTATCGAAAGATGAACTTTTCAAGCGGATATAGCATTCAAAAGCACGCACCTTCTCTCCACAAATAAAACTGCGTATCTCAAAGACTACTGCCCCCAGTTGATCTCCATTCTCAAAGAAGTAAAAATTCAAGGCGCTCCTGTGTTTGAGGACGTTAAGTCGGTTGGAATTTACGTGAATGCGAAGCTTCCAGCAGACATGCTATTCAAATTTTTGGATCAGGTCTTACTACTGAGCGAGAGGTATGGGGAAAGCTCGGTATGACGGGGGCAAGATATTGCCATCGACTATTCCAGCCCAAATGCTGCAAAACATCTGCATGCCGGTCACATTAGATCTACTATTATCGGCCATGTACTCGGCAACATGTATGAAGCTTGTGGTTATACGGTACATAGAATAAACTATCTCAACGACTGGGGTGGTATGGGAGTTCTGATAGAGTGACTTTCAAACCGTACAGACGTGGAATCCTACGCTAATAAGAATGATCTTCTTTTTGATATATATTCCACTTTCCGAAAAGCCCAGAAAGCAGCAGACTGAAAGGATGTATTTAAAGAATACACACCATCCGAAAAGAATAGTATCTCTGCGTTGGTAGGAAATTTTAGCGATTACGAAGGTTTCCTAAAGCAATACGATGATTTCTCCAAACGTGCCACGGCGCAATTCTCCGCTTTGGAAAAATGACAAGATGAGGCTTTTGCTGTATGGAGAAAAATAGTCGAATGGAGTATGCAGGATTTTGAACGGTTTTATGACATTCTTGACATACACCAAGATTACCTTACCGGAGAAGGGCTGTATGCAAAGCTCTGAAAAGAAATTGTCATGCGGGAAGTCGACAATGGAAACATTGTTTATTTTGATCATGGACACGCAGACACAGCTCTCGGATTGATCGAAAAACAACTCGAGGAATGAACGATTACAGAGGCTGCATTCGAAAGAAAAAAACAGGAGATACGCGATGACATTTGATGTTATGTGGTGCCGATTGGCGATGACGAGCGCTATGTTGTCCTCAAAAAAGATGGTGCCACGATATATGCGACGAGGGACTTAGCAGCGCTAGAGCACCGCGTAAGACTGTTTTCACCAAAAAAAATAGTCTACGAAGTGGGGCAAGAACAACAGGAGCATTTTGACAAGCTATTCAGGGCAGCTCGGAAACTGAACATAGTTAGTGAGGACACCAAACTGATACACGTATTTCATGGCTTCTATGTTGATGAAGCGACGAAAAAGAAGCTCTCTAGCCGAGATGGAGCTGCCAATATCATGAAGCTTTTGACGGATACGATTGATTTTTTCCATTCAAAGTATGACGGGGAAGATTTTACGGCCGAAGAAAAAACACACATATCCAAAACGCTTGGCGTGGGATCAATTATTTACAATGATATCAAGAAGGACAAGAAATCCAGTGTATCCATAAGCTCGGAATTCAATAAAATGATGTTGCAGTTTGAAGAGTCCGGTGGCGCATATCTCATATATGCTTCCTGCAGAGCCAAGAGCATCTTGCGAAAATATGCAAAACCGATACCGAGTGCCAGCTCCGTGCCATTAGGTCAATTCAAGGATTTTGAAGTGGATCTCATCAAAAAAATCCTCACTTTTCCGGATGTGATAAGAAAGGCAACCCAAGCGGAAGATCCGGTTCGAATAGCCGAATACATTACCAGCGTTGCTTCACAATTCAATTCATACTACAATTCGACTCCAATCCTCAAGTGAGATCGAGTTGAACAATGAATCATCATTGCATACTGCGTTTCAAGGGTGATAGATAACGGACTGAAGATATTGCATGTTGGTTCTCTGGAGAGAATCTAGCAAACTCCGAGTCTTTTTCTGACACTAGCCATGCTGGGATCTTTTCTATATTCGATGAGAAAGTCTTTCTGGAGAGATCAGGACCAGATTTCTCAACTGAGAATCTGCTCAAAAAAATCATCCAGCTTTAAAATAAGCACTTCGATTTTTTCTCCAGCATCGCATTTTTGAATGGAGTTCTTTTTACAATTTCGCGCAATATAGATGAATCTATCGCACTGAAGTTGGTATCCTGGGTTTTCAATAGTGTATAGCTCAAGTGAGTCAGTGGAATAACCAGTCTCTTCTAGTATTTCCCTTTTGATCGAATATTCTGGACTTTCTCACTCTTCCACCACTCCACCTGGAAGTGTTTTTATAATTTCGCACCCAGGTTGCTCTTCGACATTCACTAAGACAAACCCATCTGAAGTTACTGCAATCGCTCTAACACTATCTAGTCTTACTGCAATTTCAAAGGTTGTTTCACTTCAATCAAAAAGTTTTTGAGACCATTGGAATATCGAGAAACGTACTCATCTGAATACCAATTTTGCGTTATCAGGAATATGAATGGGCATTAAATTATATAAGTTATCGGAATATGTTACATTTTTAACTACTGCTTGCTCCCCTTTCACCCTGGCGCATGCAATCCCAATTCCAGCGATTCTTCAAATTGGGCTTTCTTGATATCCAACGTACCGCAAACTCGTGAACATACTCGCATTTTTCCATCTTTAACACTCGGACATTTCCACGAAGCAGTAAGAGTTTCTCTGAAGAACAAACCTCATAATATTTCAGAAAGGGGCAATTTAAACAAATTGATTTCGTCTAAGCCAGAGCCACCTTTGCCAATTGCTGCAATAACTTGTTCATTTTCGAAAACTCACCGATTATATATATGCCCCATCCAACAGCATGGAAATACGTTTCAATCTGCTGATATATATATGCTTTTATCTTTCAGAGCCTTACATGAAATGGGTGTACTATCCAAATATTTTGCATAGTTGAGTTCCTTGAATTTTTCCAAGACTTTATTTTGAAAATGCGGATTAGATGTTGGCTTAATTTCGTATTCCAATTGTCCTTTCTTGTCCAAGACTTCCCATTTATCCAAAATTGTTCCTGAATCACTCGACAAGAATCTGCTCGTCTTCTTGGCAACAAAGTTTGTAATCCCCATCTCTGTGGCCATTGCTCGAGCCTCCTCAATTTGATGTTCATTATGAGAAAAAACTATAAATTCCCAACCAGCATTACCACCCGCGTCAACGAATGCTCGCATATTATCCATAATCATCTGCCAGTTCGTACCTCGTCTATATATGTGATTGGTATCCTGTAGTCAATCCACATCAAACTGGCAATAATCAATAACCTTGGCGAGCCTAGACCACCATTCAATGTCTCGTGTACTTCCATTAGTATACATGCTTACACTAATTTTTGGATTTATCTTCTTAAAATGAGAAATGATCTCAATAGTGTCTTTCCCCATGGATGGATCTCAGTAGTTTCCACAAAAATTTACTAGATCAAGCCCTTTGATAAAGTCAGTTGGCAATATTTCTTGGATCTGCTGGAGGGTAAGTTGACTCTGGTGAAGATTTGGGTTTACTTTTCCACCATTCACATTCCTTTTGCACATTGGGCAAGAAGCATTGCAATATGATGTGATTTCCAAATGGAGTTCACGAATTTCCGTGTATGAAAACATATGTTAATGTTTAGTCGTTAAGATGTTCAAAACCGTCGTGTCAAAGAATAGATTAAATTTTTTGAGAATAAGCTCATTATAGGCGTCTTCGAGCCACATGAAAGCCAATCTAGAATTATCATATCATGAATCAATCCTTTTTATGAACCATAATACGTCTCGATATGAATTCAAGTAAAATCAGGTTTCCAAATCTTTCAATTCTAAAACACTACCGGAATGATGCATATAAGCCTTTAAAAAAGCAACTTTGTTGAAATTTCCATTCCTAGTATCGTAATCATTCCTCAAGATTGATGCTAGATCTACCGCTGGACTCGATCTGGAAAGGAAGTTCCAATCCAAGAGAGTAGTCTTTTGGGAGAAATGGAATTGATCTACATAGAGGTCATTATGAATCAGTGAATTATGAGACATTTTTTCGTAGGATTCGCCCAGTTCCCGTAGGTGCTGTTTAAATAGCATCTTTGAAAACGATGGCACATATTCAGCAAGCCTTTCGCATACCATAGAAATGGTAAGTTCAGAAAAGTCGAAATATATATCCGTTGGGGACTTATTACCGCTTACCAGTTCCTTTCTATGCATCTGCACCAAAATTTTGGCGCATTCAGAGGCTTGTTGGCTATTGATTGCGATACTCGGTTCTCAAAGGTCGTCAAAAACTATAACCACACTATCTCCAATATTTTTAGAATACCGTAAGTGGTTTGTAAAGTTGAATCACTTACTAACTAGTCGTGTCGCCTTAGATTCACTCGATAAGCATGACGGGGCAATTTTTAAAACATACGAGAGTTGCCCGAATCTAATTCTCACTACTTGACTCACATCAGATTTTTTTAAGCAGACTACCCCATCAGAAATTGCCAATATCTTTTTAAGACAAGCCAGCCGTATTTCAAATGGCAATTCCTTATTCAGTTGATTCTCCTCCAAAAGATACTCTACAAATGAAAGTAGTGGGCTGTTTAAGATAATCTTGTAATAAGCATCGAAAACCGCCTCAATTGTAATACCAATGGGTACTTCCAAAAAAGCTGATTCATGCAAGATGTCCACGGTATAGTCCAGTAATGCCATGGAAATAATAAATCAATGACGTCACTCTCCTAACATACGGCCAAGGTTTGCCAACAACAAACATTCCGCCTCAGGATTTGTATTGTCTGAGAGGAATTGTCCGATACCATGTCAATAAATTGAAAGAGTCTTGTAGCTTAGCTTCTTTTCTATCGATCTGGTAATTTTCAAAAGACTTTCACGTTGCATTGCAGTTATGTGAGTATTTTCTCAAAAGAATATTTTTTCCACCTCATCCGGAACTACCAGTATGCCCTTTTTTACGATAGGACCTGCTCAGAAAATTCAATTAATCTGTTTAACATTAAAGCAATCAGAAAACCAAATTCTTTGGAAATTCGAAATATAGTCTATTTTTTCCTGAGAAATAGTGTCGATAAAAAAAAGTTTTTCAAAATCAATTATGTAAAGAGCGTCCTCTTTGAAAAAAAGATTCCTTGGTGCGAGAGATCAGAATACTAGGCCATTTTCAGTGAGTATTACCTGAAATTTTTTTATTAACTCCAGCAATCTTGGTAGGCGATCGAGCGGAATGACTCAGTTCTTCATATCGTCTTCAACTGTAGCGCCGAGA
This sequence comes from Candidatus Peribacteria bacterium, assembly GCA_040383945.1. Taxonomy (GTDB): domain Bacteria; phylum Patescibacteriota; class Gracilibacteria; order BD1-5; family UBA2023; genus CAIVSN01. Next base: position 8,697 of record JBEICN010000007.1, on the reverse strand, counting down.
GAATCCGAAAAAAAGTAGGTTTTTTCGTCTTCCGAAAAAATATGTTTCGGTTTTACAATTCTGATATCTCGTTCATCCTGCAAAATTGACGCCAATATATTCATACTTCTGACGTATTCGTCAGGTTTGTTGATTTTTACGATCACGTATTCATCTCCACAAGAACCCATAATCAGACGAACGTCTTTATCTGGATTTAAAAATGCTTCTGTTGAAAGAATTGGAAGAAATGTCGGATTGTAACCAAGAATTACACCAATATTATTCCGCAGTTTTTCTGTCGTACCTTTATCAAACAATGGAAAATCAGTTCAAAGAATGGTACTTCTCACATCAATATTCCGATAAAAGTCCGAATCATTTTTATTCTTACTCAAAAACAAGTACTTATCCACATAGTATTTTTTATATCTATCAGACAGGCGTAGTCATGTTTTTGCAATGGATTTTCAGACGACATGGGCACGAGTGATTAATTTCAATTCCTGCTTGTCAAAATGTCGAGCAGAACAATTCAGTAATTCTCTTCTATACCTTTGCATATGTTCACGATACCGTTGTTTTTGTCATGCAACATAAATGCATTCTCCGAGAAATGCATAAATCATTTCAGCATAATCTTCTGTCGATAACCTACTGTCCATGGTTATCTGATCAATTGTAAATAGTTCAAATGGATAAGCCAAATCTGTAACTATATCCCATTCTTTACACAATTGATAATAACGCTTGGAAAAATGTTCAGTAGCAATTTTGGTATCTAACACAATTAACAGATCAACATCACTGTGGATCTTAAGCTCATTTCTGGCAAAAGATCAATATACAAATGCATAGCATAAGTTATTTTGAAATTCTTCGCATATAATTTGATTGAGTTTTTTAAGAAAACTCTCTTGGCTCAGTGGCAAATTTAAATAATGACGATTAAAATTTGGATAATTAACAAGCTTATTTAAGGCGAGAATATTTTTTACGTACGGAGTATATGACACGTCTGTCTCAAGCGAGAGGTAAGGAACCATTCAAAGAATCCCCGCCAGCTCACGAAAGTCAATAGTTCACTCCCACAATGAACTATGCGAGTCCACTTTCCCAAAATTATTATGGATATGGGTAGCGATAACTCTCTCGTCAAACCAATCCGAAATTTTATCCTTCTGCAAATTTGCATGTCACGTATCTATGCATTTTCATATGCCTGGAATTTTTGTGTTCAGATACTCAAATGCTTTGGAGTATTCCGCCAAGGATAAGCTCGTATTTTCCACAAGAATCTGCACATTAAGCTCTGTCTCAAGAGCTGGCAAATCCTTGCTAAAAATTCACAAGAGCGTGCAATCGTGGAAAACAATGTACTTTGGATTGTAAAAGCTGGCTATTTGAATTTGTTCCAAAAATTGCTCATATGTGAGATTATTTGAGCCGTGAACACACAACCCAAGCTCACCAAGACATTGTATCTGGATAAGATCTCGAAATTCCACCTCAAGCATGAAGTCATTTTCGCGTGCCAATTGTTCATATTTCTGAAAGTGCCCACTTTCAGGATGGATTACAATTGATTGTCTACCAGCCAGCAGGTCATGCTGTGTGTAACTCGTTCAAGTATGCTGTCTCATTGGAACCTGAATTAACTATATCTTTGAATGCTGCTATGAGTTTTTGCTTTTGTTCGTTTGACTCCTTAAATAGAACAGCAAGCGATTGTTTCAGTGATTCCTCTGAATATAATGGGTTTCAAATTGTGATTGCCGTTACCATGTACCTATCCGATGTTCCAAGGTGCATCCTATTGCCGACATCGTGCAGTTTATACTCATCCAGACATAATTTTCATGATTCATATAGTTTCTGATTGATCTGATGGCCAAATGTATCGATTAGATTACGAATTCTTTTTTTTCTCTCTTCGTCCAACGTGTCAGCATGCTTTTCCAGGTATTCGTGAATTTCTTTCGGACAAAATACAAATGCCATCCTATAGAAATCCATTCTGTTGAGTGTAACGAAGTCTCCCGAATCGATAATGAGACGCTCAGCATATTTGGCATTTTTTTCACGATCAAGAATCGTAGTCTCAATTCATTTAAATCACATAATCTTGATCAATAGCCAAAGTCAGAGTGATTCAAATCACCTGGATCAGAGGAACGGAGTAATAAAACCTAAGTCCCAGACTTCGCCCTCTTCACACTCTTTAGCATATCGACTGAACATAGTCAGCGTATTTCTCTTTTTGAACAAGACAAAGCTAGACGGGTAGGTGACAAATAATCACTTGTGTGGATCAATAGTTACTGAGTCGGCCTGATCTATTCAGTCGAGGTATTGTGCTTTCAGTTTTTCTGAGAATAGAAGAGAACCTCCATGACAAGCATCAACGTGATGCCATAAGTTATATTTTTTGCAGAGAGGCGTGATTTTCGATATGTCATCCAAGCTGCTTGTTCGAGTATTTCCTGAAACACTAACAATCATGAACGGTTTTTTATCTGCAGGTAAAGATTGAATGATTCAATCTAGTGCCGTAAAGTCAGTGGTAAAATCTGGGAGTGTGGGGATGTCAATAATATTTGCCTTCCCTATTCAAAGGTGACACACAGCCGATTCTATGGAATAATGAGATATCTTTTTCGAGAGAAAAATCACTGGTGTACATCCTAATCAGGATATGCCGTTCTCTCGTATCTGTGGAAAGGCATGGTTTAGTGCTGACAATATAGCAACATGGTTCGACATATGTCCCCCGGTAGTGCACATTCCAGAAATTTCAGCAAGATTTTTCACTTCATTGAGAGGTTTTGATTCGTAGCCTATTAACCCACGAAGCCATTCGATAAGTTGAATTTCAATTATGCTTGCTATAGGGGCAGATCTATCGAAAGCAATCAGATTTTGATTAATAAATTTGGAAAAGATGGATCACATCATGGCTGGCAAGGAATTCCCGGAATCAGGAAAAGCGAGATAATTTAAATCACTTTGGGCTATCGAGTACTTGCCGATTTCTTCAAGGAGAAGAAGCGTGTCTCCTACATCCCTAGGCTCAATTGGAAGAGTCTCGCTCAGACTGTTCAAGAAAAATTTCGGATCTTTGTATATGAGCACCTTGTTCTCACGGAGAGAACCGTTCATGAACCTCAATCCTAAATCTATAGTGGCTTTCAGTAATGCTTCATGCTCACTGCGTGGACCAATGAAATACTTTTCCTCAAAATTCATGATATCTTCCCCGATTCCTTTTTTTGGCATATTATTCTTTTACATGATTGGAGCATACTTTCTTCAAGCTTCGTCAGAAAATAAATCCATAGTAATCGAATAATTAAGTTTTTCAATTTTTCGAGAATATAAAAAATACGATGTCTTCATGGTTAGACACCATGAATTCTTTGTAAGAATAGCGGTTCTCGCTACCTGAAGGAGTCGGAGCCATTAAACTTCAAACAACCCACCTCTTACGAGATGGGTTGTTTGAAGTTTGATTTCTTGAGGGGCGGATGAGAATACATGGAGCAGTTGTTGCATTTTTTGCAACAACTGCTTTTTCATCCAATCACCTTGTAAAATACAGTCCTATTTTACAGATTTCATTTTTTTCTGAGGATATAGCTCTTCCCTACTCTCCTTTGTCAGATCAGTACTTTAATGATTCGTCTATAATAGAACAATACTCAATAATTCATATATTTTTCGTCTTTACACGAATAATATATGATACTCTGCTGGGAAATAAAATAGCTTTTGTCTGAATGGCGGATGAATCGATTTCATTCGGTGACAATTTATCACCACTTCACTTCATTCATATTTAAAAGCAACTATCCGAGATTTCCGGATAGTTCACTACTCGCTAGCAGGTAAGACATTCCGATTGGTGTCTTCCAGAAAATTATTCTTTGAAATCACACTCCTTCAGAGCTCTTTCTCGGTCTCAATTCGTGCATTTCCTGCGACTCTTCCGCCTCTTTTCGCCACTTTCTTGTTTTCATTCATCCCATCGGGTTTTTCGATAGCAGACAGTTCGGTCGTTACTTTTTCTCCAAGCATCGTGAAAATGAGTTCGAGATCGGTCATATGGTCCCGGAGATTCGCTTTTGACCGAATCGGGAGATTTTTGAATTCCATGTATTCGCCCGGAGTCATCCCGAATGTCGCACGGCTGATTTCGGCTGTGAGTATCGCATAGTCCTTGCGTTCTGTGATGCCTCGATCTTTCCATTCATCCGTGAGGTTCTGTCGGATAGCAATACCGCGAAGCCGTTTGTCTATCCAGTCGGCTGGATATCATTTTTGTTCGTAGAGCGATTTCATTCTCTCTTGTGCCAATTCAGGATTTTCTATCTCTTCAATCCGTTCATATCCAACCTTTGCGAGCCACCTCTTGAATGGTTCTGCTTTCGGTGATGGAATGGATTGGATGATACGAAGGATATCTTCAGTATTACCAGCGAGAGTTTTTCGTTTTTTTCCGGTATCTGTAAGCATCTCTACCTGGGGACAATTTGTCCCCAGGTACGAACCGAGCTCCAAGTCTCGCTTTCTGATTTTTTTGAGATAATCAGTAGGGTTTGGAGAATCAGTCAACGCCCCGACGATATCCACCACCGAAAAATACCACGAATCTTCCTGCCAGATTTTTCGTATCTTCTTGCTTTCAAAGAGCGCTATTTTGCTGGAATTAACCGTATGGGGCATATTCGAATGATTTATGAACTTCAAAAGAGTACGGATAAAGCTCAAATTTGCATAAGAAAAATTCAAGAAATTTTTAAGAAATCATTACTTGTAATAGGTAATGACCGCCCCCCTAAAACACTTCCGCAAATCCCTTTTCTGGTTCAGCAAACGTCCGAAGTGCACCGTCTTGGATAAGCCAAACGGAATTGGATACACTCTCCAGCAAATCCCGATCATGCGATACGATGAGGCTCGTTCCGTTGAAATTTTCTAACATATGTTTGATGACCTCTTTGGATTGCAGATCCAAGTGGTTCGTTGGTTCATCCATGATAATGACGTGTGGCTTCGTGAGGAGCATTTTTGTGAGGGCCACTTTGGCGCGCTCGCCTCCGGAGAGTGTTTTGATATATTGGTCGACTTTTTCGCCGGTAATGAGCAGTCAGCCGAGCATGGACCGGATCTCGTTTTCTTTGGGGTGATGTTTGCTAAGTTCGGCAAGTATGCTCAGTTCGCCGTCCAAATCCGCGAGTACCTGCGAATACGAGCCTACCACGACATCTGGACTCAAAAATACACTACCAGAAAGCGAGGGAATCTCCCGAAGTATCGTTTTGAGAAAGGTGGATTTTCCGGCTCCATTCCGGCCAATGATTCCGATTTTTTCATCCTTGCGGACGATGAGCTCCTCGGGTAGAGTCACTATCGGGGTGTCTCCATATCCCACCGAGAGATGAGAAAACACCATGACTTTTTCGGGAAGACGTTTGTCTGTGGTCACGGTAATACGTCGAACGGTGGATTCGTTTTCAGGTCGTTCGATGCGTTCAATTTTGTCGACTTGTTTGATGCGGCTCTGGACTCCGGCAGCTTTGCTCGCCTGATAGCGAAACCGATTGATATAGGCCATCTGTTTTTCCAGTTCTTTCTGCTGGGTTTCATAATCCTTGTTTTGACGGTCGTATCTCGCTTGTTTTTCCTCAAGATATTTCGCATAATTTCCGGGATATTTCCAAAGTTTTTTGCCAGAAATTTCCAAAATACTTTCCGCCGTATTGTCGATGAAGCGAACGTCGTGGGAGATCGAGAGGATGGCTTTCTTCCAAATCTTGCAGAACCGTTCCAAAAAAACGATTCCCTCGATATCGAGGTGATTCGTCGGTTCGTCGAGAATGAGGAGATCCACTTCGGTAATGAGAAATTTGGCAATCTGCACCTTGGTTTGTTCTCCTCATGAAAGCTGGAGTACATTGAAATCGAGCTGTTTCTCCGAAAAACCAAAATACCGCAGGATATCGAGCTGGAGATCATACTTGAAATAGCCGTCGTTCTCCCGAAGATACGCCTTGATAGCATGCGCTTCTTCCCAGTATTCGTCCTGATACTCAATCTCGGCAATGCGATTGATTTTTGCGGTGATTTCCGGGAAGACCATGAGCATTTCGGCACGGAGCGTATTGCTCGTATCTTGCCAGAAAAGATCCTGGGAAAGATATCCGATTTTGAGGTTTTCCGCTTTTTCGATTCGTCCGTCATAGTCTCATTCCCGACCGATAATCATTTTGAGAAGTGTCGTTTTTCCCGCGCCATTTTTGCCGATGAGGGCGATCTTATCACGTCGATTGATTTGCAATTCCGCATCCGCAAATAGCTCGGTCTGTTCGATATTTTTCGTAAGGTGCGTAATTTTCACGAGACTGGAAGCGATTTCCGCTTTTCCATTGAACAGATATTCCGGTATGGAATCGAGGTCGTAGGAAGTTTTGGAGACGCTTTTCACGGATTCGACCGATTCGAGCTCAAACTCTCTTTCCAGGTATTTTACCAGTCGTTTCATTTTGGTTTCTTCTTTTATTTTTTCGGTAATAGAACTGAGGAACAGCTCACAATACTCCTCGATTTCCTCAGGAGTAAATTCCGGATGAGCGTTGATGACGCGAGTAATGATTTCGGTGAGCATGCTCGTGGTTCGTATTACGAAAAAGTCGCCGTGGCGCGACTCGGAAAATATCCTCGAGAGTGTAGAGGGTTACGGGGGAGAGTCAAATTTGGAGGGGGGGAAATGGGGTGGGGGGAGGTTTATTTCTTAGTTCTTTTGGAGTTTGGATGTTTGATTTTCTGAGGGGCGGAGTGAAATGGAGGAGAATTTCGAAGAAATTATGCTCTTCATACCCTTGCCATTATAACATATTTATATTTACTCAAAAGTGAGTAAATATTTCGTCAAATTGCAAATCTGCATTCAAGCTAAAAATACATTCCTTGGAAGTATAATTCAGTACATATAAACACAGTTTAAATCAAAATTATTTGTAATTTTTTTTATAAAATATATCTGTTATACTTAATTGAGTGTGATAATATGTAATAATTAATGCAATTTAATAAAAAAATAGTAATCATTGTCGTTTGATTCATATCTATAATAAGTTTTTGATCCGTATTAAACGCGGAAGGCTTATCAAATAAATATGATTCTTGATTATGATACGGAAAAAAAATAATGCTTATTGACCGATGAAGCGATTTTTTACAATTTAATTTCGCCTGTCTACCTGACTCATCTTACAAAATAGGATATTGCAAAGGTGGTAAAAATCTATGTAAAAAAATTACTGATTTTAATATAAATGATAGTTTTCCTGAACCTAATGCCTTTAATTGTACAAGGACAATAAATAATTTATCAGCTAATGAAACTTATTCAGTAAGTATTATTAAGCGTAATCTAGACGATGAAAATATTCCTGCTACTTCATTAGATTTTACAACAACACCTTCGATAACTCAAGCATTAATAGCTATATGAATACTTATATTTACGTTATTTATAGTTCATTCATCTTTTAAAAAGAATTTAAACATCGCAAGTAGCCAATTAATTTTTAAAAATGAATGAAATGTTTTGATTTGAAAATTTCAATCTTTTCTATCTCGATTCGATAAAAATCGATTAGATAAGTTATTAGGGGAAGTAGAAAATTCTAAAAATCATAGATATGATACTTTGGATTATAAATATGAAAATCTAAAAAACATCGAAATTGAATACATACTCAATTTTCTTAATGACTTAGGGGAATTCTTTTTAACAATTAAACCCGATATAATTTCAGCTAAATCCATCATTGATACCAGGTTATCAAAACTTAATACAATCCAAAATGATCTAGAAAATATATCCAACTTAGTAACCAGAACTACGATACCTGTTGGCATATTTTTATTGTTAGCCGTAAATTATTTTTTCTTCACACTTGATTTTGATGGCGTATTTTGACTTGGAGCTCTTGCGTGTCTTATTGGTTTTTCTGTTGTATTAAGAATATTTGAATATCAAAAATATTCAGAAAATAATCTAATTTTCAATTTCTTTAATGACAAGATTTATGTGCTTTTATATAAATTCTCAACCACAGGACTATTAGATAATGAGCAATTAAAAATTAAGTTGATTCTGTGAAAAATTCAATCGAATGAACATCTGAATCAAGTCCAAAGAAAATCATTTGAAGAATTGAGTAATATTCAAAAAATGAACCCCTATGATTTTGAAAAATTCGTCACAGAAGTCTTCTGTCATTTCTGATTCAAGGCCAGTGTTACAAAATGATCAGGAGATAACTGAGTAGACATAATTGCCCATTTATGAGAAAAAAAATACGTTGTACAAGTAAAACGATTCAAAAGCAAAGTCTGAACTCCAATAATTAGAGATTTTCTATGAGCAATACAACTTTCTAAAGCTGATTGATGATTTATTGTATCAACTTGAGAATTTTCATTTGAATGAGTCTGAATGATTCTTGAAAATAGAATGAGCATTAGGCTAATAGACGGTATTTCGCTTGTCGAACTCATTAAAATAAGAAATTCTTGAATATTGAAATCATTCGAAGAAATAGTTAAAATATGAGAAGAACGCATTTTAATCAATGCCGCTTGTTCTGCAGAAAAAAAGAGGGAAGCTCAAAGAAATTATTCATGAAGATTCTAAAGTATGGAAAAAGAAAC
>JBEICN010000006.1:0-38657 GCA_040383945.1 Candidatus Peribacteria bacterium | reverse complement strand
GTCTGAAATACTCATTGCATCATGAATTCTATGCTGAATGACCCGTATTCGAGCAAGAATGATTTCTCATTTTGAGTAATATACTTTGTAACTCATGGTATCTTTGGATAGTATGTGCATAACGTGGCTGGGTAGTATTAGTCACACTTATCCTACCACGTTTTTTTGTTGCCTTTGCTCTTTTTTTGATCTAATAACTTCCGTATCTGATGCATAGGAAATTTCCATCTATGCACAAAATGTATTCTACCAGCTACGCGTTTTGAGCTGTATTTATTTGTTTTTTACGCGTACAAACACTATACTAAGCATATGTACCGTTTCTTTTCAAAAATACTCGTAAGCCTCTTTGTCAGTATAGCTTTTACTTCAAATGGATTTGCTTCTGACCTGCCTTTTGTCGATGTTTCCCCAACAGATGATTACTACGAAGATCCCGTAAATCTGTATGAGCGTGGTATTAGTCCTGATTCGCCCAACAAACGTTTCAACCCAGATTCACTCAGGAATCGTGACGATTTTGTATCCATCGTTGTGGGAGTTGGTTGTAAGAAATGCTTGATGCCGAGTTTTGAAGACATTCTCAAATATAGGGATATTCCTTTCATTGATTTTAAGCGTGAAAACCAGAATTTTTACTGCGTTTCTTATGCCAAAGAGCAGGGGATTGTAGAGGGGTATGTGGTGGATTCCAGTGGAAAGAGCGCCTGTGAGGACGGTCAGGTATACTCTGAAGCCCCCTTTTGTGCCTACAATAAGATCACACGAATCGAAGCAGCGGCCGTGTTACTGCGACAGGGGTGACTTTGGAACAATATTCTCAATAGTCAAACTTTCGAAAGAAGGCTCAACATACCAGACACTTCGGAATACTGGTACGGATATGCTCAAAAGGCCGTAGAGATTGGTATTATTACCCCTGATGCTACTGGTAAAATCCGACCAAATGAGAATATTACACGACGAGAATTTATTCGTATGGCAGCAAATATTTTTCGAGTTAATCTTTGTGCCATTCGATCAGATACAGATACCAATGGAATCCAAACAACGCAGTTACCCACATCTGTTAACTCTTGAGATCCGATCACTTCTTCGGGATTTTCTTCAGAAATACGAATTCTCGATTCTTGACTTACCTGCTCTAAGGATTCCCCAGTAACTTCCTTTTCCGATCCTCGGGATACCTCGTATACGTTTTTTGGAAGAACGGCAACCATGAGTGGATCGTTTGCCTACGACTGGACTTTCACGAGAGCGAGCGATGGACTTCGTATTACCGCAACAGGAGCATGTTTGGAGAATTTTGACCTCAAGCAGAGTGGTGCCTGGACCGTTTGACTTACTATCACCAATCAAGATACCAAAGCGGTCTCGCAATCCTCTGCCACAGTGAATATCGTTGATTCTCTGTCCCAAGCAAGCACACCTTCTCTATCTATCCAAGCGAGTGCCTTAGAAGTCGCAATCTCAACTTCTGTTAAGTTTGGGAGTACTCTCACTGGGGGTGTGGGCCCCTTTTCGTATGTATGGAATTTTGATGACGGCACTACTTCTACCGAAGTAAATCCAAGTCATATTTTTGACACGCCAGGAGTTCGTAATACAAAGCTTACCGTAACGGACGCAAATGGTAAAGTCACTCAAGCCACGACGGTGATAGTCCTCAAAGATTCCTCTTCTTCAAATTCTACTACCCCCACGACAAATACCTCAAAATTACCTACTGAAGCTATAACTTCTACCCCTCAATCTACCGCTTCTGGCATGGCAATTTGAGTATCTTCAGAAATACGAATCCTTGATTCTGAGAAAGATTGCTCTCTTGCAACATCAGTGACCACATTTCCTAACCCCAAAGATACTTCATATACGTTCTTTGGGAGAACGAATACTGCTGGTGGGCCATATGAGTATGCGTGGGATTTTGCTCGGGTTCAGGACGGTGCCACTCTTGCTGCAACCGGTAAGTGTCTCAAAAACTTCGATCTCAAAGGTGACGGAACCTGGCTCGTTCGACTTACGGTCAAGGATACTTCCACAAATCTTTTTTCACAATCCCTATCTACGGTGGAGGTATTGAGTGGTGCCTCAAAAACTCCAACAGAGTTTACGGGGCTTTCTCTCGGAATACAGGCAAGCGCACTCAATGATATCGCGCCATCAAATGTGCGATTTACCAGCACTCTGAGCTGAGCGGTCTGACCAGTAACATATCGATGGGATTTTGCCGATGGTTCTTTCTCAAGTGAAGAAAATCCAACACACAACTTTGAAACATCAGGAGTTCGGGAGGTCTTGTTAACCGTGCGTGACTCCAGATGAGCCGTGGCCACTGCTTCAGTAGTGCTCGTTTTTACGGAATCGGATGATTGGGATAAGGACACTCTCACTAATGATATTGATCTTTGTCCTTTGGTATCTGGTACACCAAAAAATCGAGGTTGTCCTATAGTGGTAACATATAACGGTGATACTCCTTCCTCGAGTGTAACTTCTGCATATATGCCCGGGCTTTCTTTGAGTCTTGCCGGAGTGAATGGTCAATGTCGTCTGAGTTACGCCTCGAGACCAGGCGCTATATTCTGACAAGCTACCTGTAGTTCTTGCCCATGTCAGTATACTGCTGATTTCAATGCCGTACTTCGTTCTTGTGATGTTATTTTCCCATCGATAATGTCGCCAGATAAAGAAACGGTGTATTCCAGAGGGAAAGTGTTTGAGATACGATTTTAAATGAATTTCATTGTATTTCCTATTTCTATCGATACAATTGGAATGAAGCTACGATGTAAAGTGTCAAGTCGAATACTCGTAATATTCTTGAGAAATACCACCCAATGGTGTAGTATCTAACATATTATTTTCCAAGCTATGAACTATCTTATCATGAAGAGCATCATCGAGGCTACTATATTCCACTATCGTTGCAAGGAATGTGGGGCTCAAATTTCAGAAAGAAATGTTTCGATTGTAGACTCTGGAAATCAGTGAGTGAATATGGAAATACATTGCCCACAATGTCATGACACTGCAAATATAAAAGCCGAAATAAATTTGGTAAATAACCCAATGGACATCGAGAAAATTTCTCAATCAGGTGCTTTTATGACCCGTATGCTGAACACAGAAAAATCTGAATCTGGAGTTACATCGGAAAAGCTCATTCAAGATGAGGATATTCTCATGCTCCGCAATCGTCTCAAGCAAACCGCCTCGGTCGAAGATCTCTTTAAATAACACTATGGTAATCAAAATTCCATCCATTCTCATAATTCTTTTTGTTTCATATATTCTTGGAGTATTCCTCGCGCCCGCTCAGTTCGATGAAGTGGCAAAATTGGTGGGCATCTCTGAATTTAATACTATGATTCGGGACTCCAAGTCCAAACTCGAGTCAATGACCTCAGAAGTAAAAAACTTAAATGAACAGACTGGTGGTATTTTGGACAGCGCTGAAGTCCAAATCAAGCGTGCCCGAGATATGGTATCTGGGGTGCAAGAAAAAATTGAGAAAACAAAAGACCAGATTGATACTACAAAAAATACCCTTGAAAATAAGGTGGATCAGGGCAAACAGATCTATGATACGGCAAATTCTCTCAAAAAACAAATCGAGACTTTTTCGACCTTAACCGGCTCTATCACTACTACAGGATCAACTGCTTCCACGGGCACTACACATACTGGGAGCAAAATTTCTCCTGCAAACATCAAGTCTCCTCCTGTTTCTAGGCCATAATGAAAAAATGGTTTTTTTTGTTACTGATAGGTGCAATCACCTACTGATGGTATGCGGTTTCGCAGGTAGGAACCGTCACAGTCAAAAAAGGAGAGTATACGATTGATACAGGCACTTTATTCTACCAGATTCACACCAATCTTAGACTTGATGTAACTGATTGGCAACTTCGAGCATATAAAAAATTTTATGCACCAGATTTTCAACTCAAATCAGGAACTTTTCTCATACCTGAAGACATGCCACTTTCAAAGGCTCTGGAAAAGTCTTTGGTAACCCCCGTTCATACGGACATGACTTTTATGATACTACCAGGTTGGAGCGTTTATGATATCGACTCCTATCTTTCACAAAAAGAATTCATACAACCTCGTGAGCTCATTGATGCCAAACCTTCTGATTTTCCGCGGCTCATAAAAAAATATCCATTTTTGGAAGGAAAAAAGTCATTCGAGGGATTTATATACCCTGATACTCACAGAATCCGCAGTGGTGCTGACTTGGAGGAGTTTCTTTTCTCTATCATCGGAGTTTTTCAAAATAGAATTTATTCCAAAATGACTCCCGCTCAGCAAAAAGGGTTTTACACTACGCTCATACTTGCTTCCATTGTTGAGCGTGAGGAGAGAAATCCTGATGAAAAAGCTCAGGTTGCAGGAATTTTGGAGGAGCGCATTCGTATTCGCATGAGCCTATGAGCTGATGCTACTATTTGTTACGCTCTAAAATTGAGCTCCAAGGAATGTACTCCATCAAGAATTGTTGATGGGCTCGACGGAGATAGTCCATACAACACGAGAAAATTTACGGGACTTCCTCCAACCCCGATTTCAAATCCCTCACGTGATACTTGGCTGGCCACGCTTTTCTCCAAGGATTCTCCCTACCTCTATTATCTCCATGACTCTGAAGGAAAAATATACTACGCCAAGACCAACGAAGAGCACAATGTAAATAAGAGAAAGTACCTTTACTAGGACTAACGCTTGCTACAAAGTACATATTTTTTGCAAAAATACATATAAAATTTGCAAATGTATATTTTTGTATATATTGAATAGGTAACTTTCTATTCTTATGCTTACTCCAAAACAACAAAAAGTCTTTGATATTGTAAAAGACTACATAGAAAAAAATGGAGAATCTCCAACGCTTGAAGAAATTCAGGATGTTCTCGGATTCAAAAGTAAACACTCCGTAGTGCAATTTTTGGACTATCTCGAACAAAAAGGATTTATACGAAGGGGGAGAGGATATCGTTCGATTCGTTTGGGTGATCGCATTGTAGCTTCTCAGATCGCAATTCCTATTCCCATTCTTGGATTTGCCAATGCGGGGAGACCACTCATGTATGCTGAAGAATCTGATATGGGCAAGCTCCTGATTTCACCGAGCGCACTTTCGGGGGATGTAAAAAAATATTTTTGCGTAAAGCTTCAAGGGACTTCCATGAATAATTTTAGTCTCCGAGGTAAATTTTTGGAAGATGGAGCTTTTGTCTTGGTGGATTCCAGTATCAAATCAGTTGATAATCCCTTTGCGGCCTATCTCTGTATTATCAATGGTGCCGCTACCGTCAAAAAAATCAAACAAGAAGCTGGCAATATTTACCTGCTTCCAGATTCGAAAGACTCTGAACACATGCCTATAGTTCTTTCTCATGAAGACTCTATAGAAATAAGTGGAAAGATTGTTGACGTGTTCAACTTTTAGTACATTTATGTTTGGCTTTGTACTGTTGGTAGAGAGCATTACTAATATCTTTTAAAATCCCGAATTCCTACAATAGTTCGGGATTTTTTTGATTGTCTCTCTCATGCCCGTCTGTTATAACTTTTGGTGTAACGGAATCAATTTCCTCCCAGTGGCCTCTCCTAGGTATTTCAGCTTGCGTTTTCGAAAAGACTTTTTATGATAGGCGAAATTAGCACTTTTTTATCTTTATGCAAAAAACTCTTGTACTTCTCAAGCCGGACACTATTCAGCGTTTTCTTGTAGGAACTCTCATCTCTCGTTTTGAACAGAAAGGGCTTAAGCTCGTTGGTTTGAAAATGATGAATATGACCAAAGCTGTTTGTGATGAACACTACGCTCACATGACCAGCAAACCTTTCTATCCTGCCATTCTTTCATTTATGACTTCTGGTCCTATCGTGGCTATTGCTATCGAGGGTCACGATGCAGTGGCGGTAGTTCGCAAAATGTGTGGTCTTACTGCCGAGTCTGAATGGGTTTCTGGTACGATTCGAGGAGATTATGCTCGATCTATCGACAACAATTTGATACATTCTTCCGACTCGGAAGAAACTGCAAAAATTGAAGTAGCACGCTTTTTCAACGATAATGAACTCTTCTCCTACGATCGTTCCCTCGTCAATTAGAGCGAGTTCCGAACTTTCTGTGTATTTGGATGTTCGTGAAAAAAGAAGAGTCGACATGTTTCTGTCGACTCTTTTTTCCGACAAGAGCCGTTCTTATATCCAAAAGCTCATAGATTCTTGAGATGTGTATGTGAACGGTGCTGCAATTAAAAAAAACATACGGGTCTCGCACCGGGATACTATTCGAGTTGATTGGCGTACCGAACTATGAAAGTTTGAAGCGGAAGATATTCCGCTCGAAATCATCTACAATGGTCCAAGTTTTGCCGTCGTCAATAAGCCTGCAGGAATGAATGTGCATCCAGTACCCGGTGAAAATGGACATACCGGAACCTTAGTGAACGCACTCCTGCACCATTTTGGAAGTCTTTCGGTTATTAATGGAGTAGAACGCCCTGGCATTGTGCATCGGTTGGATAAAAATACAAGTGGACTTTTGCTTGTGGCCAAGAATGATCGAGCTATGCGATCGCTCCAAAAGAAAATAGAAAAACGCACGATTAGAAAACGGTATCTTACCGTGGTCAAAGGAGAAATTGCTGATCCTGAAATCTACATTGAATCATTTATCGGTAGAGATCCGCTTGATCGAAAAAGAATGACCGCTCGAGACCCTATCAATCCTAAACTCGCCCAAACTCGCGCCTTCGTGAGAGAAATCAAAAATGGGTTAACGCTACTCGAAATCGATTTGCTTACCGGTCGCACCCATCAAATACGTGTACACTTGGCGAGTATCGGCCATCCGATACTCGGAGACGAGGTGTACTGACATGCAGCGACGAATAGGCTGTATCGCGATAAGTTTTGACTCAATCGTCAGTGGCTCCATGCCTGGAAGCTCGAGTTTGTTCTGTGGGGAGAAGATTTTTCTTTTGAATGACCACTTATGCCAGATTTGCCACTTTTTGATTTTGATTTTTTTCAGAGCTAGGAGTCGCTGGTCGAGGATACAGATGACACTTTTCAAAACTTCAAGTTGAAGTCACGGATACAAGTAAATTTTCCTCACTGTTTTCTTCCCTATATAAAGCCAATATCTGGATTTCTGTTCATTTTTTGGAAATACATTTTGACAATATGTAGTATATCATTAACCTGTCGAGCACTAAATGTAGTGTTTTGTAGTAAAATATACTTTCTTTGAACGAATACATATTTCTACACTACAACCAGCGTATTTTAATTTTTTTCTATGCCAATCACACAAGTACGAAGACGAGACGGCGAAATTACTGATTTCGACAGAACTCGGATTGAAAAAGCTATATCGAGCGCGGTAGATGAAATAGGGGAGACCGACAAATCCTTTATTACGGTTATTACTGACTTTATTATCAAAGACTTGGAGCACGTCTATGGTGAAGTTTTTGTGAATCGACTTCCATGAGTAGAGGACATACAAGACATCGTAGAGAGAAACCTCATGAAATTCAACAAATATGAGGTGGCGAAGGCGTATATTCTCTACCGAGCGGCTCAAACCGAAATCCGAGTAGAAAAGCAGGAAAAACTTGTAGAAAAATTTGAGAAGCACAAACTTAAAGTTACCAAGACCAGCGGCCAAAAAGAGTTTTTTGATCAAGAAAAGATCCGAGCTATTTTTAACATAGCCGTTCAAGGCTATGAGGATGCGTGTTCTTTTGATAACCTCATGGAGGCATTCAAGAAAAATCTCGTTGAGGATATCAAGACTTCTGACATTATGAAGCTACTCACGAAGGCGTGTATTGATCTTGTGAGTATTGAAAATATTTCCTGGGAGCATGTTGCTGGAAGATTCGCGCTTATGAATCTCTACAAGCAAGCTTCAAAAAACAGAAATATGGAAATGAGAGATCTCTATACTTCCGAAAGCTATTTTAATTTTTTCAAAGACTATGTAGATCGAGGGTATTACTACAAAAAATTCTTTGATTACTATTCAGAGGCTGATATTCGAGAAGCTGGTACTTGGCTCAATAGGGAGACTGATATGACCTATGGGTACACTACGGTGCTGTCTCTCGCAAAGCGTTATCTTTTGAATCCAAATAAGGTAGTGCACGAGCTTCCTCAAGAGCTCTATCTTTCAGTGGCACTTTTCTATGCTATACCAGAGCCAGAAGGAAAGCGACTTGAATTTGCAAAAAAGGTGTATGAATACTGCTCACAACAAAAGATTTCTCTTGCCACTCCAGCGTTGAATAATCCACGAACGAATTGGCACCAGTTATCCAGCTGTTTTAAGATCAACGTAGATGACGACCTTCGAGGTATTTATCATGCTATTGAAGAAATCGCTCAAATTTCAAAATATGGAGGAGGACTCGGTGTGTATCTCGGAAATATCAGAGCCCAGTGAGCTTCTATCCGTGGTATTCGTGGTGCTGCCGGAGGGGTGAATCCTTGGGTGAAGGTCATCAACGACACCGCGGTAGCCGTCAACCAACTAGGACAGAGACTTGGGGCAGTATCCGTAACACTCGATATCTGGCATCGCGATATTTTTGACTTCCTTGATATTCAAACAGAGACCGGAGATATACGAGCCAAGGCGTTTGATATATTTCCAGCAGTTACCATGCCAGATTTGTTTATGCGACGAGTTCAGGCAGATGCGGACTGGACACTGTTTGATCCATACGAAATACAGAGTCTGTATGGAAAAAACCTCCAAGATACTTTCTGCGAAGCGTTTGACGCCTTTTATGAGGAGCTCGAAAAGGATACTCGACTCGTTATGAAAAAGACTATCAAAGCAAAAGATCTGTACAAAACATTTCTCAAGACTACGGTGGAAACCGGAATGCCGTATGTATTTTTCCGCGATACCGTAAACCGACTCAATCCAAATAAACACGCAGGAAATGTCTATTCTACTCAACTTTGTACAGAGATTTGTCAAAACACTTCCCCTAGCAAGTTCATAGAAGAAACTATTGAAGGTGGGAAAATTGTGATTCGATATGAGCCAGGCGATGTGGTTACTTGCAACCTTTCTTCCATCAATATTGCCAAAGTGAATACCGAGGAGGAAATCAAGAAGGTATATCCGGTGGTAATGCGGATCCTCGACAATATCATTATACTAAATAAGTTCCCAGTAAAGTCCGCAGAACGAACCGCTATGCGCTACCGCTCAGTAGCTCTCGGATACCTAGGACTCGCGGAGTATCTTGCAACTCATGGCTTCGCATACGACAGTCCAGAGGCAAGAAAACACGTGAACGAACTTTTTGAACTCTATACCTACTATACCTATGATGCATCTATAGAACTTGCTAAAGAGCGAGGTACATACGAGCTATACTCAGGATCAGAATACGACAAGGGTATACTGTTGGGTCGTACCGCAGATGAATTTGAAAATGAGAAACAACATATACACCTAGACTGGAAAGGATTGTTTGCTCGAATGAAGAAGAATGGTGTTCGATTTGGCTACACTACCGGGCCAGCACCAAATACTTCTACTGCGGGTATTGTAGGAACTACCGCGGCTCTGCTTCCTATTTACAAAAAGTATTTTGTTGAAACAAATCTTGCTTCACCTACTATTCGAATAGCGCCTAAGCTCGATTCAAAAAACTTTTGGCTCTACAAGGAATATGTAAATATGGACATGAACGACGTCATTGATATGATAGCGACGGTATATAAATGGATAGATCAGTCGATTAGTTTTGAATGGATGATTGACCCATCACGCGTTACACCAAAAGACCTCTCGGATTATTATGTCAAAGCATGGAGTCAAGGCATAAAGACCGTGTACTATGTACGATCACTATCTTTGGAGGCCAAGGAGGACTGCGTCAGCTGCAGTGGATAATTTAAGAGTATATCATTTTCGTTTCACTCATGTCACTTCAACAAAATCTTCTTATTCAAGCAAACCCGTTATTTAACCCAATGGGCAATGATAACTTGGATCATCGAACGATTATCAAGGGCTCCACCACCGGACTTTTCAACCTAAATTCAGTAAAATATTCTTGGACCAAGTCACTCTACCAAGTATTGGTCGGAAATTTTTGGCTCCCAGAAAAGGTCTCCGGACTTAAGGACGATCAGCGAGATTTTCACTCGGTTCTTACACCTGAGGAACAGCGTGCCTACAAGGGAATTCTCTCGTTTTTGATATTTCTCGACTCTATACAAACGGTCAATCTTCCTCATCTTTCCGATTATATAACAGCCCCTGAAGTCAACCTTCTCATGTCAATACATGCTTTTCAGGAGGCTATACATTCCCAGTCATATGCCACGATTTTGGAATCAGTCGTTTCACCCGAAGAGCGTGAGGAAATCTACTATTTTTGGAGATCAGATCCTATTTTGCTGGAGCGAAATAAATACATAGGCTCAATTTATCAAGATTTTATTGACAGTCCGAGTGATGCGAGTCTCTTCCGAGCGCTCGCGGCAAATTTTTTGCTCGAAAGTATTTACTTTTATAATGGATTTGCCTTTTTTGATACCCTGGTGGATATGATGAAAATGCCGGCTACCTGAAGAATGATTGCCTATATTCGTCGGGATGAGCTCACGCATGTAACGCTTTTTGCAAATATCCTTCGAGAAATCAAACGAGAATTTCCAGATGTCTACAATGAGGCAGTTCTTATAGAAATGGCGAAAACAGCGGTGGAGCAGGAAATCGTATGGTCCAACCATATTCTGGGAAATAGAATTATGGGAATCAATGGAGAATCTACGGAAAACTATACCAAGTGGCTTTGCAACCAGCGTATGGCAATGATCTGAATAAGCCCGATTTATCCAGAAGCAATCACCAATCCGTACAAGCACCTAGACCGCCTCCAAGATAGCAACAGTGATAAGGGGAACTTCTTTGAAACTACCGTTATAAACTATACGCAATCTTCGAGCATGAAGTGAAGTTGGGATTTCTAGTTTTTATCAAAGCAAATGTGAAGATCATCGCCATAGTTGCCCACGACCAGAATTATACGATATGAAATCGAGGAAAACTCCCATGGAATCTTCCAGAGGATTTGAAGAATTTTAGAACATGCACCTTGTGACACCCCATTATCATGGGCTCCTCCACCTATGTTTCGATTGGGCGCCCCCTTCCAAACCGTAGAAACATTGTCCTATCGTCTACCATGGTTTCAGAGCCTTGAATTGAAGTATATTCATCGATTTCTGCTTGTCTCAACGCCTTGGGCGAGCAAGTGGAAACGGTGTTTGTTATTGGTGGATCAAAAGTATATCAGCAATTTCTGAATCAAGGTCTGCTTGATGGCATTTGGGTAAGTGAAGTCCCTGGTGTGCACGAGGGTGATGTCTATTTTCCAGAATATAGGGAGAGGTTTATTTTGGAAAAAGAACAAGCTTTTGAAACATTCGTGTTCAAACAATATATTCGTTTACCCTAGAACGCATCGAAACACATACGAATCAATTGCCTCTCATTCTCGATTCTTCTGGGTCAATCTCTGCAGTAGGGGAAACCCTCGAGCAACTGCATACACCTATCGCTCGAGATGCCGATTTGATCAAATTACCTACCAAGTAAAGTTTACCCTCCTGGAAATCGCTGGAAATGAAGGAGATATCATGCCTACATGATTTGTATAAGATTCTTGAAAGATTTATTTTTGAAAAGACGGAACTGGTCGCACTGCTACACCGTTGATAGGGTATTTCACAAATGTAGAGAGTGGCAGATATTTGAGAGTATTTCCTGAGAAACTTTGACCCAGTAGTGGGCTCTATGCAATCAGCTCTTTTTGTCTTGCAATTCACCCTCAAAGCGCTATAGTTTCGGCACTATGCTTGAGATACACATCCTTTTTTAGTTCAAAAATCACCCGTTTTTTTATGGAATTCGCAAAACAGTACCTACCCAAGACTTTCGAAGAAAAGATATATACCAAAACTGAGGCACTTGGACTTTTTGAACCAGCACCTTCTCGAACAGGAAACACTTTTTATATTCCCATTCCTCCACCCAATGTTACCGGAAATTTGCACATAGGTCATGCACTGACGCTTACTCTTGAGGATATAATGACTCGCTATCATCGTATGAAGGGGGATAGTACCGTTTGGATTCCTGGAACTGACCACGCAGGAATTGCTACACAAGCTCGTGTGGAAAAGCAGCTTGCGGAGCAAGGAAAAACTCGTATTGGCCTCGGTCGTGAATCATTCTTGGAAGAGGTGTGGAAATGGAAGGATCAATATGCATCCAACATCAACAATCAGGTTCGAATGATGGGTTCGAGCTGTGATTGGACCAAAGAACGATTTACCTTTGATGACAAATCCAATAAGCTCGTAGAGCATATTTTTATGGATCTCTACAAAAAGGATCTTATCTACCGAGGGGAATATATGGTAAACTATTCTCCATGACTCCAATCCGTTATTTCCGATATTGAGGTAGACTATGTTGAAGAAGATGCCTTCATGTACTATATAACCTATTTTGTTTCTGGGTCTGATAACGAGTTTACCATCGCCACCACCCGTCCAGAAACACTTCTTGCCGATCAAGCAGTAGCGGTCCATCCAAAAGATAAGCGATATAAGAAAATGATCTGACGCAATGCGGTGCTCCCGATTGCGAATGTGGAAATACCTATTATCGCAGATGACAGTATTGATCGAGAATTTGGAACTGGTGCGGTAAAGATAACACCAGCCCATGATGCTACCGATTTTGAATTAGCCAAACGACACGGACTCCGCTTAGATTTTTCTATAATAGATAAAAACGGAAAAATGACCGAGGCTGCCGGGATTTTTGCCGGTCAAGATGCTGCTACCACAGCCCGCGCGAATATAGTTGAGCTGCTCAAGGCTAAGGGAAATCTCCTCAAAGTTGAGCCCTACAAGCACAAGGTGGGTTACTGTTCTCGATCTGGCACCAAAATTGAAACCATTATTTCTACTCAATGGTTTGTCCGAGCTCAAGAAATGGCAAAGAAGGTGATACGGGGATACGAAAAAAAGGAATTTAACATTGTGCCATCCCGATTTAATAAGACATTTGAGGACTGGATTTTTAACCTCCACGATTGGTGTATTTCTCGTCAACTTTGGTGGGGGCACCAAATTCCAGCATACTATCACACCGATACTGGTGAGCTACTCGGTGTAACGGGCGATCCAGCAGAACTCTATGCTCAATATGGAAAGGATAAAGTGCGGCGTGACGACGATGTTCTTGATACCTGGTTTAGTTCTGGTATTTGGCCGTTTTCCATACTGGATTGGCAACCGAGCGACCCGGGGGAATTATTTAAGAAGTTCTATCCAGCTCAAGTTTTGGAGACGGGATATGATATTCTCTTTTTTTGGGTTATCCGCATGCTGATGTTTGGGTACGAATATACCAATGAGACACCGTTTAAGACCGTCTATCTTCATGGTTTGGTACTCGATGAAAAAGGACGAAAGATGTCAAAGTCAATCGGAAATGTACTCGATCCTCTTGATATTATCAAACAATTTTCCACAGATGCACTTCGTCTGTCGCTTGCGATTTGAAATACTCCTGGGATCAACCTCAGTTTTTCTTTGAAGCTCGTAGAAAATAACACCCTGTTTCTCAATAAACTTTGGAATGTGGCGCGTTTTGTAGCGATGAATATTGGCGAGGTTTCCGAGTCATATCAAGATCTCCATGACCAGTTGCTGAAAGCCAGTGAAGCCTTGGCTCCTCATGAAAGGTGGATTCTTTCTCGTCTTCGAGCCATCGTAGAGCAGGTTACTATCGGGATGGAGCAATTTGAATTTTCTTCTAGAGGACAAGAACTCATCACCTTCATCCGAGATGAATTTGCTGATTTTGCGGTAGAGGAGTACAAGCTCACTAAGGAAACTTCCACGCACGGAAGAAATGTCATGGCATACGGTATTTTGACGATACTCAAACTCCTTCATCCATATATTCCTCTTGTTACAGAAGAGCTCTATCAAGCGCTTACTGGAGGCAAAATCTTGATGAATAGCGAGTGGCCGATTTGTAAGTTTTCACGAGATGAAAACCTCGAAAAAGACATGACGCTTCTCTACGATGTTATCCGAGAAATCCGTAATATTCGCGCGACCAAAGGAGTGAAGCCAGGGGACTGTATTGATGCCGTAGTTGTTACTGGCAAAAAATCAATGGAAATTCTTCGTTCCAACGAATCCATTCTTCTCGGACTTGCAAAACTTTCCAGTGTGCAAATCAGCAAAAACGCAGGAGTCCTCAAGGATTATTCGTTTGCCGTAGTGCGAGATGTAGAAATATATCTCGACACGAGTGCTTTAGTTGATACCGATGCAGAAAAGATACGCCTGAAAAATGAGATTAAGAACAAGCGAGAATATATTCGCATTATCGACCTCAAACTCACCAATCAAGATTTTATAAGAAATGCCCCAGAAAAAGTCGTAAGAATCGAGCAAGAAAAGCGTCGACAAGCTGAGGAGCAGGTGGAGAAATTAACACAAAAACTCGAGAGTCTGGTATAGAAATGTATTATAAATTGACTTATTTTCATATTCATTTATATATGAAAGTATTACCTTATTGATGATGCACGCAGGCACAAATTATCTTAGCCCCGGAACGATAACTTCTACTGGGAGAACCAAAATACACCCTTTGAATGCGAACTATTTGTGCTCAAAGCTTCCACATCGAATTTTTGTGGATGCTGATGGAGCTCGACTTGAGCTTACGGTTCAGCCCATTGCACCTACTGTGGTCGAGAAGCACTGCTCTCATGGCGGAATCATTGGAATTTCTTATCAAACACATTTTCATCAAGAAGTCCTCACATTGCTTCTTTCTCATGAAGGAGATATTGCTCGTATCAACGAGCACGGGTACATGGATCCTGAGGCGCTGGAGGACGATGCTCTCTACATGCTTCTCAATCCTGTGGAAATCAATGGTTGGTATGCGCTTCCTTCCCATACACCTGAGAATCGTAAAGCCATGAGAGATATTGGTATGAAAGTACCAAAAGATGGATCACAGAGACTGAGCGAAGCACTTGAGTATGCTATCGAGCAAACTCAAAAAAATTACAGACGCATTCTGTTTCAAGTGTAAACCCGCGAGAAGAGAATTTTGCTCTTTTTTGCATAGCACGGCAATATATGAGATACTATGTGCATGGTACAAGGTCTTCCGTCCGCACAAGATATCAGTAATGAGATACAATCGGTCATTCTTACCAAGAATCCGGTCGCGCTTTTTTTCTGACTCTCCAAGCTCCGTACACTCTTCGAAGATCTTGCAGATAATCTGCTTTCAAACATTGAGAAAACATACTACCAAGAGTCCACGAGCACTTTTATAGATCTTATCCGAGAGTACGAGCAACAGGGATTCAATAAGATCATGAATGCCTACTATTATGATATCTGACACTACAAGGTTCAAAAGTTGCAACTTGATCGGTATTTTGAGGAAAGCTATTGGCAGGATGTGGATTTTTATTTTTTTGTTTTGTTAAAGCATCCAGAAATACAAGCTAAAATCTCCATTCTACATACCATCTATCTTGAAGGACTTGAGGCTTCATACCTTAAACTCAGCGTGGATGAGCGCGGAGTGTTTCTCGAGTCGATTGCCTCGAGATTGGAACTGGATGTTCGAGATATATCACAAATGCCGTCGTTCAGTACCTTTTTCAATACGCTTGTTCCAGAAATTTCTTGACTCAGAACTTCTTGATTGTGCGATTCTGCCAGAAAAATTGGAAGTTCTCATCTCAAGTTTATCAAGGAGCTGTACATGTTTAGCCTATCACAAAGTAAACCTCTCATGGTTGATTTTTGGCGGACGTATTTTGTGGAAGATTCTGCCATAAACCGTAATCTTATTGATCTTTTGGAAGACCAGGATGTACTGGATTGCTTTGCATATTTGAGAAACAAACTTCTTACTCACACAAAATATAATCTCTTTCTTTCAGATTCAAGCACCTACCGAACTATCATCAATGATTGCATTCTTATGCAACGAGGGGATGTGTCGCAGAAAATGAACTTTCTTGGAAGCATCCAGGCGAGCATGGGTATGCGCAACGCCCACCGTGAACAATTCCAAAATGTTCTTCGCAAAGGCCTATTGTATCAAAATTCTATAGATTTGGTGGATGCCATACTTTGAATTACCTTTTTAAAACGCTCAGTTTTTTATGAAATTCGACGTCGCGTAGAGGGTATTGATCCTTTGAAATACCGATTTGAAAGTCTTGATGAAGTGACCAAGCTGATACAAATGTTGGAAAGTTCGATTATACTTCGTTTTTTTAAGCCGTTTTTTATCTTCCGACTGGCGCAAGTTTTTAACAAAAGAACCGAATTATACTATTTTATCAAATTCGTTCTCACCATACACACTTCTCACACATATGGAGAGTACCAAGAGCTTTCAAAATTCTTTGTATCCCTCGAAGCTTTTGAAAAAAAATGATGGTATGGCATGCTCTTAAAAACAGTTCAGTTCGGTTGGGTAATTATTGCCATTGTCATATCGAGCTTGATTCTTCCGTTTGGTACTTTTTTTGCTGGACTTGCATATGGAGTAACTCGATCTATCAGAAGATTTATGGATATAAAATTTCCAGAGCTCGCTCTGACAAGTAATTTTCAACTCGGATCATTTCTTCTCGTTTTCGCAGTAATGAGCCTAAGTTTTGGGCTTACATTCTGACTCAAGGACAATATGTTCATCGTCTATCGTAACTTTCAGTCTGTCATCAATGCGAGTACTCTTGTGGCGAGCGAGACGATAAAGGTTTTGAATTTGGATCTCTTCAAAGCAAGTGGACTTGAGGGGGGAGTGGAAAATACGGACTTGAACGAATCTGAAATATTCACTCGAATCAACTATTTGGATGGTGTTGATTACCAAAAGGCTTCCAAGACACCATAGGTGAACGCGGGGGAGGGGATTTGGTTCGATCCAGCTTATGCGAGAAAAATATTTGTTTTTTATAGTAAAAAATCTATACTATTTATAGCTATGAAAAGCGTATTATAAAGCAAAAAGTAGAATGATTTCTTTTGACAAAATTGTGCACAAATTGTGAACTAAAAAATCATCAATTATTTTAATTGATGATTTGGTAGAATTGGTGGATCCAGATAATAGCAGGGAAGAGGTGGGAATGCGTGAGGTGTATAAGATCGTCTATCGCCTTAAGTCTGAGTGACACATGCTCGCACTGCGAAACGGATTATTTCTCCTTGGTCCAAAAGTGGATGCCAAATCAGAAGTAGAACTCATTGACACGCATTACTGGGAAATAGTTCGAGCATATATTAAGCGTGAGGTGGGTTCTGAGTATGTTATTGGAGGTGCGAAGGCCTTGGAGTTTCATATTTCAGATATGTCGACCCCTGCATCTCTCATCGTTTATACGAGATTTCTTTCAAAACAAGTGATACTCTCAAAAAATCATCGTTTGATTTTTAAGAAGCGTGAAACATGAAAGCGTTCTTCTGGAAGTTTGTTTCCCAAGCTTCTGCCGCATGTTCTCAGGAAGACGATATCTGGGATAGATTTTAAAATCCTCAATCATGAAGCGTCTCTATTGGACGTGTTACTTCTTCAAAATGGTGGTGGTGTGATTGATACCTATCTCATACTCAAGTTTTTAAAAAAATATCACCATACTCTCCAAAGAAATATTCTTGGCAACCTGGTGGAACTGCGATATATTTCTTCCATTAATCGCTTACGGGAATTGGCTAAATCACAAGGTTATGATGGACTGTATCGAGACTGTGTTTCTATTATTCGTGATGAGTGAGTTGGTTGTTTTCTCGCATCAAAAGAAAGTCTGCACCAACAGATCGGCGAAATTCTGTAGAATTTTTGTAAGTGCTCGTAGGTCATCTTTAAGATGTTTGACTTCAAAAATACCACTCTATTTTGTGTGGAATTTTCCATGAATTTCTTTGAGTCTCGGATTGGTAACGTGGGTATATACTTGTGTCGTGGTAATAGATGAGTGACCGAGAAGCTCTTGAATGGAGCGCATATCTGCACCGTTTTCTAATAGGGTAGTAGCAAAGCTGTGACGAAGCGTATGTGCTGAGATATTTTTGGAAATTCCCGCAATGATTGCTCGTTTTCGTATCATTTCTGTGATAAAAAAACGTGAAAGTCGCACATTTTCATCGTGTAGTTCTATAGATTTAATGTCATCTGCATCATAATTATGTCGAATAAATAAGGGGGCAAATGCATCGCTTCTCATATTTTTATACTGAGTAATCGCATGGCATGCTTGAGTAGTGAGATATACGGTACGAATTTTTCATCCTTTCCCGCGAATGCTGAATTCTCGCGTCTCAAGATTGATGCTATCTCGATTCAGTTGAGTTAACTCTGAAATTCTCAGACCGGTCGAATAGATACACTCGAGTATCGCGTAATCACGAAAATCTTGTAAGGTGGTACCTTTTTGCGTGCTTTCAAAGAGCAGTTGGACCTCTTCTTTTGTCAGAAATGTTACTTGGCGGTCGTGTACTCGAATCAGATCGATACTCGTTGGATCGATACACTCGATACCTTTCTTTTTGAGATATTTGAAAAATGAACGAAATGTTATCATGTAGGCGTTCGCCGAAGTTACCGAGAGTCATTTGTCTGTCAAATAGAGGCGAAACTCCTTTAAATCGTCTGCCGTGATGTTTTTGATGTCGAGAAGAACATTGGATCGTAAAAACATTTTTCACTGCATTTTTCGAGCCCTTTTTTCTGGATTTTCGTTAGATCAAAGAAAAATCTCAGTATGAGGCAGGTATGCTTGGGATTTTGCACATGTTTCTGGGTCAATAAATTCCAAAAACTTCCAGATATGAAGCTCGTATTGTTCAGCAGTTTTTGGGCTGGCATTCCTGTTGATCCGCAAATAGGTCAAAAAATCTTCGAGTGCTGGGATATATTTCATAGGTAAAATACTAGTATGTACCGTAAAAAAATCTAATCTTTTTGAGAAATAGGGGATATTTTTCTATTTCTATCACTTAACATAATGTAAGTTATGTTAAGTGATAGTATAGAGTATTTGAATTTTAAAGCAATATAAACTGTTTATAAAGTTTTAACTTGAGTACACAGGTATTCTTCGTGTACGAGTTCATGTATGGAACGATGTTTTTTTTGGATAAATTTCCAGATTTATTGGTAAAATCCGGGTACTCATTTAGCGGATTTTTCATGCTCAATGTGCTCGATCTATAGGTATGCCATAGGATACCGTCTTTTTGCCATATCGATTATTCAAATGTTCTAGCACATGTTCCAGCTCCTCACATCGATCGGTAGTAGCTCGTTCTATATCAAAAATAGAAATCTGTTTTGGTGCGGCGCTCGAAATGCCAGAAAGTACCACTCCGGTAGTACGATAGATTTTACCGGTCTCGAAGCTGTTTTCAAAGCATTCTCGGAGTCGTTCTAGTATCAAGTGTCGATCGTTGGTATTTTCTCAAAACACATAGGAGAATCCAGTTTTTGAGAAATCTTTTTCACGTAACAGTATGCTTATGGTAGAGAGTTCGCATTGACTGAGAATCAGCTCTCGATAGGCTTTTTCAAAATTTTCCAGTAAGCGTTGCCAGAGAATATGTCGATTATCCGTCAGGGCATGGTTAAAGGATCGAGAACGCAGAATACTTTTGGGATGAACTCGTGGCTCATTTTTCCAAACATCAACGCCGTGGAGTTCCAACCAGAGCGTAGTAGCATTTTTCCCAATCAAGCGGTCGAGCTCAAAAAAACTCATTTTGCAGAAGTCCTCTACCGTTCGTATGGATTTACCGAGACGGTTTTCGGTAGCCTTTCCTACAAAAGGTATTTCCCGAACGGGAAGATTCTCAAATAACGCATGCTCCTTGTCGTCGTCAAGCCCTATCCAATATCAGAAAGGTTTGTTGATATCTGAAAATATTTTTGATTTGATCCGGGTATTTGCTATCCCGATGGATACGGGAATGCCGATTCTGTCCAGGATTTCTCTTTTAAAATCATTGGCATAGGCTTCATAATCCCCGCTATGCGTCCTTTCTGGAATGCCGGTAATGAGGACAAATGCCTCATCGATAGAAAACGGTTCCGTAGCCAACGATTTTTCCGAAAGAAAATCCATGAATTTTTGGGAAATTTCGGTATAATAACGAAGATCCGGACGAATCCGTATCAGTCGATTCCCAAGAATTTGCTCTGCTTCCCATATCGGCGTGCCAACTTTGATTTGATATTTTCTGCACTCATACGAAGCGGCAATGATGATGTCTCCGGCAACGACCACGAATTTTCCGCACAAAGCAGGATTTCGTAGTCGCTCACACGAAACAAAAAAGCAATTGGCATCTATATGTGCGTACAGTTCTTTGGAGGTTTTGAATATCATATATTCAAAATATATACATTATATATTCTCTATACGTACTAAAAAATACGCGCCATGATGAAATCAAAAAATCTGCATTTTTCTAATGGTATTTTCTCACGATTCCTACAACTACTCCGGAAATTCGCAATTCCTGAGCGGGCATAATCGAACCATATCAACTATTCCCCGCCTGAAGATAGGGTTTTCCTTGATGGAACTGAAACTGCCGTACCGTAAAATTCTCATCGATAATCGCAAGTACGATATCTCACGCAATGGGAGTTCGTCACCTTTCGATAATCAGCTGATCTCCATCAAGGATTCAAAAATCCTGCATGCTCGGTCAGCGCATCATATGAAGCGTAGAAACTGCCGGATGTTCCATAATATAATCCGTTAATCGCAACTCCCCTATCATTGGCTCATCGCAATTTTGGATTTCGGACATGAATCGAATTTTCTTGTACATATTTATATAAATTATATATGTATAAAGTATATATATCACTCTATCAGAATCAAGAGAATCTGAAAAATACCATACTTGTTCTTCTCATTGCCGAAAGATTGGATATGATGTCGGGCAGCTACCCATCGAATATGCGACAAATCGACAGACATGGATTTTGACTCTCTTGCTTACTGGCAAGTGTCAAACCCGCTCTGGACCTATCGCACCTTCAATAATCAGATGTATTCTTATTCTTTATAAAATATATTATGAAAAACTACATTTCCCCAGAATCCCTTATGGAAGCTCTTTCCTCAAGGTATGCTACGAAGCAGTTTGACCCAGCAAAGAGGATCTGAGACGCAGAATGGCAGGCACTCTTGGAATCACTACGACTCTCCCCTTCTTCGTTTGGGTTACAGCCTTGGCAATTTGTCGTCGTACAAGATCCGCTCGTGAGAAAACGCCTTCGTTCTGTCGCTTGGAATCAAAGCCAAGTAGAAGATGCTTCCCATTTTGTGGTATTTACTACCTTGAAGCAAGTAGATGAATCTCATGTGAAAAAATATATCGAGTCTACGGCCAGTATCAGAAACATTCCCACGGAAAGCCTCAAAGGATATGAGGACATGATGATGAACGCCGTAGTACAAGGCTCATTTAATCATCTAGAATGGACACGCAGACAAGCTTATATCGCAATGGGCTTTCTTGGCCTGAGTGCGGCGATGCTCGGAATAGATACTTGTATGCTCGAAGGTCTCGATACTCGGGAGTTTGATAAAATTTTGGGGATGGAAAATGGAAAATACACCACGGTGGCAGCTGCTGCTGTAGGTTATCGAA
Source organism: Candidatus Peribacteria bacterium (assembly GCA_040383945.1). Taxonomy (GTDB): domain Bacteria; phylum Patescibacteriota; class Gracilibacteria; order BD1-5; family UBA2023; genus CAIVSN01. The sequence continues at coordinate 16,871 of JBEICN010000006.1, read as the reverse complement.
GCGATACTGACGGTACTTCAAACTATAAGAAATCGAGATTTCCTATGGAAGAAGTGGTTCGGGTGGTGTAGAAATCCTGAAAAAGATGTTTTTTTATCGAGAATAAGGAATTGTGAAAGGATTGGGTTTTATTGAATGCAGAAAAAGACTGCAAATTCTTTAGATACTATATCTTTTTCAGCTTTTCCTCGACCTTTTTGAGATCTTCCTGAGCCTGCTTCGCTTTTTCCAGACTACCGGATTCCTTGAAGCGTGATATATATCCCTTGAGTTTGTGACTTGCTTCTTCGAGCGATTTTTTGGATACTTCCCTATTCGCTTTCTCGGCTTCTATCCGTTGGATTTCCTCCTCGTATTCATCAAGTCGGACTCACTCTGGGAGGGCGAGCATTTTTGTGGAAGTACCTTCGGTATCGTCGGCCCACAAGCGCAAGCGCCTATCTACGATATCGTCGAGCGAGTCCCAGAGTCCACCAAAAGTCAGAGGATTCCAGACGCTTCACAAAACTGGCATGTCGAAGGTGGTATACCTGAGCTCCGGATGTTTCGAGATGAATTCTCGGTAGAGGCGAGGATCATCGAACTCCTGCTCGATTCTTTCTTCCTTCCCGTCCACGTTCTTGTAGAACGAAATTTTACCTTTGAACATAGGTGCGAAAATAAAAGGATGTGCATTTTTGTAAGCATGCTATATGGAGTAAATCCCCCGAAGAACAACACTCTTACCAGAGCTGAATTTTAAGAATTTCTCAATCGAAACAAAAGACAAAACGACGACAAAAAATCCCGACACGGCGAGTTAATTTACCGAGTCAGGATTTCAGAATATCCTGGATTAGGCCTCTTTTCTATTTGCTCGTAAAAGTACCGGGAAATGAATCAGGAAGATGATAAGAAACAAGGTTCCCCAAATACCCCCACTTATGGCAGAGTCTTTGAGTTGGTATTGCCGCTCCTTAATAAGCCGCTCTTGGGTTTCTATCTTGCACTTCGTGATTTCTGCTTCGGTTCTCGCCCGGGGTTCGACCTTTTCTTTGGTATCGACTGCTGGAGGATAGATTGAATCCTCACATGACTTGATTTCATAAGACCTGCTTCCCAATATATATTCATCGTCACTTATAATCTTGCTTTTCACAAATTCGTAACCGAACGTACCATACCCAACCATCGTGCCAATGAGTCCGACAAAAGAAGCGAGGGCAAGGTAAAGTCAAAATATAGTCGTATGTTTCATGGGGAAAAAAGTGAAGGGATACGTGAATATATTATATAGAAAAATGGGTAAAAAACTAGTTTGGGTGTAGTGGGAGTGTTTTGACTCAGAGACATCCATCTCAGATTTATTTTTTATTTTTCCAAATCAAGTACAAATATTTTTATTAAAACATAAAGTTCGCTCGAAGAAAATAGGTTGTCCTACTGGCCGACACAAAGTATGCGAGAGAGAGTAAGCAAAAGCGGAAAGAACGTGAGACTTGGAACACAAAAACTTCCACAAGAAATGCAGAAGCTTTTAATATATTTATTGGTAACGCTACGGAGAATTGAACTCCGGTTTACGGGATGAAAACCCGTTATCCTAACCACTAGATGATAGCGTCATGTGTTGAAACCGCTTCGCAAACTCGATACTTCGTGTTCTTGTCCGCGGTGAAGTCTACTTCGTATCAAATGGTCGGAGACGTGGGACTCGAACCCACAACCCCGTGCTCCCAAAGCACGTGCGCTAGCCAATTGCGCCAGTCTCCGATTCAGCTTCTTGGTTTGTAACTAAATGGTGGGTGCACGTGGAGTTGAACCACGGACCTCGTCCTTATCAGAGACGCGCTCTAACCAACTGAGCTATGCACCCATAAACAAAGAATTCCAACAAGCGTTGGCATTCGGTTTGAGATCTACTGAAAGCGTTGTTCTTTGAGTAAAAATGGAGCGGGCGAAGGGACTCGAACCCTTAACAGTCTGCTTGGAAGGCAGGGACTCTAGCCATTGAGCTACGCCCGCGAATGTTTCTTCGTACTGGTTTCCCGGTAGCGCCCATGCATCATATAAAAACTGTGCAAACTGTCAAAATTTTTTTCAGGTTTTTTTACAATTTATTTCATGTCTCTTAAAATATCCCGAACAAACACGGTAACTGATTCATTTCACTGCCAAGTTTCTCGATCAAGCTCCACTATGAAGCCAACATTCGACTCTCGTTCTTCGAGCACTTGCATCAAAGGTCAAAGTCAAAACCCCACCATTTTTATTCCTCTTGGAGTATCAAAGCGCACGTGGAGTCCTCCGTTTCACATAGATTCCCATCTTGGCAATCTGTCAAAACGAATCACGAATGCAGGTTTACAAAATCACATGCCAAACGGCCCAATAGACTCTAATTCTCGAATAAATCAAATATTGAGTAGGCTCATCTGAAGAATTCCATCTATATGATGGAATTTTTTGTGTTGTAATTGACCCTTGCCAAAGGTTACCTCAGCATCAGCAGAAAGTTTTGACTTAAATTCTTGAAATCGCTCCTCCGAAATGGTAAATCCTGCCGCCTGCGCATGTCATCAAAATGCTACAAAACATTCAGAAATACGCTCGAATGCAGCAGTGATATGGTAATGAGATGGCGAGCGAGCGCTTCCGACATATTTTCCATCTTGGTGTACGCAGACGATAGCTGGTTTTCCAAAATGCTCTGACAGTCTTCCGGCGACGAGCCCCATGATTCCGTGGTGAATTTCGCTTGACTCAAAAATAATTGGAACCTCCGATGGGTCTACCATATTGAGAGCCAGCTCGAGAAAATGTTGAGTACTCCCCTTTCGTTCTTCATTGAGTGACTCGATTTCTGAAAGCAACTCGTCAGTTTGCACTTCGGAACAAATGAGTGTTTTGAGGGCAGTTTCTGCACTTGCCATGCGCCCAGCTGCGTTGATACGAGGACCGATATGAAATCCAATAATATCGGCACTGGTAACAGATTTTCCTGCAATAAGTTTTCTGAGGCCAGGAGAACGCGAAAAAGGCATCTGTCGCAGTCAAAGTTGCACGATGGTACGATTTTCATCCGTGAGAGGCATCATGTCTGCCACGGTTCCGAGTGAAGCGAGGTCGATGAATGAAGTGAGAACCTCACGATATTCTTGAGAATCGCCATAGATACGAAGCGCCACTGCTGATACCAATTTGAAGGCTACTCAGGATCCAGAAAGACCATGAAACGGGTAGGTGGTATCTCGCAGTTTTGGAGATATCAGAGCCACAGCTTCTTCAGGTATGGTGTCGGGAACTGCATGGTGATCCGTTACGATAACATCTATTCCAAGTGATTTTGCATGGCGTATGGCAGCAATATCACGAGTTCCACAATCCACCGATATCACGAGTTTTACGTTCTTCTCAGCAAGTTCGTCAAAAAAATAAGGCTTCATACCGTATCCATCCTGTATTCTATGAGGAATACGATAGGATACCGCCATTCCCAACATAGTAAAAAATCTGAGAAGCAGTGCCGTTGAGCTGACACCATCCACATCATAATCTCAAAAAATTACCACTCTCTCTTTCTTCTCGCGTGCCGACAAAATACGAGCCACGGCATTTTCCATTTGTGGAAACAAAAATGGATCATGCAGATCGTCGACGCTCGGATTCCAAAATACCGCGTTATCCAGTTGATTCACATGCCCTCGGTTATCGAGAAGAATCCTTTTGAGATCGGAATGACTATTGATTTCACAGAGTTTCTCGACTTCTACAAAATGTTTTTGTAATGTTTGCATGGTGGAATAAAGCTGTGCACACTGTATCAAAAAAAAATCATGAGTCGAGCTGGACTTCATGAAATTTTTAAGAAAATTTTGCCTTCCCCTACTATCTGCTAATGTTATCCTTGATATACTTCGGGTTATTTGCATATTTGAGACCTTCATCAATGGAAATATCCCCTTCGTAAATAAAGTCGATAATATCTTGCTCAATAACCTGCATACCTTCCCGCTTGCTCGTCTGCATCACAGAAGGTATTTGGTGGAGTTGGTTTTCTCGTATCAGATTAGAAATTGCAGTATTTTTCGTAAGAACTTCTTTGGCAAGTCGCATTCCTGATCCATCTGATTTTCTTAAAAGACGCTGAGAGAATACCCCGATAAGTGTGTCAGCAAGTTGAAGTCGGATTTGATTTTGCTGTTCTCCGGGAAATGCGTCGATAATACGAGAAACCGTTTGGTAGGCACTTCGTGTATGGAGCGTTGAGAATACCAAGTGTCAGGTTTCAGCAAGCTTCAACGCCATCTCGATTTCCTCGGTATTTCGCATTTCTCCAAATAAAATCACCTGAGGATTTTGACGCATGGCCCCGATAAGAGCTATTTCATAATTCGGCACATCCCTACCGATTTCTTTTTGTTCTACGATGGACTTTTTGTGCTTGTGAATGTACTCTATTGGATCTTCAATCGTAATGATGTGTTTTGCTTGCGTCGCGTTTATTTCGTTGATCATCGCCGCGAGCGTGGTGGACTTACCAGAACCTGTCGGTCCTGTTACAAGCACTAATCCCTGCCCTACTCGGGTAATTTCTTCATAGATAAAGGGGAGTTTGAGATCTTGGAGAGAAGGAATGGTTTGGGACAAAAGTCGTAACACCGTCATATAATGCCCCATTTGAAACGAAACATTTCCACGGAAGCGGTATTCGTGGAACTCAAATGAAAAGTCCAGATTTTTGGTTTGCAGTAACTGCTCCTCCTGAGCTCGAGTAATAAGCGACTGAGCAAATTTCTTTGAATCCTCTGGAGTAATGATATTCATGTCCTCGTTGATCATAACAAGTTCTCCTGAAATCTTAACTGCTGGATATGTCCCAACTGTATAATAGAAATCTGAACCTTTGTTATCTCCTACGACTCACAATAGGGCGTCTCTCAAAGGATATTCCGGTATGAGGGTATTTTCCATAAAATTAAAATTAAAGTTTGCTAGCTACCTTACCAAGATTGAAGAATGGCAACATGATTGAAAGTACAATAATACCGACAATAAATCCAACAAAGATGATAATCAGAGGCTCCAGAGCCGTCATGATGTTTGCAATGAATCGTCTGAGCTCCTTCTGGTAATTTTGTCCTACCTTATAAATGCTTGATCCAAGAGTTCCTGTCTCTTCCCCTACATTTACCATATGAACAAGATCCTCCGGGAAGAAATTGTTTTTGAAGTTGGAAGAATCCTTTCAGTTTTCGAGCGAAAGCCCCATCGCAACGGACATCTTTACTCCAGTTTCTACCTCATTTTTGATACGAATGATATCTTTTTTATAGTGAATATTTGGCACAACATTTGCCGTAGTTTCCAATGCTTCGAGCATAAGTACTCAGGAATCAAGCAGGAGATGGAGCGCGTTAATAAAGAGAACGATGTTCATTTGGCGTGTTATAAAGCCAAAAACTGGTAATTTTAGTGCGATTTTACCGAGCACAATTTGCCCATAATAGGTACGCCCTGCAATTATGTAGCCGACAATAAGACCAATAAGACCAATAAGCAGAACAACCCAATTATTAATGAGGAAATCCGAAAGATTCATCATGAATTGGGTTAATCCAGGCACATCAACCCCAGATTTTGCAAAAGATGCTGTAATTTTTGGTAAAATAAAGGTCAGCATGAAGATGACCATACACATCGAAAGGGATAATAGGATGGCAGGGTAGATCATTGCGCCTCGAATTTTCCCCCTTGATTTCCATATTTTCGAGAAGCGTTGCTTCAAGCTCCGTAATAACTCGTGGAAGTGTACCGGTCTTTTCTCCGACTTCGACCAAGGCAATAATGAATGGATCAAAGTATTTTGAGTGTTGTCGCAAGGTATCAGAAATGGAAAGTCCATGATCAAGATTGGCCCGTATATCACCAACCACTCCTTGTAGCTTGGGGTTTTTAACCTGTTTGTGGACAATAGAAAATGCAGTTTTGAGGTCAATACCTGAATTGAGAAAATTGGATAGCTTATTGATGAACTGCCAAATTTCCTTAGGACTTATTCCTCAAAGAACAATCACCACCGGCGCTTTTTTGATAATAATTTTTGGATTCTTCCGAAGGGCTGCTTTTTTTGACTTGTTCAAAAGCTCAACGAATGGGGCGTTATTAAAACTCCCGTCTTCATTTATAAACTTATGTCGCTTTTGAGAGAAAAACATATTTAGATATTACCATTCTTATAAATTACATCAATAGTCTCACGAATAACTATAGCATATTCTCCTTTATCGTAGAGCTCATTGAGTGTTTCGTATTTTCTTACGAGTCGATCTTCTAGCTTAAGACTTTTGACCTTATCCTCATTCTTGATAATTTTTTTGAGGTAGAAGTCCATTTTGCTATCAATAAATCCATTTTTATAACAGTAGGCAATTTCTTGTTTGAGACGCGCATATTCTCCAATCTTGTAGAGCTTTTCCATATTTATTAGCCGTACTCGGAGTTCCTGAGCATGTTTTTGTTTCCGTATTTCTTCTTGAATTTCTTGACGAGTTTTCCCATTGAGGTCAACCTTGAGGGTGCGCTGAGTACTGTCAAGTGTCGAGAGTAGTTTGTCCAATTCGGACTTGTCGGTGATGATATCAAGACCAGAGTTACGCTTAAAAATAAAAATAGAAACATCGTCCAAAAACATTTTTCCCCCTATAAACTCTTCGACATCTTGCATAATCAAATCATAGAGTCGTATTAGGGAGCCTTGGGATCTTGGAACACTTTTCTCAATACATAGGCGGAGCCTTTCGATTCCATAAAACTCATTTTGAGAACTTTTTGCCTCAACAATACCGTCGGTATATCCCACAAATATATCATGGTCTTCCATGGGGAAATCTTTGAGTTTTATAGATGAGAGATTTGTAATCTTTCTCGTCCCGGTAGCAATACCTCATGTGGCAAATTTTGAGGCTTGGCCTGTTTTTGCTTGAAAAATTATCAGAGGATCATGTCCTGCACCGATGTATTTTAGTTTTCCACCTAAGCTGTCATGCTCGAAGAAGACTGCGGTAACAAATAATCTTGCCTTGAGAGACTCCTTGAGACGATTGTTTACTTCAAAAAACAGGTCGATGGTCGAATTCATCTTTTTGACCTGTTCGAAGAATATTTTGGTCAAAATAGATACCGTAAGACCAGCTTGCACACCATGCCCCGTAGCATCACCAAAATAAAATATCGTCTTTGTTCCAATCTTGTGCTTACCAAAAGTATCCCCTACGATTTTATCCTTTCCTATGATTTTCCCGAAAAACTCGTATCCATCTATCTTGAAATTCCCAATATCCTTGGTAAGTCCGCTTTCCATGATGTGCATAATCTCCTCAGATTTCTCACCCTCCTTTACCTTTGTAATAGTACCAGATCGAAGGAGGAGTTGCTCAATCGCTCGCAATGATCGTTGGCGCTTTATATATTCTCTGCGTTCTCTATGTTTCTGGAGTATACCCGAAAATACTCATTGCAATTTTCCAGTCCATTTTTCTTTTGGAGTGTCTTCCTCATTGGCCGAGCTTGCATCTATAACTTTTGTACTAATCCCCGCTTCTTGAAGGAATCTTCCACGTTTTTTTTCTTCATCAAGTCGTTGATCTTCTTTGAGTTTTGCCTTGTTGTAGAGCTTCTGAGTTTTGTTGAGCATGTCTACTGCCTCTTTTGAGTCATGACGAGAAGCGAGAAGTTTTTTTGACAGATGATATGCTTGAGATATCTCGTTTTTCTTAACATGTGAGCGTATGAGAGTGATCTCTTGTTGTATTTCCCCTTGTATTCTTGCTTGTACCAGGCGCTGTGCTTCTTTTGCTTTGAGCTCCTCGCACATTACCACTATTTTTCTGAGTTTTTCTTCCCACATATACAAGCTCTTAAGCTCATGGTCAATAATCTTGCTTTTATCCTTTGCCGCTTTTGCTACCTCAGAGATGTTTGAATTTGCGAGAGTAATAACTTTTTTTTGGGCATCTGAGTAATAGGTAATACCTGACTTCACCTTGAGGAGAAGTTCTCGTGCAGCCATGATGGCAGTATCGTATTCTCCGGCTTTCTTGTAGGTATCAATCCACTCGTATGCGTCAATAAATGCCGTCACTTTATCCTTGTCTTTGCGTGTGAATCTAAAGATTCAGAAAAATTTGTTCAGCACCATATGTCTCTATAATAACTGAAGAGATTCCTCGATAGATGTCGTAGCATGGATGCTAGATTTGATAAGTGAATCTTGGACAATAGTGAACATTCACAATTCTTTTGCTTTACGCTCCAAGTCTTGCACAGAAGCTTTATTGAGTATTTGAGGATTGAGCCCCTCTTCCATGGTGAGTACTTCATGAACTCCAATTCTCCCTTTAAATCCTGTGTGGTCACAGAATTCGCATCCCACCGGAAACCCAAACTCAACCTGAGTCAAATCACCTTCAAAAACACTTCCAAGTTCCTCTTGGATTCGCGATACCATTGCAGGATTGGTTACAGTTTTACTTTCTTTACATTTTTCACAAAGTCGCTTGACGAGTCGTTGGGATATGACCATTTTCAAAGAAGATGCAATGAGAAATGGCTCAACCCCCATATTTATAAGTCGCTGTATCGTTCCTGCGGCACTATTGGTGTGTATGGTAGATAGTACAAGATGTCCTGTCAGAGCTGCTTCTATCGCGAGCATGGCAGTTTCTTTGTCTCGAATTTCCCCTACCATGATGATATCTGGGTCTTGTCGCACGAGTGATCTCAACCCTTCGGCAAATCCAAATCCAATCTGTGATTTAATCTGGCTTTGATTGATATACGGTATATTGAATTCAACAGGATCTTCCAGCGTTGATATGTTGTATTTTAAGGGATCAAATGACTTTAGCATAGAAAACATGGTCGTTGATTTTCCTGACCCTGTAGGTCCGGCAACGAGTATGAGTCCGTACCGACTTTCCAGACTTGATCGTATTCTCTCCATGTTCACCTCGCTAAAATTGAGTTTTTCCAGAGATAGGAGTGAGGTGTTTTGGCGAAGCATACGCATTACCACTTTCTCTCATTCTACTAACGGAAGAATACTCAATCGTATGTCTACTTGTTCATTGAATTTTTCTGAAGCATATGAAATCTTTCCATCTTGGGGTTTATTTTTCTCATCAATACGAAGTTCACCAAGAATTTTGAAGCGTGAAATGAGTTTGAGATACTCAGCGGTAGTAATTTTGTTTACAAAAATAAACTCTCCACTCACCCGAAATCGAGTAATAACAAAATCCCTCAGCGGCTCGATGTGAATATCGGAGGCTTGTTCTTCGAGGGCGAAATCAAAAAGAGCATTAGTATAGGCAACAATGTCCCCCAAATCAGAGATGGGATCAAGTGCGAGAAAGTCTTTTTGAGAGGTTATTTTTTGTAGCAAGATTCTTCGAACATGTTAAATACAATTGCATAATAGCGGTAATGCGAGTTTTTTGCAAATATTTGCTCGTAGGTTTTGGTGCAAATAACAAGAAATATTTGATTTTTCTCGAATTCTCATCTCTTAAAATATATTGGAATGAGTTTCTATGTTTTGTAAATATATAGGAGTGTTTACATATGTGACTATTACATAAAATACCTCTGCTACATAAAAAAATTATACATCATTTTTTGACATAGTAATTTTTTTATGTTTGAATACACAAGTTGCTCTAGCAACTCTTATCCTTTTACCATTACTTATGGTTTTACAAAAAATTAAGGCTACTAGCTCAAACAAGGGGTTTACTCTTGTAGAACTTATTGTAGTTATCACGATTCTCGCCATTCTTGGTACGATTGGATTTATATCCATTCAAGGTTACTCAGCTCAAAGCCGAGATAGCAAACGAACTTCAGATCTTCGATCTCTCGCTTCTGCTTTGACGCTTAAGTCTACCGATGGTATAGTGCTTACCTCGTTTGTAACTCCAGTTACTGCCAGCGCACTCAGTGGTGCTGTTGGTACAAATCTTAATGTTGCTGGTTTACCAGTGTCTCCTACTCAGACAGACTACGCTGCTGGTACTCCGAACTTCACTACTCTTGGCGTAAGCGCAACGAGTTTCAAAGATGGAGCTAGTGACTACCGTATCGCTACTACTACTCGAGATGGAGGTGTATTCCAAATTGCTGCTACTCTAGAGTCTTCAGGAACTCGACAGGCTCTTACTACTGGTAGCTACTCCCCTAGAACCGGAAATATGTTCACTGCGAGTGGAGTATCTTCTGCGGGTTCAGGATCATCAAGCGTGACACATCTAGTTACCAATCTTTCAGGATCAGGAGTAGCTTACTTCAACCGAGGGGATGTGGTATTCCTTACAAATGCAGGATCTGGAACGATTACTGCAGTTAACGGTGATGGACGAGGATTTACTGTCACTCTCTTCACTGCGAGTGGTAATTCATCAACCTCCGTTGGTCTTGGATCTGTTACAGGTGGATGGAACGAGGCTCCAGGACTTGTGGCTTCTTCAGCAAGTGGTGCAGTAGCTGTGGTGAACGGAAGCACGACAGCTCTCCCGTACACCAACTAGTAACCGTACATAATTGATTCAAAAATCTCTCCCTTGAAAGGGGAGATTTTTTATGTCATAAAAGAGTTTTATATAGTTATAACCTTTTTCTTATGCCTTTTGTTTGATTTTGAAAATGAAACCCATACACTGAACTCAACTTAATTTTTAATTATGAAACAATTATCTACTGTCTCAACTCGTGGTTTCTCGCTCGTAGAACTTCTCGTCGTAGTAACTATTTTGGCAGTTATATCAACCGTAGCATATGTAAGTCTTTCTGGCTCTACGGATAAAGCAAAAAATTCTAAGCGTTTGGAGCATATGAATACCGCAGAAACAGCACTTGGTATGTTTCGACAAGAAAAGCAATATCTCCCTCTTCCCAATGCGAATTCCGGATCAAATCTCTGGGGGTACAACGCTACAGTTCCAGCACTCTCGACAAATACTGGAACATTTGTTCGCACTTCAGACGGCAACGCTATAGCTTCTGTAACTTCAGGTTCTGGTGGAGGGGTTATATATCAAATAGGTGGTGGTGTGCAAATTGGCGCAAAAGGGGTACTCGAGCAATCACTTATTGGAAAACAGTATCTTTCTCAAGATATAGCAGACCCAAGTTCAGACACCAAGGTTGGCTCAACACAAACACTCAAGGAGTTCGGTATTGGTAGATATATTTATGCAGTGTATTCCAAGCCTACAGGAGGAACATGGAACGCAGATGGCAAATCCACAACTGGATTTAACATTGCCATCACAGTGTTGGATGATCAGAAGGGGTATGTTACAAAAATCGGCGGAGATTTTGATGATAAGTTTGGAGTATGTAATGGTACTTGCCCAGCATCTCTCATCGGTTCTGGTACAGGAAATCTTGTAGATGGACAATCAAGCGCTACTCCTTACGGTATAAAATATTAATATGGTACAAAAGACTATAACTTCCATTTCAAAGAAAAAATTAGGAACCCTCATACCTACGGTAATTGACAAGGTGCCGGGGGGAGGAGAACGAGTATATGACATTTACTCAAGGCTTCTTGAGGATCGAGTCATTTTTCTTGGTGAAGCTATCGATGCAGGGGTGGCTAACACTATCATTGCACAGCTACTGTTTCTCGAGAAACAGGACCCCAAAGCTCCAATCACCATGTATATCAATTCTCCCGGGGGTCACGTCACGGCAGGTTTGGCTATATACGATACCATGCAACATATTCAGCCAGAAGTGATTACGATTTGTGTTGGACTTGCTGCATCGATGGGCGCCATCATTCTTTGTGGAGGAGCGCCTGGAAAACGGTATTCCCTACCCCACTCCGAGATTATGATACATCAGCCTCTCGGTGGTGCTGAAGGTCAAGCTATAGATATCAAAATCGTAGCCGAGAATATTATCAAGACCGGTAATATTCTGTATGGAATTATTTCTAAGCATACCGGGAAAGCCATCAAGCAAGTAGAAAAAGACTGCGATCGAGATAATTATATGTATCCTGAGGAAGCTTTGGCCTATGGTTTGATCGACAAAGTCATAAAGAATAAGTAGGAAATAACAACGCCGAGCATGAATAAAAAATTTACCACCCTCCTCACGCAGGGGGTTTCTCGAATTATTGACCAAAAACACCTCGAAGAACGACTGGAGCGAGGTGATGTTCTTCGGGTGAAATTTGGTATCGACCCCACGGGGACCATTGTACACCTAGGTCACATGGTTCCCATACTCAAGCTCAGAGCCTTTCAGGATCTCGGGCATCAAGTCGTACTCATCATTGGTGACTCCACGGCGCAAGTTGGTGACACTTCTGACAAAGACGGCGAACGACCCATGTTGACACGAACACAGACAAAGGATAACGCTTCCAATTGGATAAGTTTATTTGGAAAAGTGCTTGATATGTCAAAGGTGGAAATTCGCTACAATAGTGAATGGATGGATAAGACCAATTTTAATACCGTAGGAGAGCTTGCAAAGAATTTTTCTGTTGCGGAAATGATTGATCGTGATAATTTCACCAAACGATTTAAGGGTGGGATTCGTATTAGTTTACAAGAGTTTCTGTACCCGATTATGCAGGGATGGGATTCGGTACAAGTTCGCGCAGATGTAGAACTTGGTGGAAACGATCAATACTTCAACCTTCTTGCTGGTCGCACGCTTCAGGATGCTTTTGGTCAAACGAAGCAAGATGTTATGACCTTTGATCTCCTCATATGACCGGACGGAAAGAAAATGTCAAAAACATGAGGGAATTGCATTGCTATCGATATGCCACCAAACGACATGTTTGTTAAGGTGATGGAGGTTAAAGATGAGCTGATTCTTGACTATTTCCGACTGGCTACACTTTTGACCACGGATGAGATAGAGAAAATATCGGAACGACAAGCCAGCGGAGAACATCCCAAATCAATAAAAATGACTCTTGCCCATACGATCGTTTCCCTCTATCATGGAAGCACTGCTGCTGAGGAGGCGCGCTCGTACTTTGAAAAAGTAATGTCTTCCGGCGGCCTTCCCAGTGAAGATGAGATGAACAAGGCTTATCTTGAGTCTGGGATGAGTCTGCTCGTAATCATAAAGGAGCTTGGATATTTTTGAACAACTGGTGATGCCCGAAATGGCATTCTTGGAGGTGGCATTCGCATAAATGGAGTGGTGGTAACAGATCCACAGTATGCAGTCGTACTCTCCCCTACTCAAGGAACAATTATACAAGCGGGGAAAAAGAAGTTCACCCTGGTGTATGCCAACTAGATCCAAAAAGACCAGCGAAACTCTATTTTTTGGTGGGAAATATCATTTTCTCAACTTGAGAATGTTTTTTTATTTGGCAGGCATCATTATTGGATGTATAGTTGACCAGTACACAAAATTTCTTGCAAAAACCTATCTGCGAGATTCAGATTCAATCTTTGTTTTTAAGGACATTGTAGTCCTTCACTACATAGAGAATACCGGAGTTGCCTTTGGTTTTCCAATCGTGTGAATTCCCCTATTGGTGCTCACTTTTGTACTTATCCTGATCTTGATTTGGTACTTCATGAAGCATTTTGAGTCATGTATGCCCTACGAGCGAGTAGGTCTTGCCTTGATCATTTGCTGAGCTTTATGAAATGCGTATGATCGATTTGTGCATCAGAGTGTCGTGGACTTCATATCGCTCAAATATTTTGCTATCTTTAATGTTGCTGATATAGTCATTAGCGTTGGAGCGGCATTTATCATTTTGAATCTATTTATCTCAAAATCATATGCAAAATAATATCACCTCGGAAGATGTTCTTTGACCACCACGCATCGACTTAGGATCAGTTGGAATTTCTGCCCTATCGAGCTTTGTGGCGGGCGCAGTGGGTTGAATTTTTTCATTGCTTTGTACTTTCACTTTCCTTACGACAATTCAGAGCTCGTCTCCTGCGATTCTACCATATGTTTTATCACTTGTAGCATTGGTTGCCATCCTGCTTACGATGTTTACCCAGTCGTATTTTAGCTGACTTGTTTTTCCAGAAAAGTACACTCGAAGGTCACACGAAACGGCTCAGATATTTGGGTTCAATATATTACTGTTTGTGCTCTTTACTCCATTGTATGTCTATGTTGGTGGAGAAAGGAGTGATGTGCTTATGATGGCATTCTGCATACATGTACTCACCGCCACACTCGGATCCGTGTTGATTATGGAAATTATCGCCCAGTATCGATATAGCTTGCTCGCTTTGTACTCGAGCTTTATTGGATTCTTTTTCGCGTCATTTTTTACGTTCATGCTATTTTCTGGGACAGAAATTTCAAAAAAAATTCTTTTTTCTCTTTCAAGTATACTTATACTATCTATATTTACTCAAACGCTATTTCGAACACTCTTTGAGTATCTCTACTATAAGCTTTATGCTACCACTGGGATGGATGTGCTTGGAAATATATTCGCAGAAATCCAATCCGAAGAAATGGAAAAAGTGAAGCAGACAGAAAAAGAACTCACGCAATTTACCTAAATATGTACCAAAATCTTGTACGAAACGTTCTCAAATCATACTTGAGTACGGGTGCCATACCGGCAATCGCAGACCTCGGATTGGAGGGGCACTCCGATTTACTTACCAAAAATCTCGTATTTGTTACGCTCTATCTCGATGGCGCAGTAGTGGCATCGAGTGGTCGAGTGTATGCACTTCAAAACCATACCATATCAGAGTGTATTGATAACTCTCTACTGGCTCTCAAAGATGCTCGGGCGGTGAGTATTTCGATCAACAACTTAGACACTATTCGGATACGGGTAGATATCATTCAATCTACCGATCGTAGAGTGATCCGATCTTTCTCAGAAATGAATCCAAGAGAGGAAGGAGTGCTTCTGCTCTCACAAAATCTCGGTAAGCTCGCAGTAGTTCTACCCAAAATACTCCCCCCTGACATCACGGCGGAAGAAATTTTTAAAATTGCTTGCATCAAAGCGGATATGTCGACGCAACAGGATGCAAAGGATTATGTGTTGTTTGCGATTCGTTCCACACAGTACAGTGATTTTTAGAGCATGACGATTTTTGAACTCAGCGTTTTGGGTATTCGCATCGCTCCTACCTACTATGGACTGGCTTACGCAATAGGATTTCTTTGAGCCTATTGGTGGATTTATTCAAGAAAAAAATTCACCACATGAGAACTCGACCTACTTCTCTACTCGATTATGGCGGGGATACTCCTCTGAGGTAGAATTTGATATGTCGTTTTTTATAATCTTTCTTACTACTTACAGTACCCTTCCAAGATTTTCGCTTTGTGGGAATGAGGTATGAGTTTTCATGGTGGAATCATCGGGGTAATTCTTGCGATCATTTTCTACTCACAATATACCAAAAAGCGATTGTGGATGGTCGCAGATGAAGTTGCAGTAACCGTTCCGCTTGGGATTTGCTTGTGACGAGTGGCAAACTATTTGAATAATGAACTCTTTGGCTATCCATGATACTACGGGCCTTTTGCGATGGTTCATCAGAATGTAAGTCATTTTCCAAG
Organism: Candidatus Peribacteria bacterium; assembly: GCA_040383945.1. Lineage (GTDB taxonomy): Bacteria > Patescibacteriota > Gracilibacteria > BD1-5 > UBA2023 > CAIVSN01. The sequence goes on along the minus strand of JBEICN010000006.1, from coordinate 1,292 downwards.
CCCACTACTTGAAAGCCTGTTGGAGGGTGTGCTACTCTGAGCGGTGCTTCTCCTCCTACAAAAACGACAACTGAAAACTGGAATGCTGGCAAGCCTTTTTTTGATAGGATACTCCCTCGCTCGTCTTATAGTAGAAATATTTTTCAGATTACCAGATCCGCAAATTTGATATCTTTGGGGTGGCTTTTCCATGGGAAGTTGGCTATCCTTCATCGTGCTTTTGACGGGCATCGCCATCGCCTGCTGTATACAGTTTTATGAATCGCTACAAAAGCGGGTCAAAAATGTACATCTCAGAAATTGACAATAATATATTCATAGGTATTATCCAAAAGTAATCACATTTCATGAAAGCCTCAATTGCTGGATTAGCTCTGCTAGGAAGTCTCATTACCGGACAATCAACACCCCCTGATACTCACAAAGAATCTACTTCTCAGATAGCATATTCTCAGAAATTACATCACAAGAGTGCAGTAAACAAAATACTGGAACCCGCTGAGTTTCTGTCTCAAACAGAGTGAGATCGAGAAGATACAGAGTCTCGTACTTGAGACCTATTTTTGGAGCTGGTATCGCCCGCTGACTATGGAAATATAGCAAAAGAGCGTCAAGCAATTGCGGTCATAAATCGAGATGTTACGATTTCAATTTTTGAATCCGATACTATCTCAGCTCCTTTGGTCGAAAAGCAATATGTGGCAGATATATCGTCTATTGGGAGAACGAATATAGATTCACGACTCCGAGAATATATTTCTTTTTTTCAAATGGAGTTGGTCTATCTCACCAAAAATCCAGAATTGCTCGAATCCTGCAAGATCAGCAAAGATCGCGAGGAGCTCAGACAAAAGGCTATTACTTGGATTCAAAAAATTATTCAAACCGCACCGTCTCAATCTTCTGAAATGAATTCCCCAGAACATGAATCAGCGCGAAACCAACTTTTTAAAATTCGCAAGCAATTATATCCAGACGGAGAATTGGGGTATATATATGCCCAAGAGTGGTGAGGCGCTGAGATTATGAGACAAAAAAAGGAGTGAGCGCCTTCTCAAAAGCGGTTGAGAGTTTAGTGCATGGATGAGAGTGTTTCGTTTTTGAAATACTCTATCCACCATTCTGGTCGAGATATACAATCCCATGCTGTTTGTATTTCTTTACCAAACGCTTCATATTGTTCGAGATCAATCGGCAAAACGATATTTTTATATTCTCCATTTTTTCATTCGACGAAGTCGACACGAAGTTCTTCTACAGAATATTTTGACCAAGTGGTATCTAGTGAAATC
>JBEICN010000005.1:0-40501 GCA_040383945.1 Candidatus Peribacteria bacterium | reverse complement strand
GCCCATGACTCAGCAGTGCGATTTCAACAATGTTTGCTACCGCTGAGTTTGGAAAGACGACGGGGAGAAAGGCATCATGGAAGTCTTGGAATTCTTTGGGTATCACAATGGGGTGGATGATTAAATGTTGTTTAAATTGTCCAGAAAAACGACACATACATGAGAGTCTCATGTCTTGTGAACGGATTTTTAACTACCGTATTCTATGGCGATTTATCAAAAAATACTAGTTGTATTTTGAAAAACACCAAGAATTTGATTACTGAAGACGACGCATTTCTCATAATTTACCCGTTTCCTCCGATTTTTTGTATACTGAATACTTCGAGGTCTACCTCTTCAAATTTTATAACAAAATCTACCGCTGAACCATGACATTGCATTCGTAAATGACTTCCGAGTCTTCGATTTACCGTTCTCATCAAAGGGCTGAGGATCTTTGACATCATCTCGCTTTTGCTTTGGGTATAGCTTGAACTTGGCAGATCGGCTGCAGAAATTTCTCGTATTCCCGTGTTAATAAATTTATCCAAAATATCGATGGTCAATTGCTGAGAGAGAATTTCTTTGGAACTCACCTTTTCCCCGTCAATATATATTTTTCGAGATATCTGGTCTACCAGGAGTCGACCTTTGGAAAGGCCGGTGGAATCATATTTTTGGAGAACCTCTTGGGAATCTACCGACTTAAATAGGTATCCTTCGGCAATGGAGTGCTTTGCGGTATATTTTCGAGATTTGTCTTGTTCGATGGTAACTTCTGCCTTGAAATTGGTCGGAGGTATTGCTCCATCAAATACTATATTGAGTTCGGGGAATCGTTTTTGTGCTTCTTGCATCGCAAGATAGAGATTTTTTCGAGCGACTCATCGCCGTCCGTACCAAATGTATGAACCTCAATTCGATGTGCTATAGAGAGGAAGAATGGCGATATCTTGAGTGTCTAGCAGTTCCCGCGATATGAGGATTTTCCATATATGTCCAAGAAAGTCAGATTTTCCATCGAGTTTTTCAAATGAATGTGCGAGTCCATTCCCGTATTTGAGAAACTCACCGATTTCAGGTCCGTTATGCAGGTCAAATATCGTATCGAGCTGTGAAAGAAAATGAGCATTTTCGAGGGCTAATACTTGTTTGAGAGAGTCTGAGTAGTTCTTGCTTGACAGTCGAATGCCGAGCTGTGAAGCGCACCAGGCTGCTCCATTTTTTGCTTCGCTTTGGCCAGCTTTTTGATCTAATTTTCGAGAAATCATCGGAACTCCTGAGTATATCACCCCGTACTCAAAGGTCTCTCGTAGATTATTTTCTATTCCTACCAACTTTCTGAGCTGTCGATCTTTCCCATTTCTCCCATTTCGAAAAACAAATACACTTGGTGCCGCTTCTGCGTAGAGCGTTTGGAATGAGTTTTGTCATTCAGTGCTTGGAGATTTGAGAATAGATTCGATATTTTTCCCAGTTTCAGCAATTTCACTTCGCTCTTCGTTCATGAATCCGTGCGAAAGGGGGGAAGTTCCGTGGTGCTTGAGATAGTGAATGAGGTATCCGAGAATACCGGAAAAAGTACCAGAAAATCCAAGCGAGTACCCACGAGGAGATTCTGAGAGTACATCGATACAAATTCCGTTGGTCTTGAGTGCGGAGTATAGGTATCCTTTGAGGTATAATAAAAGCTCTTCAGCGTTGTCGATGAGATGTGAGAGTTGAATGGACTCAAAATCTTGTGATTCGAACGTGAAGAGCTTTGCGGTACCGAGGGTGATATTACCCGGCTGGTCGGTGAACCGAAATCCTACCAAACACTGAAGGTTAATCTTTTGCCGAGCTACTATATCGTGGCTAGCGTGATCATATTGAAGAATAGGATTGAGGGGGATAGAGAATTTTCAGGAGCCAACGATGGAGTGTTGCTGATAGAATTCTTCGTATACCCGAGGGGAGTCGGCTACAAAATTCTTTGTAGTGAGAGGAATGAAGGGGTGTAACATAGCAAAAAGGAAATGTTACTATGTATGCTATGACTTTTTTGACATATCCAATTTTTTCTTGTGTTTCTCGAAGGTTTTTCTCCACTATATATATGGTTTTATATGGAGTTTTCCGCAATGAGTAAACAAAAATATAGATATTTGACGATAATTTATTTTTGCATTCGCTAGAGGAAATTTGCTCGAAAATACTCAAATGAACGAGTTTTATGAACAAATTATGTGTTCATAAATCACATTTATACGAGTTATATTCTATCGCCAGAACATATATTTTGGAAGCGAGGATTTGAGTAAGCCATCATGAATACTGGCAAAACCTAGTGGCGCATCATTCCAATACACTTGAACCAGTGGCACATTTGCTTCATGTTTGATCGGGGTTCAAAGTCATCTCAAAAAATCATGAAGCATCTCAGGTAACATATCTACACGCATGAGCTTCGAATGCACAAAATGCACTCCAAATGGAGCCTGTGGCTCAAAAGTTGCATGTTCGATTCTTCCAATTCTCATCCCAAAACGAATAGCATAGAGTCGAGTGAGGATCGGAGAAACATCGACATTCGAACGAACCAGAAGAATGTCATTTTTGTATCGGTAGAGTTTTGCATCTGATGGAAGCTGTGTTCCCAGCTCGTCTAAAGTATGTTTAACTATCGTAAGAGATGCGTCAGATAATTCACAGATTTCTGCATTTGGCATAAACCCCGTATCAGTATTGGCTTCAATTTGCTCGATCTTGTTGTGTTTTTTGATAATTTTTGCCACAAAAAAGCCACCAGCAACCTCAGTATGAGGCCAGAACCTCTTGGAAAAAACAATGTCTATCGTATTTCAAAATACCTCCTTGGCCGCTTCAAGCACCTCCTCGTTCTCAATGCGATTGAGTGTGCAAGTAGAGTATACAAGGACTCCTCCAGGTTTGAGCGAAGTAATGCCTGCGAGTAGGAGCTTCTTTTGGAGTCGGGCTATAGTGCGAACATTTTTGATATTCCAATATTTGAGACTTTCTGCCGCCTTAAAGCCGATTCCTTCACCAGAACATGGCGCATCCAGTAATACCAGATCAAAGCAGTTGGGGAGTGCTTGGAATTGTACTCCGTTCATATTGGTTACAGCAACATTTATCAACCCCATTCTTTCGATATTTTCCAACAGCGGCATGATTCGTTCTTTGTTGAACTCATTTGCGAAGATGAATGCATTGGGATAGTGTTCCGCTATTTGTGTGGTTTTGCCACCTGGACTCGATGCAATTTCAAGAATTTTATGAGGTTCTTGGTGAATTTTTCCATCTGCGAGAAGCCAAACTGACATCGATGCCGAGAGTTCCTGTATGTAGTAATCACCGCGCAAATGTTCTGGATTGGAGCCAAGCGCGATCGATGTGTCTTCTCGATCAATATGAAAAACATGAGCGTTCGGAGTGGATCCAAATTTCCAACCATTGACTTCTTTGGACTGAATAAAAGCGTCAATATTCTGCTTGTTGACATTGATGCGAAGGGTTTTTTTGAGAGGGCGGAGTAGACTTTTTTGAAAAGCTTCAAATTGAGTATCGTCTTCAGAAAAAAACTCACGTCGGAAATATTCGATAAAGGCAGGATGTATTGACACAGGAAATAGGAAATTGGAACTGAATTATCGGGAAACACGCATCGCGACTCGAGCTTCTTTCTCGAGAGTTCTATTTTTGAGAACATTGCGTTTGTCGTGTTTTGCTCGACCTCGCACGAGGGCTACCTTTACTTTGATAAGTGTGCCTTTGAAGTAGACTTCCGTCGGAACGAGTGTAAGGCCCTTTTCCTTGACTTTGAGAGCGAGACGGCATACATCCTTTTTTTTGAGAAGAAGTTCTCGGTCTCGGGTGGGGGCAACATGGAGGCCCTGGGTTTCTGCCATGTAGGGGCTTATGTGCGCCCCGAGGAGTAGAGGTTTGTTGCTGGTAAGTGTGATGTGTGATCCTCGGAGATTGATACTTCATGTACGCACGCTTTTTACTTCTGACCCACTGAGAATAATTCACGCCTCCAAAGTCTCCAAGACTTCATAGTCAAAGAGAGCTTTTTTATTTTGTGCGATAGTCGAAGGAGAATTTTGCTTCATGAGTTATTCAAGTTTCTCTGCAGTATACTTATTTTCCAAAATTTCGTTTGGCATTCTTGAGGGAAAGTAAAGAAGCGAGAAATTCTTTCTCTCCAAAATCTGGCCAAAGCGTCTCAGTGAAATAGTATTCGGAATATTCTGCTTGGTAGAGAAAATATCCGGAGTGCCGGACATCTCCACCAGTGCGGACAATGAGATCTGGGGGCGGGAAGGCTCCCGTATCGAGAAATTTCAAAAAAGTTTTTTCATTCAAAGTTTCTGGATCTATTCACGCTTGGATGGCGCGTTTGGCGGCGCGGACAATTTCGTCTTGACCCCCGTATCCAATCGCCAAAATCAAGGTCATTTTTGAGAATGATCGTGTAAGATTCTTGAGTGCCAACAGGGAATCTCTCAAGGATTTTGGAAGGAGATCCATGTCGCCAACCGCCTCAAATCGTATCTGATTACGCACACAACTTGCTTCGATTTTTTCAAGAAATCTTTCGAATAGATCATAGAGGTAAGTGAGTTCTTGCTCACTGCGCTCCAAAATATTCTTTTTGGCTAATGCCCAGAAACTCACGATTTCTATCTCGTTTTTTACACAGAGTTCAACAATATTCTCAGTAGCCTGTGCTCCCTGGTGATGTCACAGGTGTTTGGCAAGGTTTTTGGCAGTAGCCCAACGACGGTTTCCATCCATAATAAATCAAACATGGCGAATACCTCCTCTGTCCTCAGAGCTTATTACTGATGTTTCTAGTTCTGTCGAAACTTGCTCCGAGGCATCGTTCATCCCTACTCAAATTTGATTTTGAAATAGATGGTTTTTTTGAATTTTCTTAGAATTTGTGGTGATATTCATTGGCTAATTTTTATCAAGGTAGTCTTGCAATATGATAGCTGCTGCTTGATCGTCAATGTGTCAATCTGAAGAGAGTCCGATGGACTCAAGCTCATAACGGGCTTGTTGAGAACTAAATCACTCTGAGCTCATCACAACGCGACAATGAGGAAATTCTCGCTGAAGTACCGAGACAAAGTTCTCCTGAACTCCTTGTTGCTTGCTTCGTTTCCCATCCAAATGTGGGGCGCTTCCGATTATAATTAACTTGGTTTTGTATTCCAAAATCAATTTATGGAGCGCATGCAGAATCAAACTGGTCGGTACGATATCCTTTGGAAGCGCTACTCCCGCGATTTCTACCGCAATCCCACAGCGTTTGGTGCCGTGGTCGATACCTATTGCGCTCATACTTGTATGACCACCGACATTCGTATGTATGTGTCTTGAGAAATATGTATTTTAATATCGGTTTTCCCAGCTTTTTTGATGTGGTGACCTTCTGGAAGGAGAATATTCTTCTTTTCCAGCTCGATTTTGAACTCACGTTTTATGGATTCGATGATTTCATGTTCTCCGATCCCCCCAAATACTTTGTCTCCTTGACCACGAAGAGTAAATGTGATTTCTTTCAGGTGAAGAAGCTCTGCTAATTTTTGACGCTCTTCTATATTTGTGAGACGGTTTTGAGACCGTTTTTTCTTGTTGATCTCTTCTTGTTCGAGTAGTTGCTGACTCGCTTGCACTGCAAAACCTTTGGGTATCAAATAATTTCGAGCCTGAGAATGACTTACGGATACAATTTCCCCCTCCTTACCGATTCCGGCAAGTCGTTTGAGCAATTTTACGAGGATTTTTTCTCCAGCCATGAGCGACTTGAATTATTCTGAAATAGCTTCTTTTTCTGCCTTGGAAGAATTTTCATGAGTGGATGTTCATACTGGATCTTCCACCTCTAATATAATCTTGTATCCAAGAAGTTCTGAAGCGAGATTGATATTCACCCCACCCTTCCCAAGTACTTTTGGTTTTTCTTCACTGGTAACCGTAGCAGTAATGGTCTTTGTGGCTTCATCAATAGCGATCTGCTGAACTTCACCTGGTACAAGGGCTGCCTTTGCGAGATCTCGCATGTCGGGGGTGTAGTTGATGATATCAATTTTTTCTCCGAATAGTTCATCTACCACTGCGCGTACTCGAACTCCTTTTGGACCTATGAGCGAACCTGCAGGGTCGACTTCATCGTATTCGGTAGCAACCACGAGTTTGGTTTTGACTCCCGGAACCCGAGTAAGCGCTACGATTTCTACGGTACCATCTTCCAGCTCTGGAACATTCATTTCGAAAAGTTTATTCACGAGTTCTTTGTCCTTGCGAGTGAGTGTGACACGCGGCCCCATAACACCGTCTGCTTCTACTTTTGCGACATAGAGGTACATTCGAGCCCCGGGCGCGTAGCGGTCTTTAGAGTTCTGTTCGGATTTTGGAAGCACGACCTGATTTCCATTGTAGTCAAAAATAACACGGTTTTTCTCAACGAGTTCGATACGAAGACTGACGAGCTCGCCTTCCTTGTCACGAAATAGGTTATATATTTTTTCTTTCTCCGTCTCTTGAATTTTCTGAATAATAACCTGACGCGCAGCTTGAGAGGCAATACGTCCAAAACCTTCTGAGTTCATCACTTCGTCGGTTACATCGATTTCAATAACATCTCCAAGGTTGAAACCAGAGTCTTCTCCGAGTTCGGCGATAGCGATTTCAGTTTCAGGATTTTCTACTGTTTCTACTACGGTCTTTTCCACACCGAGTTCGATAGTTCCGGCAGCAAGATCAATTTTAACATTAACTTCAGAATCTTTATTTCAGAAATCTTTTTTGTACGCGATGGTGATAGCTGCTTCGATGATATCGAGAAGTTTTTCTTTTGAGATTTTCTTTTCTGCACCGATTTGAGCGATGGCTGCTTCGATTTTTTTGAGATCAATCATAGAAAGTTTGAGATATGTGATAACAAAAAAGAATCTGTACGAGCCAAATTCTTTTCTAGACGAAAGTATATTATGAAGAAAATATGGAAATTCAAGTTGGAATTGATGGAAGTGTCGGGATTCAACAAACCACCACTCTGCGTAACAGATTTTGATTTATTTTGAAACATTACTATACTAGGTGCCTGTTAAAAACAAATATGTCAATTCTACTTTTGGACAGTGAGTTCCAAAAGTGATAGCATACCGTTATGATAAAACTTATTACATTCTGCCTGATATCCCTCGCAATGGCTCAAATGCCCATTGTAAGTGCTGCTTCTTGAGATAGTATTCCGGTTAAAATTAAGGAAGTCAGTGGCAAAAAACCTCTAGAGATTCTTCGAGAGGAGCGACTTTTGAAGCAGCTTTCTCTGTCTTGAAGCCTGCAAAAGCAAGAACAAAATGTGCAAAAAAAGATCGAAACCCCGTCTCCACAAACAGATGAACCCAAGCCTGCTGCACCCATCGAGTCTCCCATGCCAGAAGATGCGGAGTATGAAGAGGTTACTTTGATGGCAACCGCATACTATTCACCCCTACCCAATCAGAGATATTATCTGAGAAACTCTCTTAGAGAAGAGCTCATTCTCAATGGGAACGGAACTCACGGAGCTAGCGGGAAGCCTGTTTTTAACGGCATGCTTGCCGCTCCAAAAACATATAATTTTGGTACAAAGATTTGGGTAGAATGATTTTGAATCGGATCTGTGGAAGACCGTGGCGGAGCTATTGTGCCAGCCGGAATGCGAGGGAATGCCCATGATCGTATTGATATATGGATGGGGCATGGAGAAGAATGACTCGCGCGAGCCCTTGCCTGGGGGAGGCGTCCAGTGAAAGCGAGAATCTATACCTCTCGCAAAGTTGCCATCACCTTTGACTTTACCAAAGTACCACCTGCCAATTTGAGTAAGAGCATTGCGAAAGCGGTAAAATTGCCCCCAGTAACCACGGAGAGTTCATCTTCAGTAACAACGGAGAATTCTGCTCCAGCAGTGAAGACTTCAGCTCCAGTGGTAACAGAGAGTTCTACCCCAGCCAAAATAACCATGAGCGCTCTCGCACCCAAGAAACCAGACGAGCTCGACGCAAAGTTACAAGAATTTGAAAAAGAAAAACTGCGAGTTCAGTCTTTGATTGAAGAACTTGGTACTCCAAAAATATGAGATGTCTCACCAAAAATCCGCATGCTTCAAGAAATCCTTATAGAAATGTGATTTCTTAACACCAAAAGTACCGCAATTTATGGGCCATCAACAAAAGCGGCAGTAGCTGCGTTTCAAAAATCCGCATGACTCATCATTGAGTCAAATGATCCTCATGCAGGAGTGCTTGGTACTTTGACGCGTAAAAAACTGGTAGAAGAGATTTTATATCGCGGAATCGAAGTGTAATCACTTCGGTGGAATTTTTGCGATATCCACCCACTATACCTTTTTGAGATCGATGTTTCTTGTTCGTAAGTCGACCTGGAAGAGTTCATACTCTCCGGTATCCCCAATTTCTATAAGAGAATTACGATTTCTCTCGAATGCTACAAACCCCTCTACACCTGGCAGTATCTGTACAAAATATCCATTTTCAAGAATGGTCGTAACTCTACCTTGGAATATTTCCCCGACTTTCTCGGTGAGCCATTCACAGATATAGATATCTCGAATCGTATACTCAAGACGTTCTGCACGGCGTTCGAGCGTAGAACATTGACGAGCTATGATGGGAAGCTCCCGAGTCAGAGCTTGAGTACTTCCAATGGGGAGTTTTTTACCGAGTGAGTACTTAAGAATGCGATGAATTTGGAGGTCAGGATATCGTCGGATCGGACTGGTAAAGTGTGAATAATGCTCAAGCGCGAGACCAAAATGTCCTTGGGATTTTTCGCTGTAGATAGCCTTACTCATACAAGAAAGAATCGAGCGAGTGAGCCAACCCTCTGGATCTTTTTCACGAACTTGCTCAACCGCAATCTGAAGCTCTTTGGAAGATGGTTTGAAAGGGTTTCTTGGAGTAAAATCAATCCCCATCGGACGAAGCATTTCTTGAAGGCGGACCAGGCCGGTTTCTGTGGGGCGTTCGTGTACACGATACAGAAAGGGAAGTTGTTTTGAGGATGCGATTTTGGCAACTTCCTCGTTTGCGAGTACCATGAATTGTTCGATGAGTTCTTCCGCTTCGAGATGAGGTTTTTGAATAATGTTTTTGAGCCTTCCTTGCTCGAGTATGAGTCGGAAGACAGGGGAGAGGAACTCGATTTTTCCTTCACTTTTTCGCCGTTGCGCTAGCTTATCCTTAAGCTCCCAGGCTTGTTTGAGCATGCGAGATACTTTTTCAGAAAATAGAGTATGTTTTTGCTTTCGTAAGTCTTCCACTTCTTGATAGGTGGCTCGATACTGGCTTTGGATAATGGTTTCAAAAAGCTCACTTTTTTGTACTTGACCCTCTTGATCCAAGTCTATCTTGATGGAAAAGCATAGTTTTGGACCTCCCGGATGTAGGGAGCAGAGGTGATTTGATAGTTCTCATGGCAACATGGGAATTACCCGGTCAGCCATGTATATACTATTCCCACGCTTCATAGCCTCTTTGTCGATTTCACTACCAGATTCCACATACGCACTGACATCTGCAATGTGTACCCAAAGTGTGTATCCGTCCATTGTTTTTATGACTTCTATCGCATCGTCTAGATCCTTAGCATCGGGTCCATCAATGGTAATACTCGTAGACTCACGCAGATCGAGTCGATGCAAATGTTCTTCGAGTTTTGGAGGGCGTATTCCTTGTGCGACTTGTTTCACTTGGTGGGGGAATTCGTTGGGAACACCGCTTTCGAGGAGGGCGAGTTTTTGATGGAATCCGGGCTCGTTTTGAGAGCCAAGTATGACTATCAATTTTCCGAGCATATTTCTTCCAAATCCACTGACTTGAATACCCACGGTATCACCATTGGTGGGGGTAAGTTGAGAATTGGACGCTATATTTGTAAGTTTTTTCATCTCATCACGAGGGAGTCGCACATGTAGACCTTCAAAAAGTATGACCACAGTATTGACTCCTTGCTTGTGATATATTCCAAAATGAAGATTGGACGAACGTTCTATGATGCCTTCGATTCGAGCTTCTATTTTGCCATATTTACCAAGAAAAGTTTGGTATTCCACCAAATCTCCATCAAGTGCTCCAAAGGTTTTCGAGCCATGAACAAATAGGGTATCCTTTCCAAATTCTTCATACTCTCCAGATTTTGGTTGTATGAATCCATGATTTTGCCCGCCTTTCGAATACACCCCTATTCCATGACGAGATTTTTGAGCTTCTGACTTGTGTAAGGGCAAAGAAGAGGTGTTTTTGTGAAATTGGCGTTTTGTACGTTTTTTGGGAAATGGCATATTTTGACGGTGGTGTAGGTGGATGGAGCTTACTCGGGGGGTAACTTTGAAAACTATTTGCCTCAGCTGAGTTTGAATTTTTGGTATTGTACTTACAATCGTAAATATTTCCCGTAAAAATTATGCAACGGTTTTTTTTGAAAACACCCTGTTTTGAAACGCTTCGGATTTATGCTATGGATCAGGCTGAATTATATCACCAAATGACTCGGGTACTACGAATGCAGACTCGCGAAAAATGTATTTTTTTTGAAGAAGGTGGTGATGATAACATGTACGAAATTACTGGCATCGACAAAAAATCGATAGAATTACAACGCGTGTCAGTGTCAACATGACTGAGTGTGGATCCCCTGAATATCATACTCGTTCAATCGCTTCCAAATAAACTAGAAAAACTGGAATTTATTCTTCAAAAAGGTGTAGAAACCGGCATTGACGAATTTATTTTTTTTCCGGCAGATCGAAGTCAAAAACTTGCCTTGCTCGATAAAAAAGTAGACCGACTCGAGCAAATTGTAGTCGAAGCGGTAGAGCAATCTTGAGGGAACCGAATTCCAAAAATTCGTTTTTTGCCCGATCTCTTACAAGATACTTTTGCTATTTTGCCAAACGCGTCTCACAAGCATAACTTTTTCGTAGCCCATACTGATGGTCAAGGCGTATGATTGCGTGATATCAAGATGGATGCAGGGGCAGTATATCTGTTTGTTGGTCCGGAGGGTGGATTTTCTCCTCGAGAAATTGAAACATTCCGCAATAGAGGGGCAAAATTTTTACATCTTTGAAATCGTATTTTACGCACCGAAACGGCAGGTATGGCCATAGCGTTTGCCCTAAAAATGAAATAGTTTTGAGCATGTAAATCGGGCGTATGCAAACATATGTGTGAGGTTTTGAATGAAAATCTGAGGATAGTAGTTCTTGATGGGGAGGTGTAGTTTTCGATACCGAAGTGCAATATGTCGGGGACTAAGTGAGCCTCTTTCATTGCATGAGCATTTCGATACTCTTCTCAAACCCGAAAATTTCTTTAGTCAACACCATGCCACAAATGCAGCGTGGTGTTTTTTTGTTTGCACTATAGACTTGTATTCCTTCGAAGGAGTGCTATTTCCCTTCTGCCACTATCACGCTATCAAAGTATTTTGCCTTGGTTTTGAGAGATTCCCACGCCTCCCAAATGATCCCCTCCGACAGACCTTCGTAATATCCAACCTTCGTAACATTTCCTCATTTGTCGAGTTCAACTCCGACTATAATACCAGTATGTTCTCCGATGTATCCGGTCGTAGGCACTCCTTCCCAAGTAGTCCAATCTAGTTTTGCAAAACCTTTTTTTGGATCATCGCTCAGTACATACCAAAATAGCACAGGATGGTTGTTTGCGAGACTGAATACGATATTCATCTCGTTAAAGCGGTCGATTCGTATTGATTGCTGGAGTGAATTCATACGCTTTTGGAGTATTGGCTCAACGCCTCTGGCATGAATTCCATATCCAGTGAGCTCATTTATATTTATGCTTTGTCGTCATTCAACTTTTCCGACAAATACCTTGTCTGGATCTCCCCAGATACGCTCTATACCCCGTTCTGTCCGCTGTATTTTGGGTAAGCGGTCATCAATAGGAAACCAATCAAAGACTTCTTTTTCGGTAGCTGTAGGAGCTTTTGCTAAGCCAGCATAATAGTTATAAAAGTGCGCGGTCGAATTTGCCTCGCAGGACAGGCTCGCGATCTGTTTCTTGTGTAGTAGGGTATTTCGCAGGTAGATGCGATTGCCGAGCATGTTTCTTCCAAATAGCATTTGGGCTGTGACATATGCCCGGGTATATTGGCTTTCTATACTAAGTCATTCGGTGGTTATGATTTTTCGCATCGTCTTCAGATCGAGCTGGCGCCAGGGGAGATATCAAAGTTCTTCGAACACCTTTTGCATTTCCACTTTACTCAGTTGAATTTCTTGATTTTTAAGACTGCCTTTCTCAGCAGATTTGAGTTGTTCTAGAGTATGTGTATCCAGTCCACCAGACCCGCTTTTTGGACTTTCATGAAGACGCCCGAGAATATAGGCATAGGATCGGAATTCTCGATTTTTTGGATTAATATTCCCATTGAGCACGGATTTTTTGAGTCGGTTCGCGTAGGATTGGCTAATATCTGCCTTTATTTCCAATACTTTGTGCTGCCGAAAGGCTTCCCGATACGCTGAAGCATCTCCTCGAAGATAGAGTGAAAGCGCGATTTCATCGAGATGCTTCTGGTAGAATGCCGCGGTTGCACGCTCAAGTTGAAGACGCGATCGCTTGAGTACTACTTGATTTTTGGTAGAGCCAGCAAGCAGTGAGCGGGTTTCTGAAAGTATGGACATGATGTTGTCTGGGTTTTCCGAATACGCTTTTTCGAGATCTGTTAGTGTAGGTGCTTGAGTATTGTTTTTTGGCGTAGCGCTGGTTTTTTCGGCAAATGCTGCTCACAAAAAGAATGCGCCGATAGCGCAGGTTATGATGCATCCGATAAAAAAGAGAATTTTTTGCAAAATGTAATCGTTCGTTGGTTTCGAGTATATATGGAGCAATAGTGAATACAATATTTTTGATGTTAATTTATTTTAGAATCAAAATATATCTTGCTTTATTATTTAGCACCTATATAATTTAAGTGCTAAATAATTATTCGTATATGCAATCAGAATTCCTACCAGCTGATGCAAATTCACATGCATCCATGCTAGAAAAATACACCGTAAATCTCGTGGAAGAAGCGCGACGAGGCAAGGTGGACCCGGTTATCGGGCGAGAAAGCGAGACTCGGCGCACCATTGAAATCATTTCTCGTCGAACCAAGAATAACCCCATACTCATTGGGGATCCAGGAGTTGGAAAAACGGCAATTGTTGAGGGAATTGCTCACCGAATTGCGCTCGGAGAAGTTCCTGAAAACTTGAAACATATTGCGATTCACTCCCTTGACCTTACCTGACTTCTTGCTGGAGCCAAGTACAAAGGGGAGTTTGAGGAGCGTATCAAATGACTGCTTCAAGAGGTGGAAAAAAGTGAAGGAGCGGTGATATTGTTTATCGACGAAATACATATGATAGTCGGTGCCGGCGGAGGTGAGGGAAGTGCTGATGTTGCCAATATCATTAAGCCCGCACTTTCTCGAGGGCGTATCAAGGTGATCGGAGCTACTACTATTGTGGAATATCGTAAATACATAGAAAAAGATTCTGCCCTAGAACGACGCTTTCAGCCAATTCTGGTTGATGAACCGTCTCGAGATGATGCGGTTGCAATTTTGCGAGGCATCAAAGAGCGTTATGAAACATTTCATGGTATTGAAATTACGGATCAAGCTATTGTGGACGCTGTAGATTTATCGCTGAAGTACATTGCGGACCGCCGCTTGCCAGACAAGGCTATTGATCTCATTGATGAAGCTGCAGCAAGCGTCAAAACTACTATTGCTTCCAAGCCAGCAGAACTCGAAAGCTTGGAGAAAGAATTACGCACACTAGAAATCGAAAAAGCAGCACTGGATAGAGAAAAAAATATTCCGAAGGAGCGATTGGAGGATCTCTCTGATCGTCTGTCAGCACTTCGGGAGGCGGTCAAAAACAAAAATGCTCTCTGGCAAAAAGAAAGAGATTCTATTGCAAAAAAAGAGGTAATAAAGGCAAAATTGGAGTCACTGAAATATCTGGCCTCCGTAAAAGAGCGAGAGACAAATTTTCAAGAAGTGGCACGCATTCGTTATAGCGAAATCCCAAGTCTTGAGCGTGAGCTTACTGATTTGGAAAATATGTTGTCAGAATCTCGAAAATTAGGCTCTCATATGCTTCGCGAAACCGTGGATTCCTCCGAAATTGCCCTCGTTATCTCCAAGTGGACCGGGATTCCAGTCGGTAGGCTCGGCCAGTCTGAACGCGAGCGGATGCTTGGCTTGGCAGATACTGTAAAACTTCGAGTGATCGGGCAAAATACCGCGATTGACATTATTTCAAAGTCCATACTCCGCAATAAGATGGGCATGAATGACCCAAAACGACCTATTGGCTCTTTTTTATTGCTTGGTCCAACTGGAGTAGGAAAAACGGAAACTGCCAAAGCTTTGGCAGAAGCTTTATTTGCTCAAGAAGAAGCTCTCATACATATAGATATGGGAGAATATAGCGAGGCCCATGCTATCGCTCGGTTGATTGGTGCTCCTCCTGGTTACATCGGATTTGAAGAAGGCGGACAGTTGACGGAGGCGGTACGAAAAAAACCATATTCGGTCATAGTATTTGACGAAATTGAGAAAGCGCATCCCGAAATTTTTAAGGTGTTTTTAGAAATACTGGATGAAGGGCATCTCACAGATGGTAAGTGAAGGCGAGTGAATTTTAAAAATACCCTTATTCTCATGACATCAAATGCCATCACAAGTTTACCCGAGGAATTCACCCCTTCTGATGATGATAGGGTTACGAGTCAGCGTGAGAGAAGTTTTTTCATGAAGGAACTCACCAAGTGGTTTCGACCCGAGCTACTCAATCGGATTGATGATATCATTATGTATCGACCACTTTCTGAAATCGGAGTTCAAGCCATTGCGAGCAACGAACTCGAGAAGGTGCGTACACGACTGCTCAAACAAGGAATACTCATAGATTTTGATCCAGAAGTGGTGGCATGGATTGCTCAACTCGGGTATGATCCTGTATTTGGAGCGCGACCACTCAAGCGTGCCATCAATCGAGAAGTATCCGATCAAATAGCACACTTTTTGATAACGAATACTGAGCCAATCGAACGAATTCATGTGTGAATGAAGGAAGGAAAATTGGTGATACGATAATCAACCTTCGAGTTGTATTGATACCCCTCCCGAGATCATGCAAGAAAATTCTCAATTTTCGGTAGAGTGTATTTGCTCGCAATTTTGAATTTTGATTTCAAACTTTCCTTTGTTTTTTGGGGTAGAATTTTTATAATTCGCTCTCAAATTTACCTGCATGACTTTTAAAAAAAAGAAACTGAGCCAGTATACCGGTATTAAATCTGGACACATCGGAGACAGGGGGATGGATGTTGCACAAAAATACTTAGCGAGTAAGGCAAAAAATACCGTAGTCTTTTTTGTACTAGTGTCTTTTTTGAGTCTTTTTGTAGGTTTCTCAGGTTTTGTGGCACTAGCTCGAGTGTCTGGTATTGAGCTCAATTTGAAGCTTCCAACGATTATAACCCAATCCTTGCCGTTTCTCAAAGCAGAAGCATCAAAACCAGAAAAGCTCAATATTTTGCTCACAGGAGTTGGAGGTGCATGACATGAAGGAACTGACCTTACGGATACCATTATTTTGGCATCGGTAAACCGAAGAACCCAGACGATCAGCATGCTATCGCTACCACGAGATCTCTATGTGCAAATTCCTACCGCGCGGGGTAAATCTTATGGAAGAATCAATGAAGTATACCAACGCTCACTCAAGGATGCTACTCCAGAAGTAGCTATGAAATGACTCGCGGATAAAGTCACGGAAATTACCGGAGAGCCGGTTGATAAATATTTGAACATAGATTTTTCAGGGTTCAAAAAGTTTGTGGATGTGCTCGGTGGCATTGAGGTTGATGTTCCAGAAGATCTCGTAGACTATGAATTTCCTGATGATAATTGGTGATATCAGACCTTTCGTATCAAAAAAGGATTTCAAGTGATCAATGGTCAAACCGCACTCAAATATGTCAGATCTCGACATTCCACGAGTGATTTTGACAGATCTGCACGCCAGCAACTCGTACTTCGAGCCATCAAAGATAAACTATTTTCTCTGGATGCACTTTCAAGTCCAGCCAAGCTTTCACGCCTGTACTCCACCGTTACCGATCACATAAAGACTGATTTGCAAATCGATGAACTGGCGGAGCTTGCGATGTTTGCCAAAGACTTACAAAGTTCCAAAATGCTGAGCTTTAATCTTAATGATGGATGCTTTCAATCGGCAAGCTTTTGTAAGGTTGGGGGATTTCTTTATACTCCCGCGCGAGAACAGTTTGGGGGAATGTCTGTCTTGTTACCAGACTGAGCCACTTCCACCAATGTGTCTGAGTATTCAGTAATACGAAAATTTGCCAATTTCATCTACAACTATCCCGAGATGTATATAGAAAATGAAGAAATCACATTGGTCAATGCTACACGAACGACGGGTCTTGCCAATCGTCTTGCTCTGGATCTCAAAAAATATGGTTTTAACATACCCGAAAAAAAATCAATTTCTTCGACCAAAGACTCCATTCCTAGAACAGAAATTTGGCATGTCTATAACGAGATTGATACGACGGGGCTAGCTCCTGCTTCTCCTACGATTTTGGCCCTGCAGGCCTTGCTCAATGTTCCAATTCAGTCCCAAAGCATGCTCAAGTATTCTGATCTTGTAGGACCAAACATAGAGATTGTTCTATGAAATGATGCAAAAACTGTTTTGAAATAATCACTCGTATATTGGTTCTTTTGAAATTTCTTCTATACTGTTCTTATGCCTACCTCAAAGCGTCCTCCTACTTCTGGTTTCAAAGCCATTCGGCTCATGTCGATTCTCAAAAAGAAAAAATCTGTTAAATGGTCGGTTATTTTTGCGTATTTTACCTTTTCTCTGCTAGCTCTCAGTATCCTGTTTGTGGGCATTATGTATTTTACCTACCTCCGAGCGCTTCCGTCTATTGACTCGATCGAAGACCTTACCTTGCCAGAAAGCTCAGTCATACTGGATCGTAATGGTAACGAATTATACTCTATTTTTGCAGGTAAGGATGGAAAAAGAACCTACGTTCCCATTCAGCAGATTTCCCCAAAAATACGAGAAGCTGTAATATCTACCGAGGATAAAACATTTTTTGAGAACCAGGGAGTCGATGTTAAGGGGCTCATACGATCAGTTCTCAACTATGTCACGGGTAAAACTGAAAGAATTCAAGGTACCTCCACTATTTCGCAGCAATTAATTAAGGTAACATTTCTTTCCAACGAACGCTCTTTTGAGAGAAAAATCAAAGAATGATACCTCTCGTTCCGATTGAATTCAGAGTATTCCAAGGAAAAAATACTTGAACTCTATCTCAATCGCATCTCATTTGGAAATAATGCCTCGGGTATTGAAGAAGCTGCGAAAACGTATTTTGGAAAGCCCGCAAGCGAAGTTGGTGTGTTGGGAGCCACCATACTCGCTTCGCTGCCAAAGTGACCCACTTACTATAATCCATACGCCTATAGAGATCGACTCATGGGATATTTGTATGTTTTTAGGGATGATAAAACTGAAGAAAAAATAACACTTGGATCAGTGGAGCGACGCAAAGAATTTAGAATATTAGTAGAAGAATTCAAGACCATTATCAACCAGTTAAGCTTTGAGCGTATCAATGCTGAAGATGTAAAAATATGTGGGATCAAACAAGAATTTTATAAAGTGAAATATTCGATAGATACCAATGGATGCATACGAGTAACCTACAAAGATGTACTCGCTCTACTCAATAACATTAAGATTCAAGTTTCGTCACTCCCAAATTTTGCCACATCTTCCGGTGTGTCTGTTGCCTCAAAATCTACCGCTGTCAAAAAGCCCGCATCTAGAAGCTCATCCACAAAAACCTCTACTACAGTTTCGGGTACCTGAAAGATCACGAGTTCGAATTCTGGCGCAAATATGCTTCAAACTGATCTTGAACGATCACTGGAGTGATACGCCATGGAATACAACACGGGTCGCAAGGACTTTGTAGCATCTCGCATGCTCGAGGATAACAAAATCACGCCAGAGGAGTTTAAGCGGGTAATTATAGATGGTATAGATTTTGAATTTCGAAAGAATATCACCAACATCAAATACCCACATTTTGTTATGTATGTGCAAGATTATCTTCTCAAGAAATATGGGGACGATTTTTTTGACCAGTGAGGATTGCAGATCTACACCACGATTGATCCCAAATTTCAAGACAAAGCGGAATCTCTGGTAAAGCAACAAGTAAAAATAAATCGAGAAAAATACGGTGCTACCAGTGCAGCACTCATAAGTCTGGATAATACTACGGGGCAAATTGTATCAATGGTGGGAGGTCCGGATTACTATAACACCGAAGAGCAGGGGCAGGTCAATATGATTACCAGTTTTCGACAACCAGGATCTTCTTTTAAGCCTATAGTATATGCTCTTGCTCTCACCAAAGATGCGGTGGGTCCTGAGACTCCCATATACGATGTGAACACTAAGTTCGGAAAATGGGAACCGGACAATTATGACAAGAAGTTTCTTGGTCGTATGAAAATTCGAACCGCATTGGGATATTCCCGAAATATTCCTGCTGTAAAAATGATAAAAGTTGCCGGAGGGGAAGAGGAAGTGGTGAGACATGCAAGATCTCTTGGTATTGAATCTTTGCGCAATGATGGAAAATATGGAATGCCACTTGCCATAGGAACTGGTGAAGTTAAGCCTATAGAACTCGTCCAGGCATATTCCGTGTTTGCACAAGGAGGTTGGAGAAAGGAGCCGGAGCCGATCCTCAAAATCATAGACAAGAAGGGGAATGTGATTATGCAATATGTCGAGACGGCTGGAAAATATATTTTCTCCGATGCTGCTTCGTATCTCATCAGCAATATTCTTGCTGATAGTTCTGCACGTCCAAGCGCTTTTTGGAATAATGCTCTCACACTCAAGGACCGACCTACCGCTGCCAAAACTGGAACGAGCAATAAGGATGTGAGCGAAAAGGGAGTCAAAAAAATACTTCCTCGTGACCTCTGGACAGCAGGATATACCCCACAATACACCACAGTCGTATGGGCGGGAAATGTGGACGGTACCGAAACCAAATGAACTTGTGATGGTCTCAATTGTGCCGCTCCAATTTGGAGAGATTATATGGAATTTATTCACAAATGACTGCCAGTTATGGAGTTCAAGAAGCCGGATGGCGTGCATACTGCCACGATATCCAATATTACCGGTAAACTTGCGAGCGAGAACACTCCATCAGGAAATCGTGTCACGGGGATGTTTGTAGTGAAGCCTACCAAATATGAGTCCGCCGGAAAAGAAGTAACTGTGGATTCCCTCTGTAATGGGAAGGTGACCGTGGATACTCCGGTTGAATCTATCAAAAGCGGGGTATTACTTGATCTCGAGCCAATCGTAGAGTCATATGATCCAAGTTGGGTTGCAGCCACACGCAAGTGGGCAGGGGGGCAGTCCCAAGAGGACGAATTTACGGATCTTGGCGAATCGTTTATTTCAAGCTATTCTGATCAGGCATGTGTGCGACCCTCACAGGAGCGCGCAAAGATTGATTTTCAAAGCAACCTACTTGACGGTTCTACCCGCCCGCTCGGTAAGTCAACGCTTTCTTTGAGTTACCAGTCAAGTAATCCGATCCAAAAGGTTAAGTTTCTTCTCAATGACAAAGTGATTCGAACTATTCGTGTCGAATCACCCATCACCACTGGAGATATAAAAACTGAGTATTCATTTTTGGAGCCTGGTCTTCAAGATGTGGCGATAACAGCAGTTGATATTTACGGGTATTCAGTAACGCAGAGTGCCAAAATTTCATTTTGAGGTGAGTCCAATGCTCCTCTCATAACGATCAAGAGTCCACCAAGCAAATCAATACGCCTCTATGAAGGGCAAAGCGCTAACTTGAGGTTTTTGGTGACGGATCCAGTAGAAATATCTGCCGTTAATCTCTATATCGAAGGAAAACTTTTCAAGATTCTCGGTGCTTCTTCAGAAGAGTATGTTGTGCCTGTCGGGGAAGATCTATCCCCGGGAACCTATGATATTGAAGTTCGAGCTACCAGTGTTACTCGTCAGAAGTCTTCTCAAATTATCAATGTCGAAATCTTGCCAAATTAAGGTTTTACGTTATTTTGTATAAAAATTAAATTTCAATTTAAGACTCGCGAGTTTTCCTTATCATAGACTAATGCAAAATACATCTCATTCAAAAAAATCCAATTTTGGAGAAACGCCCAAGTTCAACTTGCAGAAGATCCGCTTACTTGTCCTCGGTGATAATATCGAGATCAAGAAAGAACTTCAGCAGGTCGATGCATTTCTCAAGTGAGAACTTGCCGAGCAGCAAAAGCATACCGAGCGGTATTTGGAGACGCTTTTTTACGCCCTCGTTATCAAACTTCGACTATTTTCCATAGAAACTCCTGGCATGGAAAAACTATTCCATACATTTAATTGAGAAATGGAGGAACTCATGCAAAAAATTACCAAAAATATAACTTTGGACAGAGTCTTGATACAGGCTATAAAAAAAGGTTGTCTTAAGCTCAATATTTTCAGCTATTCGAAGGGTATTGACATGAGAATTAATATGCTTGGAAATAAGATTTATCTCAACCAAATGCTCGCCTTCCTCTATGTTTGTGAAAATTATGTACATCTACTCGAAAGATACTACAAAGAAATGGGAGTATCGAATCGAGTCCTTCAGTTGTACATCATTCGAATGAATATCAAAAGAAAAAGATATTTCTTAAAAAAGAAATATTGACTTTTTATGGGGTTTGAACTATTTCGTACTATATCTACTTATGGTACGAGCTTCATCAGACTCGCTATAACATGTACACTTTCGGTGGTACTATTTGCGGGTATTTACTGGATGGCGGATTATTTTGCACCAGAAAATGTGAGAATGATTTCAGATCTTCAAAATTATTCGAGTTATTTTTTCAATGCACTCGTTACCATATCTGGACTTGGAATAGATGCCTCACCCCAGACAGCACTTCAACGATTTGCCATGGGAACAAATACCATCTATGGAATGGTAGTTTTTGGAATGCTCTTTAATGTCATTTCTACAAAACTATCCATGAATAACTAAATGTGTCTCGACTCGTTGTATCAGAAAAGTCAATCTAGTCCAAAAAAGTATTGAATTTTGAGCTTTCAAGATTGCGAATAGAGCAGTAAAACTTTCTATATTGGACTTTTGGACGTTTACTTTTAATATATAGGAGTTATGAAATCCCCACATATGAAGATTACGCCAATCACTCCGATAAATTCAGATCCTTTCCTGAAACTCACTGATTTTTATAATAGTTTGAATTCCTGAAGTTGAATCGATGACTTTATTTATTCTTTGAAGTATTACCGTGCTGAGCTTTCTACGGTGTTTGATCAGCTATCGTCAGTAGTAAATATGAGTACCACCAGTAGCAAGTGAGATCTCAAAACGGAATATCAAAATTTTCTTGCTCTTTTTACGAAATTTGTTCAAAAATTTGATATGGCAAAGTTGAAGTCTATGGCACATGTTGTTGAGAAAAGCGAAGATCTCAGGAATATCGTCGATGTTGTCGATAAAATTCAAAATTTACTCTATTCTCTCCAAGATAAACTGAATGCTTTCCATCCAAAATCAGCTATTCACCTGCATTGATTCTTTGATAGTATGAAAGTGTTTGAATTGAGTCAGACAGATATTCTTCTCTGGGGCCTTATAACTATCTCCAAGGATCTCAAAGCACAAGACGGTATTCGCTCGAATGCGAGTCGGAGTTCAGATAGAGTGAATAAAGTGCTGGGGGATGAGTTGGAACTTGTGCATGCTCGCGATGTGATCGAAGGCTGAAGGATCGAACTCTATGGACAAGGAATATTTGACATTAATCACCAGCTTCTCGAGACAGAAATTCTGATGAGAGTAAAAGATCGAGAGGGGGCTATAATGAATCCAGAAGATTTCTTGAAATATGTGAAGCAGGTAGGATATATTGAAAAGCTCGACTGACAGATTATTGACCTCACGTTCAGGTACATATCCAAAAACGCCATACAGGGATCGATTTCTATCAACGTAAATCCAAATACTATTCAGGATGAGAAATTCGTGGCAAAAATCAAAACCCTTGTTGATACATATGATATAGACCCCAAAAAAATTATTATTGAACTATTAGAATATGAGTCCTCAATTAACGTCGCTCATACCAATCAAGTAATTCAAGAGTTGCGAGCTATTGGCTTTAGGATTGCTATCGATGATTTTCCTTCTGGATACAATACACTCGCTGATATTACAAAATTTTTGGATATCGATATCATCAAGATTGACGGCACGAATGTGATGGAAATTTTCAATGTATGCTCCTCTTGTCATGCTATTCAAGAATGTAAGAGATCCATTGAAAGGACTTTTTGACACGATCAGCGATGTGTTCGAAAATTAACGATGACGAATGATTTGGAGACACTGATTTTTTACTTAAAGTTTCTTAAACTACAAAGACCAAATGTGACTTTTTTTGCAGAGAGGGTAGAAGATGAATCGGTGTTTAAATTTTTGAAGCAGTTGGATCTCATATCGGGGTACCAAGGATATTATTTTGAGAAACCGAAGCATCTTTTTGAAGGAGGACAAGGAGAAGACCATGCTAGAATCAAAAAAGACACCCTTGCGATAAGTTTTAATGCGTCTTCTATTAAGGTAGAGAAGACTGAAAAAACTCAATTACCCGAAGTGAAAAAAGAATATATTCAGCTGTACATTGAGCAATTGGAGGAGTATACGGATGGGCTTCTGCGTTTTGATAGAGAGTTTTCGATTCATGATTTGGCAAGTTTACAACTGAGTGATGAAATGAGTACTATGCTTGGAGGAATTATACATTTTCTTTGAGGTGATAGCTTGAATTTTTACTTTCTCGATAAAGAAAAAAAGAGTTTCCATGTGAGGAATATCTTCAGCACCAATAAATCTGCTACTACTACAAATGCTCATATGAGCTTGCAGTTCCCCATTGTGTTAGATTATATGAACCGAGTTGATAAAAAGTATGTAAATCTCTACAAGCTCTTGCAGAAAACCCCAGATTCTCATAAAAGCGGATTTCAAATAGCTTCAGCAGCTGTTCCAGGGGTTGGCGATGATATTGTGGTTCAGATCAATGATAGGATATATCTGGGACTTGATGACTCCGAGAGTGCTATGGACTATTCAAAAGACATCCAAATCAATTTCTTTCTTTTATTCGCAATGATTATTCGTAACAAGATTGAAACTCAGTTTAAAAATAGAGTTTTGGAAGGATAGAGGAAGAGAATTCCTAATACAAGATGTCGAGCCAGGGGGGTAGTAGGATGAGGTGTATTTGAATGATTATGCACAAACTTTACTCATAAAAGAAAAAGATGACTCCTGGATACTATAGGAATCATCTTTTTCTCAAATAAGAGGATATGGCAATTGAAGAAGAATATTAGTTTCCAAAAACACTAAAATCTCCACCTGAGACACCTCCGCCACTGTTACTACCTCGCGAAGTACTGCTTCCAAAATCAGATCTCCCCCCTCTTTGGTAGCTTCCATGAGGATTTTGCCCAGAGTCAGAGCGCCCCCCATCGTTCCCTCCTCGATAATCTCCCCGGTCACGACTTTGATATCCACCTCTCCCTCCTCGTCCACCTCGATATCCACCACCATTTCCTCGTCCACCTCGATATCCACCTCTCCCTCCTCCTCCTCCGAAACCTCGTCGTCCTTCGTCAGGAGTGCGTTCTACCGGATTTCCTTCTATATCTATTTGTTTCAGTACGATCTTATTTCGCCGCTCCACATTTTTCATCATCATCTTTTCTGAAGGAGAAACAAACATTACCGCCTTTCCTTCTGCTCCAGCTCGTCCAGTTCGACCGATTCGGTGAATGTACGCTTCAGGATCTTCGGGAACATGGAAGTTTATGACCAGATCGATGTTATTCATATTAAGCCCTCGTGCTGCTACATCGGTTGTGACAAAAACTTGAATTTCATCATCCTTAAAGGCACGAAGTGCTCGTGCTCGTTGACGCTGCTCAAGGTCTCCGTGAAGAAACCCCGCGCGAATCCCGTTATCTTGTAGCATTCGTGAGAGGTGCTCGGTTTCATGCTTGGTTCGCACAAAAACAATAATTTTACTTTTCCCCGCTTCGGCGATGTATTTTTTGAGGAGCTCGAATTTGTCAAAAGCTTCAACTTCAACAAATGAATGATCAATTTTGGCAACCGTAAGCTCTTGTGTGGCTTTGATAAATTCGTAATCCGTTCCTACATATTTGGAAAGGAGTCTTTGCATTTGATCTGGGATCGTCGCACTAAAGGTCATAGATTGCTCAACCTTTGGAATGTGCCCCCAAATATAGTCGATATCGTCAATAAATCCCATATCAAGCATTCGATCACACTCGTCAAGCACAAAGTACTTTACCTGGTTGAGATCAATATACCGTCGGTCGATCAAATCAATGAGACGACCTGGGGTAGCGATAACGATTTGTGGTCCTTCATCGATAATTTCTTTTTGCTTTTTAAAACTTGTTCCACCAAAAATCACCGTGGACCGAATACGCATTTTTTCGGAAAGCTTATACACTTCTTCTCGGATTTGACTCGCGAGTTCTCGGGTGGGTGCCAAAATTATAGCTTGCGGTCGTCGAACACGACCATCAACGAGTTCTAAAAGTGGGAGTACGAAGGCGGCGGTTTTTCCGGTTCCTGTTTGGGATTGCCCGACAATATTTTTTCCAGCAAGAGCGAGACTGATGACCTGTTCTTGAATTGGAGTTGGAGTTTCGTAACCGTTTTTGGCAAGAGCAGCTTTGATGGAGTCTTGTAATTTCATTTCGCTAAATAGCATATTTCAAAGGGGTTAGGCCCTTCTCAAAAGCTACCAGCGAGAAAAGGCTATACAATATATGTTTGGTAGACGTTGATCGCACCGTTTCGATCCTCGTATTTTTCAATGGTAGATTGAATATGGCCGCGTAAAAAGTCAGTGAGACTTTGTCCTTTTTGCTCAAGAATAAACTCGATTTTTTTCTTTTGAGCGTCGGTAAGGTAGAAGTTTACGGGAGCAGTAAATTTTTTGCGTTCTGTCATATGTTGGAAGATAATTTTAAAAAAAGTATATCCAACGTAACGACAAAGTCATTATTATTTTTTGATTTCTTTCAATCGAGCTGCTTTTCCTCGAAGTGCTTTGATAAAGCTAATATTTTTGTGTCGCACCTTGAATGATCGAAGTACTTCTATCTTCGAAATGGTAGATGAGTGAATTGCGAAAATTTTCTCGATCCCTATCCCGTCAGCTACTTTTCGTACTACAATAGTCTGTTCGAGAGGACTTTTTCCACGAGTGTGAATAACGAGACCTTTAAACTTTTGAGTACGAGACTTTTCTCCTTCTTTGATAGTTTGGTGAACCTCTACCTCCATTCCTGTGCGAATTTGAGGAAGGTCTGTTTTGATGAAAGGCGCTTGAACCGCCCGAACGAGTGCTACGTTTGACATGAGTTATTCTAAAAAAATTGGGTAATCTCCCAAAAATATGGGAATATCTTATAAAATAGTACCGGAGAGTCAAATCGAATTTTAGTTTCGATTTTTGGCAACGGCTCGTTTGAGAATGCGGGCTTGAGACCCAGATTTGCTCACAAGGTTAATGAGTTGTTGAGATAGTTCCGTTGATATATCCTTTCCAAGAACTTGCAATACATCTTGGATACCAGCGATAAATGGCGTATCACTTCTTCCTTGGTAGGATTGTACTTTAGATTGCATAAATCGTAGCAGGGGAGAGAGGGTATGGTTCATATGAATGATTACTGATAACAAGAGTATATAGCGGTGTATGACGAAATCAACGGATTTATCTGTCATTTTGTAAATCACTTTGATTTCCTTATTTTGGTATTATACTTTTGTGGTCTATTTTTCTAATACTTGAAACATGAAAAAAATCATACCAACACTTGCCGCCGTTACTCTTACTGGAATTCTTGTTTCTTGTGGCGCTCCAAAATCTGTGGAGCCCGTAGCTCAAGATCTGCCTACAGTGACTCCAAAAACACCAGCAGTTACTGATGAGAAAGTTACGACTCCCGATGCTGTAACTCCTGCCATGGAAGTTGTTTCTCCTGTTCCATCAGAGACAGCGACGGGGGCAAATAGTACATTGAGCGGTACGGATATGGCTATCCCATGAACGACACCTACCATGACTGGATCAAACGACATGAATCCTCTCTTGCCATGAATACAGATTTCCGGATCCAATACCGGTACGGCTCCAGAGTCTGAGGGAGTTCAAAATACTGGCTCTGCACCACTTTCGATTTCAACATCTCCTACTACAGCAAGCAAAGCTATGACCAAAGTGATTTCATATGTCAGCCCTGCTGGAAAAGAGGAAATTGAAGTTATTCTTACTACGATAGATGGCACTATTTCATTTGTTGAGGTCAAGCCTATGGCAACACATGAAATTTCAAAAAAACTCCAAACAAATTTCTCCGTGAATGTGGCTTCTTCCGTGGTGGGCAAAAAAATCGCTTGACTTAAGCTCGACGCGGTCGGGGGGGCGAGTTTGACCACCAAAGCATTTAATGCGTACATACAATCGCTTTAGTATAAGCTTGAGCAGTACGCGATGGTGTGATTTGGGTGAATTTCTTACCTTCAAAAAATGCGTTGCGAATACCCCGCAGTTTCTTATTTTCTGAGATGCAAATTTTTGAGCTCGACACTCTTGGTACGAAATTACGAATTACCATAGATTCCCCTCACTCTTGTGAGGAGGTTTTTTCCGAGATTCGAGTCATGCTTTTGGAGTTTGATAAAAAATATTCGAGATTTATTCCGGGGAACTGGTTGGATACACTTAATCGTTCTGGCGGTGGAGAACTTGATGCGGATAGTAAGATTATGTTAGATTTTTCGCTTGAGTTGGCCCGCCAAACTCACGGAATTTTTGATCCGACCATAGGATCTCGGTTGACACAGTTGGGGTATGGTTCTCGCGAAACCGTGATGTTTTGATGAACTCCAAATGCCACATTCCGAAATGTTTTGATTCAAGGCGATGCTGTACGCCTCACTCAAGGCGCTTGCATTGAATTCGGTGGAGTGGGCAAGGGGTATGCACTTGACAAAATCGTGCGTATTCTAAAATCATATCCACGTGTTTTGATAGATTTTTGAGGTGATATTTATGGAAAATGATGATGGAATGTCTGACTAGAAGACCCGGATGATTTTTCCAAAGTTATTGGCACGGTAGTGTTGAGGGGTTGATTTTTTTGCTCTTCGGCCGGGTCTCGAAGAAAATTTTGAAATTCGCATCACCTACTGGATGCACTCACAGGGATGAGTGCACATCACATGTCAGCAACCTATATCGAGTCATCGAGTGGCATGTATGCTGACGGTTATGCAACCGCTTGTTTTATTACACCGATAGAGTTAAGCTTGAAACTATTTGCTTCAAGTCGTATATCCGGAGTTTTGCTTGACGCAAATAGAACCGTATATCGTACCCATACTTCCAATATCGAACTTTTTTAATATGGATATAGAGTGGCAACTAAAAGATACTTGGAGGACGGCGCTTGCTTCGGAATTTGAAAAGCCATATTTTAGCAAACTCCAAAAATTCGTAGAAACTCAATACCAAGTACATGCGTGCGCTCCACTTCCTTCCCATGTATTCCGGATATTTGATTTGGTTCGATTGGAAGATGTTGCGGTGGTGATTCTCTGACAAGATCCGTATCATACGCCAGATGTTGCTATGGGAATGGCTTTTTCCGTTCCAAGTGGATCACGGAGTCAGCCAAGTTTGAGAAATATGTTCAAAGAGCTTACCGAAGATCTTGATATTTTGCGTACCGATACCGATCTCACTGACTGGTCAAATCAAGGAGTGTTTTTACTCAACAGCGTACTGACGGTACAGCATGGCTTACCAGGATCGCATCGAGGTCAAGGTTGGGAAAATTTTACAGACGCCGTTATATCTGCGATTTCACGAGAATGTGAAGGCGTCGTATTTATTCTTTGGTGAAATTCTGCCATCTCCAAAATGAATCTGATTGATCCGAGTAGGCACGAAATTATAACGTCACCACACCCAAGCCCCTTTTCTGCGCATTCTGGTTTTTTTGGAAGTCGTCCATTCAGTCGTGCCAATGAGTACCTCAAAGCCCGAGGTAAGCCACCCATTATTTGGGGCAAAAGCATCTAGAGTTTTCCTTCTCCAGTGACTATTTTAGCACATCGGCATAGGAGCGCTTGTTGATCGGCTGTAAGATTGCCTTGATCTATTCGTTTTAGAATCCCGCACGTGAACTCGCCGCACTCAATGTCATGGTATTTTGTGTCAAGAAGTACTACGTCGAGGGGGAATTCTTGTCGACTCGCCACTGCAAAAGGAAGACTGCATACGAGTTTTTGAACGTCATTCATCTTTCAGTTTTCTAGTGACTCTTTTTCTATCAATTCTAGTGCTTTTCTAGCGGCAAGGTGGAGTGCATATGTGGGAGCGAGAGTTTTCATATTCCGAGTCCGACAGATGTAAGGGTAGTTCTGTGAGAGATAATCCCAAAGAGCATCTATATAATAGCTCGTAGGAATTATGATCTCTTTCCCAATCAGATTTCGACTGATTTTGGCTTGAAGCCACTCGTTGCTGTTGGGAAAAGCTATGACACTGAGTCATATAATTTCTGTGAGTGGATGCACTTTCACACATGTAGGCTCACTTTCATTTCTAAAATAAGAGCGAAAGGCTCATTCTTCACAGAAGAGAATCGATTCTACAGATCGTTGAACCTGACAAGGTATATTGTATGTCTGGACATGAATTCCTGCACTTACGAGATACGCGTAAGTATCTCAATATCAAATGGTTGTTTTGCTTGAAACCTGTTTGTTCATTTGAGAATGAATTATGCAACTTTCAATTGACTATATTGATAATTATCGTTTTGCAACATGATTTTATTTTTTTTATCATTCGTTTTTTGCTTAAATCCGCAATATGTGGTGGAATGTAAAAAATCAAATTATGAGAAATCTTACACAATCTTCTTCTCCCGATCTCTGATATAATCAATCCAAAACCGGAGAATGAGCGGCAAGTCTCCAGCGAACGCTGGTTGTCAATAGTTTCAATTCCCGTCAGATGCAAGATCGGATCAGTTTTTGGCTTGACTCTATTAAGCATTTTTATGACAAAAATCAGCCACGAAATTCTATGAGCATAGAATGACAAAATATTGCTTCTTGGTATCTGAGAGAGTCCAAAGCACATTCTTACCAGGCAAAAAATTGGAAGATTGATCCAAAATATCTCGCTCTATTTCAGGAGTTTCGAAGCGACGAATTCTACCATCTCAAAAACTTAGTCGAGGTAGTGTTGCGAGAAATTGTGGAAATTAAGTTGATGGCACAGGGATTTCGCGAAGTGCAGGTATACCGTACGAGCGACCATGATGATGTGACTGCTTGAGCTGATCTCATAGCAAAAGTACGCAGACCTGACGGTTCTAGGTACACTTTTGCCATCGATTTGGCCGTTTCTGGCAATGAGAAATATTTATCAAAAAAATTAGAGCGCTCACAAACTAAATGTCGTGAATACAATCGATATACCGATCACCATGTTGATACTTTGATGGACCGAGAGGTAATCGCGATACGTCCGGAAGTCATGTGACAGGTTCTCGTTCAGTATCTCGGAGCAGTTGGTTCATGAAAAATTCTCAGTTCAGCCCAAAAACTCCAATTGCTCGAATGATCTCGCTCCGGCTCCGTTACTTCCATCAGAGGAAGTACCAGCACCAGAACTCACAGCTTGCTCAGTCATTCCATTCATTAACCATTACCTATATGCTATCTCCAAAAACCTACAACACAGAAGACCCCACAGGACTAGAAAAGCCACTAGAGCGTAATATTTTGCCCCCAGAAGTCATACCTCAAAAACCAGATACAGAAGAAGCTTCTTCGGATTCGAATACACAAATAGAACGAGCCGTAGTACAGACTATTCGAGATGCACTTTCCGGTGAAACTCCTCCAAATTCCTAGGCAATAGGGTGGGGAAATTTGAGGGGAGAGGTTTGATCGAGTGGTTTAGTGAGAATCAACCGACTGAACGAGAGATTTTGTAAATACCTCCAGAAGATCTGTATCTTTTTGGTCAATTTCATTTTGTATAGCAATCCTTGCAACATCTTCACAGATATTCTTGATATTTCTTCCAGAGATTTTTCAAGCAAATGGAGCGAGGGTGGTAGGTGGGATATCTCAAAGTTCTGGGAGATAATGGGAGACGATTTTTGATATTTCAATTTCGTTGGGAAGTCGGAAATATTGACTGTACTTGAAGCGGCTGATTAACGCAGGATCAAGAGCATCCTTTCGGTTGGTAGCTCCCACAAGCAAAATATTTCCGATACGCTCCATACCGTCCAATTTTTTTAATAATACTCCAGTGATTTTTCCGGTGGCTTCATGACTTTTTTCGCGATTTCCTCCGATTTCGTCAATTTCGTCAATCATGATTACCACTCACCCGCTTTGTTTCGCAAGTTCACCAATTTTTTCAAGAATGAGTGCGAGTTGACTCTCTGCCTCCCCATACCATTTTGACATAAAGCTGTTCAGAGGAATATACACAAAAGGATAATTGAGGTGGGAGCCGATAATTCTCGCAAGCGTGGTTTTTCCTGTACCAGCAGGTCATTCAAAAAGTACGGCGTTTGGAACAATATCTTTAACGTTTTTAAATTTTAGATTTGCAATTTCTTCGTATCTTGATTTGTGTTTCCAAGCATTGATAACACCACTTTCGATCTTTTCTTTGATATCTTCATACCCCATGAACCCCTCTCGTTGATACAAACTGTTCAAATCTGTACTTCCAGAATTGGAATTTTCATAAACGCGAACCCCCATTCGCATGAGATATTCGGTAATAGATTCCTGATTTTTTGCAGACGACATTTGACGCAATTCTTTTACGATCGGCACCAAAGTTTGAGATAGAAACTTTCGATTAAAGCCAAAATTCAGAAGCTTTACCTGTACTACCATGCTATGTTTCTTTATGATAATGTCGAACTCGATGGGGTGAGCATTATCTTCGGTGATCACGGAAAAATGGAATTTTTGCTCTCATCAGGCTGACATGTAGAGTTCTTCGCTGACATGGATATATTTTTTTCTTAAACTTGTATAGGTACTATTACCTAACTGGTTCACCTTTTTGAGCAGACTTCAAAAATCCAAATGCGATATTTCGTCTGAAAACATGGTAATTTCGACCTGTTTTTCTTCGATTACCACAATATCTGCTTGACTCAGACCAAGGCGTTCCGATATAGTGTCTTCCGTCATTTCCTGATTTGATTCCAAATTGGCATTGGAGAGGACATGTTTCTCAAAGATCTCCGCGATACGCTGTAAGTCTTTTTCAGAGAGAGACCCTTTTTGCTCTACATCAAATATGATCGTATTTTGATAGCCTTGTAAAGTGATAGATAGAGAAAATGGTCCAAATCCAATATCCGATATTTGAGCAAAGGAACTTCGACTTGGACTCGCTTCGTTGTAGGCTCGGTAAATGTCCAAGTATATTTTTTCTATGGTTTTTTCACTACGAAGATTCCCCTTCAAGGATAGAGAAACCGTATTTTCTGAAACTAGCACTTCTCATTTTACTTGGTTGAGTCAGAGAACACCTTTGAGTATTGCCCCAAGGGTAGCGGCGTCACTTTTGAAGAGTACCCTTTCAAGTTTACTTTTGACTTCTGCAGGAATGTTTTTTAAGGTGCTCTGCATTCCACTCAGTTTGGCTTCTTCTCAATATTGATGCACTCATTCATCGATTTGCTCATCTTCAGCTGCTGGAGAATTGGCGAGAGGCTTCCGCCCATCAAAGAATTTATCAAAAAAAGCGAATCGTTCCATGGAAGTAAAGTTGAGTATATAATTGATTTATAGCTATAAATTTATAAATGTAAATATTCAGTGGCTGCAAATATAGGGTCATAACTAAATTTTCTTCAGCGGACCTGCGAAATTACGCTCATCATACTCCTGTACGCTCTCGTTTTCCGTCACATCTCTTCCATACGCCGAGATTATTTTTTTTGGCAAAATTTTCAGCTACTTTCAGCCTACTATCGTATTTGGTTGGTTTTTTGTAGACATAACGAAAGCCATACCCATTTTTTATGCTTTCTTCTTGATAGTACCGCCCTCATGAAAAAAAGACATGTGCGAGCATTCGACCATATTTGTCTTTTGAATCTTGAGTAGTATCAGTTTCAATTCTTACCGTTTTTCCTGCAAGAAGCGATTTGGCGTATTCGGTTGCCTCTTTTCCATAACATTCCCTATAACCCGTTCTTTTGGTGGATGTTTCTGGGGTATCAATACCAAGCAGTCGTACCGTTACTGGTTTACCATCTATCAAAACTTGTATCGTATCGCCGTCTATAACACGCAGCACCTGATGCTCTTTTACGGTTTCTCGTTTTGCAGTGGGGAGAGCGGGATTGGTTTTGGAATACACTTCTGCATCAACTTGCCCTCCTGAAGCGTGATACGGTTTTGAGGTAATTGAAAAACTGCTGAGTAGCAAGCTGAGACTACATGCGAGGATGACGAGTATGAATTTTTTTTTGGAGTACAAGTGACGAGAAAGTATTGAAATACCTTCTCATACTAGATGGTTTTTGTTTTTGAGCAACTGCTCGTGTGAATTATGTTCATAACTAATACGTTCAAAATACATCTAGTATCTACGAAACTTCTATGAATTTGTAAAACTACAGCGATTCGAAAATTACCGCGAATAGCTGATTTTTTGTGTAGATTTTCCTGTCGCCCATAACCAGTCTCAGCTTGCCTTTTTGGATGAGGTGTACCTATGGGTGTGTCAAAAATAATAATGTTCAGGTAACTGCTTGTGTATTGTAGAAAAATAAATATAAATAACGAACATTACATGAGATACCGATGATTCCACAAAACTATTCTGTGAAAATCAATAAGTACTCTACACATTGGTAATATACATTTTTTGAATACCTCTCATGACCAATACACTACGAACCACCGGGCTTCACACTTCTGCACCCACCTCTTCAAATCCTACATCTCCCGTACAGGTTCTCAAAAAGGATGTTTCCAGCTGAGCCGAAGCGGCTATTGCTACACCATCACTCACGCCCGATGAAATGAAAAAATTGATAGAGAATAAAATTCAAAATCTACCACCACTTCCAAAGACTATCACTGAAATTAATAAGCTCAAGAGTAGTGATGAATTCGATAATGATGCATTGCTCAAGATTATATTGACAGACCCCATGATTGTGGCAAATATACTCAAGGTTTCGAATTCTGCTATCTATGGATTTGGAGGAAGGGTAAAAACTACCCATGACGCTATTCAGATGCTTGGATTTACAACAGTGGCAAATATTTCTTTGAGTACCGCGATAGTCGGATATCTTGAGCCTAACCTTGACCCATATGGTATTGATATGCAATCATTTACTACCTCTTCCTCTCTTCAAAGTAAGCTTATCAAAGTTTGGAAAGAGCCAAAAATCAAGTATGTTAAAAAAGATCTAGAATTTGCCGCCTTCATGCAAGAAGTTGGAGTAATTGTCAATTCTATTATTATTGCTGATAAAGATCTCAATCTCACTGATAAATTTAAGGAGGCGATTACAGTGCAGGAACAGTATCTTGCAGAAGAAGCACTTTTGGGGCAGTATGGATCCATGACTACCTCAATGGTCTTTGCCCATTGGAAATTCAATCAAAAAACGATTGATTACATACGATATGCAGACCGTCCTGCAGACCATCCTGAGTCAGCCGATGAAGAGAATATAATAGCTTCCCAGGCCCTCAAAATAGTCAAGACTCTCGCTCCAGTTTGACATACGATGGTATCGACTGAGGCCATAGCACGGGCTAAAGCTCTTGTGAGACAATATGATTTTGACGAGGACTATTTTATAGCACTTGAAGATTGGATTTTGGAAATTGAGTAACCTTTCACATTAATAGTTTCGTTTTGCGTCTATATTCATCCATATCGGTGTATAGATTTTTCGTCCCAAGATCGTACTTAAGTTTTCTCCATTGAGCGTATAGTTTTCAAGGATTGACATATTGATACTATTATAAGCTACTCCTTTTTTCTTAAATTCATCATCATTTGCAATATGATTGATGAGATCCAATATGATTTGCGGGATTGCTTGGGTGTTCTCTTCTTTGAGTCGCTCCATGATCGTTTTAAGCGCATCTATGATTTGAGTATTAAAATTCCAGAATACGATATTATTTTTGAAATTTGAGATGATAAAATTTCTAATAAAGTATTCTAATTGAAAAAATGTTGATTTATAAGCTTCTTTTAGTGGTACAATGAGAAAATTGTCATCCTTAAGATGCGGTTTCCAAAATTCATCAGAAAACTCGACATCTTTGGTAATGATTACGGAGCAAAAGTAATTTGTACTCTTGTCATAAATAAGATTGAAGCTCACTCCCAACATTTCTCGGTATACTTCAACAAGCTCTCGTAGTCGTGGAATGGAAGTATAGGACTCGTGAATTCCATTATCAATAAAAATGCTCCCGGGTTTGGCGGAATTATAGATGTAATCGGAAATAATGTTCATATACTCTCGACCACTTACATGAGAGGTGGATCGTATCGAATATTGAAAATCAATTTTGGAAATTACCCCGTCATTAATCCGAAGATCATTAAATTGAGAAACATATATTTTTTGGATGAAATTGGAAAAGAGCGAATATATGTTTTGACCCACAAATTCTTTCAGTTCTTCAAGTTTTTTGAGATGCACTTCAAAATGGTCTTGGATTTTTTGACTGAGTGGATACTCGTGTTCACTCGAAAACATGAGTGTTTTGTTATTTGTCATGGATGAATTCCGAATAGTGTCATTTTTGCTGAATGTCACTCTTTCCAAAGCCTTCTTGATTTTTAATATCGTTGAGACTCCTTTTTGTGTTCGGAATTCTAGTACTACTTTTTCAACGAATAGAATCATTACCTCCTCTTCTATTTCATGCTTATATTTGGTATTTCTGAGTGAAGTAAAGAGATCAAAATAGATATAGTCTCCGACTCCATAAAAGATAATATCTTGTTTGGATAGCCTTTCATACAACTCTTTAAGAGTACTACCATCGCCCGCTCCGAGATCTCTCACGATATAATTTCTGCTTTGCTGTATGTCTTTGTGTGCTTGGATAAGATCGACAATAGATCAAATCCCAAGAATTTCTGAAATCTCATCTATACTTCTGCTGACTTTCCAATCTAGTTGATGATTGAGGAGTAGTCTTCATTCGCGATCAACGGCGTCGATCCACTTGATGACGATTTCCATGCCTCCTCACGTATCATGATTTTGCATCGTCAAGTTGACACGTTGAGAAATGATGTTAACGAGCCGTTGTACCGCTTTGGCATACCCGACAGTAGGAGTATGATTATTCTCTCAGAGGGAAGAAAGAACTTGATTATATTTTTCTGTAATATCCCTAATAAATGCCAGCATCGTGTAGGTATAGAACGCTTCTCCAATATCTCGTTGTGTCTGTTGGCTAATTTGGAAATTATTAACGAATAGCGCCTGTTCCTCTGGAAGAGGGCTGAGAGTGGGGGCAATTTTTCTGATATTTTTGGTCGTATTATACGTTTTTGTAACAAAGCTCAGTTCTGGATGAAACTGAACCCCCATTATATTACCATTTCCAGATCCCCAACCGACTATTCCACCCGTTGCGTCATCTTTTATGAGTGGTACGACTCCGAGTTTCCA
Source organism: Candidatus Peribacteria bacterium (assembly GCA_040383945.1). Lineage (GTDB taxonomy): Bacteria > Patescibacteriota > Gracilibacteria > BD1-5 > UBA2023 > CAIVSN01. The sequence continues at coordinate 4,443 of JBEICN010000005.1, read as the reverse complement.
CTCTGTTTTAAGTAGATCAAAGCTGACATATCAACTTCGAGTAAACGCACTTGTGAACTTTTCGTTGGCAGTATCATTTGAGAGCCCATTAAGCGCCTGTCGGTAAATGGGTTTTACATATTCTAGAGTTTGAAGCGTGCAAGTCGATGGGGCAAATTGAGCAGGTCACTTGAGGGTGGCAATGATTCCCGTGGAATTCCTAGATTTTCCGATAATATTTGCCGTATATTGTTGTCAGAAGCATACTCCAACCAGACGCTTATTTATGTATCGAGGAGCATATTCATCTGAGATAGTCTTGATCATTTGTGCAAGTGGAGAGTCGTAATGCGACTCGTGCATGCTATACGTATCAGAGAGGCTTCCTCCTAATATGCACAAAGTATGATTGTTTTCTAGCTGCTTTTCAAGGTAGTCATTGTTGGCTGGCGTATCATAATTTATTTGTACCACCTTTATAAATCTACGATAGTTCTCCTTTCCCAGAATGTTTTTGAGAAGTACGAGAAGGCGAATATTGGTAAAGCAGTCGTCGGCAATCACTACGATGCTTTGTGGATTTTTCGTGAGTTTCTCAAGATTTTTGAGGGCGGCAATCAAATCTTTTTTGGCTTGCTCAATAGAAGACTCAGAAATAATATTAGCATTATCATTGAGGTCTGTTTTTCGAAGTTCTTGCAGATCGGTAAAAAGCACCTCCTTAACGTGTCGGTTTATTTCCTCTCCAAGGGTAGGATTCAAGCCCAATAGTCGCTGGTATTCTCCATCGGATATGGGATTTTTTTCTGTGACTCTTTTTCAATAAAAAATGGTCTGATCTGAAAGTGGGGAAGAGGCGTTCATGCCCATACTGTACTGATAAATGAGAAATGGTACAGTAATTTTTTATATTTTAACCGCCATAAATTTGAGTCCTCAAAAACCAGCTCGATGCTTTTCATCTGAGGCATCAAATTACTGTAAAATATCTCAACCGCTGTAATGTCACCATGTTATATTTTTGGGATATTTTGGGCTTATGATTTTCTCGTCAATGTTATATCTCAGGTATTTTATAGCATGAGCAGTGTGTAAGTGTTTTGTCTTCAGTTTGTCTTTTTTATTCAAAAGTTTGACTCTATAATTTTCACATCGCTCCAAAATCTTTGCAGGGTGATAATTATAGTAACACCAAATAGTCTATGCCATCATTTGTCTATGATTTCAGGTCATATCCTGACGAGGATGAAAGTTATATTGCATCCCCCGATCCATCGATTGATTCCAAGTCTCCTTTTCCTCATGGGGATTTGCCGAGATCTTCTGAGGACTTGATATATCCTCCAGAATTTCCAGGCAGAAGGGAGTATCCAGAAGACTTTGGTTACTCACCCGATTTTCCGTATGCTCTTGGAATGTTCTCGGTACTCCCTGGGCCGAATTTTAAGGTCTCAGAAGATCAAATTTAGGCTTGCCAAGAAGTTACAAAAGATCTTTTAGCTACTTCTTTGCACGAGTGTTTTTTTGCAGGTATTGTAAGATTTTGATTTTTGCATAAATCGCCAATGTAATTACCACCAAAGATCCAATGGTAAAGTGGTATTTATATTGTAAAAAAAGCTCCTTATTTTCTCAGATATAGTACCCAAACACCATAAGAATGAGTGCCCACAGTCAGGCTCCAATGGAGGTGTATATGAGAAATTTTTTCATATCCATGCGAAATACTCCAGCTGGCAACGAGATTATTTGTCGTATCCCAGGAATAAATCTACCGATAAGAGTCGTAGTATCTCCATGTTTTTTGAAAAAATCCACACAGAGGTCGTTGTTGTTTTTGCCGATGAGTCGAGCTATGAGCTTGCTTCAACCATAGTATCATATGGCGTAGTTTATCAGTGCTCATGCTATACTTCCTCATAATCCTGCCAAAAATCATAAAAAGAAGCTTATTTTTCCAGTAGCAGCAAAATATCCTGCAGGAATCATGACTATTTCTGATGGAAATGGAATGAAGCTGCTTTCTATCGTCATGAAGACAAATATCCAAAAATAGGGCATTTGAAGTATGAGATCATGTGCGTGGTCTGCGAGATAGTGAAGGAGTTCCATATTTTTGATGAAATAACAAGTGATCAGCATCTGTTATGTGAGTCGCACCACCAATGTATGCATAGCTCATTCAGTGTGGTAAATCCACGCGGTGCGCCCGACGATTATCGCTTCGGGGTTTGATGTCTGTTTGCTGAGGGATTATATGGAAGAATTCAAAATGACAATACCCATGTAAAGTCGTGACAGCATGTTTTTAATTTATGATGGAATCTCGATACAGTAGGTTTTCGTAAGATAACCTTGTCTCTGCTTCTTGGTGGTAAGTTGCTATCCGCGTATCACCAAGTAAACAGTATACGCAACATATATTGCGAGAAATAGGTATCAATGAATTTTTCCGAGTTCGTGCTTATTTCGAAAAAAGAGGAAAACGAAGAGAAGGAAAGCACTTATGAGCGATACAGCTATATCGATGTTCATTCCAGAATTCAGTGGAATTGGATGAATGATCGCAGTAACTCCGAGTATCCAAAAAACATTGAAAATATTTGATCCTACTATATTTCCTATGGCAATATCAGACTGGTTACGTCGTGCGGCTATTATAGAAGTTGCTAATTCCGGAAGTGAAGTCCCTACGGCGACTATAGTCAGCCCAATAAGTAACTCCGAAAGTCAGAGAGCAAGGGCGAGGTCTGAGGCTCCAGATACAAACATCTTTCATCCGATAAATAGTCCGATCAAACCAAATACAATATAGTTTATTGATAGTATTTTTCCATATATTACGATTTCGTCAGACTCCTCTTTCTTCAATTCTGAATTTTTCGATAGTGCGAAAATATAGTACATGAAAATCGCGAAGAAACAGATGAGTACCAGCCCATCTCCCGCGGTTAATACATCCGATTTTCCCTGTCCGAGCCAAATATCATTTCATAAGAAAAATACTACGAGTATCGCCAAAAATGCAAAGGGGACCTCTTTCCAGGTCGTGGATTTTTTGGCTTTCAATGTAGTAATAAGTGCTGATAATCCGAGAATGAGGAGAATGTTGACTGTATTGCTCCCAATAATATTCCCGATTGCGATATCTGTTTTTCCGTTGACCGCTGCTGTGAGATTGACAACCAGCTCCGGCGCCGACGTTCCAAAGGCTACTACCGTAAGGCCTATAACAATAGTTGGAACTCCTGCAATTTTTGAGAGAGATCCGGCTCACTTAACGAGAATATCTGCTCCGTAGATAAGGATAGCTATTCCTACCACGATAAGGAGTATTGAGATGAGCATAGAATATGATTATGAATAATGAGGCGTCCTTGATAGGAACTTGCGTATGTATACAAACCAGTTTCTTGAAATTTTCTTTTCCAGGTAGACTGACGCTCAGAGGGTATGCGATTCCCAAAGAAAAACAATATGAATTATTGCGTGTGCTCCTATTTTTTCGCTGATTCGAATTCTATGCCCCAATGAGATTTAGGACAATCCTTCAGGATTCTACCAAATGAGGTTCAAAAATAACTTTGACTATTGATGAGTTTTGAATATTCATACTTGTGAACACACGAAGCCGTCGGTTCTCGTGGGAGTTCTAAAAACAAATATTCACCATGAAAGGAAACTTGCGATGTCTAATAAGAACACGCAAGCAGTTCCGGCCACAGAAGGTCAACTGAAGCAAATCGTTCGTATTGTTCATGATTCAGTCCCCGATACAAAGTGGATTGAGGAACATATTTTTCACCTTGGTCTCGACAAAATTGGGGCACAAAAGCTCATTGAATCAGGCGATGAGCTACACACAGTTCGGAAATTTCTCTCTGACAAAATCAAGGAGTTATCAGATTCTCTTCTTTATTCCGATGAAGTTGTGAAGTCGAGCTATGGGTATCTCTCAGGGTACTACATGGCCCGTCCTGTCGAAGAGCAAATCGCAACCCTTCGTCAACACGATTGGGGCCGTGTTGTTGACTGGAGTCTGAATAAAGCACAACAGCAAATGCTCGCCAAACCGAAGCCGCAAGGCTCCGAAGGTTACTTTGCTGTAGTGTTCGATCGCACTATGGTTACACACCACGATGATGATCTTACGGTTGATCAAAGCATTCCTGTTACTCGTGTTCTCCGTGCCTTGCACAGACACAAATATGACGTAGTCGAAAAATATAATGATGGTGAACTTCGGTTCTCCTATTACCGTCGTATAAGAAATTCGACCGACAAGATGAAGCAGCTTTGGGAATCCCAGGGCTCTCCAAAGGGAATTCTTTTGATTCCAGCCCAACTCGGCCTTGCCCATGCTGGCAAATCGGTCCTCAGGGCTAGGGTGGTAATGCGCGGATCCGAATTCCCTTTGGATGCTTACGAGGTGCTTCAGATGATTCTTACCCACGATGATCGCCT
>JBEICN010000004.1:0-43670 GCA_040383945.1 Candidatus Peribacteria bacterium | reverse complement strand
TCAGAGTATATGAATACCTCTATCCTTATAAGAACCGATGCTAGCCTAAAAAAGCGTTTTGAGACTCAAGCAAAGCGACAGGGGCTTTCTATGACCTTTCTTTTCAAGTGTTTTATGGAAACTTATGTTGAAAAACCTGAAATTCTCAAAGTTGGTTTTGATGAAGAGTTACTCGATGTTTATTGGACTTCCGCGGAAAGAAATACATCACTTAAAAAACTTGCTAACACTCTTGAGACAAAATGATTCTAATTGTTCGTTCATTTTCAAAAGAGCTTACCTCGTTCGATCCAAGTATAAAATCTGAACTTGTTTCGTTGATTTCAAAACACGCTCGGTGACTTTCTAAAAATTTCATCCTTCTCAAAGAAGATGGAAGTCTTCTTATTTATAAAGGGTATTTAAACGGTAAACGAGTGCGTGTTGTAGTCGCAAAAACTAAAAAATGAACCTATGTACCACTCGAGATTTTCAAGAAAGAATCGAAAGGTGGATATAATATTCGCGATGATTATTATTCTCCCGGACCAATTGAGCGGATAGAACATGAAATTGTGGGAGATTTATACGAAGTTTGGGAATTAGAATCTTAATTAATTTTCCCTATGAAAACCCAAAAACCTACATCACCAAAAAATTTGATAATGTGACACAATCCACCAGAGAAAACCAAAAAACCACCCCGAGCGAGGTGGTTTTGTTTTCTCTTGGACTTCGGATGGGGGGACGAGTACGGAGGAAAAATCCGAAGGATTTTAGGGCGACCACGATTGGTCGTCCGACCTCCGCGTCCGAAACCGGCATTCAGCCGGCGAGGAAGAGTCCCACCAGGTCCACCATTTGTCACTAAATAACCCCGATAGGGATTTTTATGTGGCAAATACTGAAATTGATTGTTGGGACGAGACCGTGAGGTATTTCGAAGCGCGAAATGATTTTGGTATTGTGTAAAATTTGCTCGAGCGGAGAAATAGAAAGCTCCTTGATGGAGCTTTCGGCCGAGCGCTGCCTGACGAATAAAGCTAGGAGGGGAGTCCCACCAAGTTGCATTTGATAAGGTTTTTTGTACTATGACGAGAGCTTTTTAGTATATAATCTCATAAAAAATGCACGAGATATTTCACTTTCCATCCGAGTGATCAACCTTGCAAATGAGGGTAGATTTTCCACAACACAAGAGCTCGAAATTTGTACTTTATTTTCCTTGAGTGAGCGGAAATGCCATTTCTCAGAAAACAGACGGACTGGCAAATGCTTTTGCCAATGCCGGATTCCATTTCGTAAGATTTGAATATCGGTGTTATCGTGAACAAGGGAAATTTGAACAATTTTCCTTAGAAGATGATCATGTCGACATAGCGAGTGCCCTTGAATTTCTCGATGCACGATTTCCGAATTCCAGACACTGAGCTATCTGAAAGAGTTTTGGCTGATTGAGATTGCTATCCTTCGATTTATCCAACCGTTTTGAGTGTATGGGATTCTTGGCACCAGCTGTATTCATTTGAGATGAAGACACCATAGAATCGCTTTCCGATGAAAATTACGGATCCATAACTTCAGTGGATGATTTTCGGATGATCTCATGCGATCTGGAAAAAGTGAGTTCCCCGATCATTTTGATTCACGGTTTAAACGATCAAAGTGTCTCAGTCTCAAATTCCGAGATTCTCATCTCGCATTTTTCAAACCCAAACAATCGGATTGTTCGTATCGAAGGATCGGGCCATTCATTTGATGATGAGAATGGGAATAGGATTTTATGTACCGAAACAGCTAAGTTTTTTTCTGAAAATTTTTAAATATCTATCTTAATTCATTGCTTTCTCACTATCCAAAGCCATACACCCACACCGCGGAAAAATTTGATAATCTGACATAATCTATCAATTACACGAATTGGCTCACGAATGTTTTTGTGATGTTTTTTTTAACTAGTTTTGGATTTGCATGAAAACAAGGCTCTCAAGATTAAGTAAAATTGTTCATAGACCACCTGATTAATATGTAAATGTTTCTTCATGCATCCATTTACTCTATTTTTCTCATAAGGTGGTCGTTATTATTTTAGAATATGTATTTCTCAAGTTAAATTTGAATTTCAAGCAATCATAAGATACGCTAAAACAATAGGCAAAACAAAGTAAATATGTCGTGAATTTTTGAATAAAAAATGCATATGTAAACATCAAGTAATTGCATTTGAAGAATTTTCAAACATACTTTTTGAGTCTATTTATTTCCTAAACACACACAAATGGCAGACATACAAGTTCGAGATCCCAAGGATACAGCGTTGATCGATACAACTGCAATTCCACTCTGAGTTGTAGAGCAACAGGAGGTAGAAAAAGCTTTTCAAGAGGCAAAAGACTTTCGATCTCTTGGAGAAAAAATCACTGCACCCCTTGATTCTATCATCACACAGACCGCGAGTATTATCGATGGCGACCCGATTATGAATGTGTCGGATGAGCTTACAAAGATGAATACTTCGGTGCAATCCGTATACAAGGAAATCATTGACAATGACGGAGTAGTAATGAAGGTGGCGAAGTCGATTCCTCTTATTGGAACACTTGCCAAATCTCTCGATCAAAGATGGGACGATGCAAGTTTTAATCTTAAGACGCTTGAGGGAAAGATTCAGGTTATCTTTTCAGGATTTGACCAAGCGAATAGCTCCCTGAATACATCGATTGATCTTCAGAAACAATTTTTGGAAGGGATCGAGGCAAACTTGGGTAAGGTGGTTGCATACAAGGAATTCTTGGCTCGTAAAATTGAGGAGTATACCGCAAAATATGCTGAAGTAACCGCAGAAGATGAGAAGGTGAAGTACGAAATGTTTTTGAGAAATGTTGAGTATTTCCAGTCCAATCTTGTCGTTCTGATAGGAAATCTCGAAATGGCGAGAAAGCGACTCCTTATGAGATTGGATTCTGCATCGAAGCTCTCACTTGCCATGAGTTCTAGTCGTCCGATATTTAAGACGCTTCTCTCCACTGCACTCATTGAAAGCTCTTCACAAAAGGCTCTCGATGCAAGTCTCAAGGCAATCAATGTTATGGGATCAACGATTGATAAAATGTCTTCTGAGCTCACTGATAAAGCAATCGAAAGCTCTCGCAAGTCCGAAGAACTTTCTTCAAAGCCGGTGCTTTCGACCTCGGTATTTATCGAGAATGTTACCAAGCTCAAGAATCACTTCGATCAAATCGAATCATATCGCGCGCAGATCAAGAATGAAGCCGAAGCGGAGGGAAAACTCTTTGCAGAGGCCAAGATCAAGCTCGAGGGAATAAAGACTATTTCCGCAAAAGGACAAGAAGAATTAGCAAAAGAGCTATCAGAATAGTGTAATTCATAATTCTATGCGTTCCATTGCTGAAATATGTATATTTAAGACACCTTTCGAGAAGACAGAACAAATAGCAGATAAATTTCGAAAGGTTCAGGAGATGCTCATGGATTACAGTGTGAATTCATGAGTGTCTTTTTTGCGATCGGAGCATGATAGTGGAACATTCAGGAATATTGTTTTTCAAGAATCTCATGGTCTTGCAAAGATCACATTCTCATTTCGTACGAATTTCTCGAATTTCGATTTTCTACCCGTGGGCTTAGCCAATTTTGAGCTCGAAGATATGAAACTCGAAAAGCGTTTTATTGAGTCTTTTCTCGACGATGTGGTAAAATTTTTTGCGAATGTCTTTCATGATGCGTTTTTTCTTGATATCGATCGAAATTTTCACATAGCTTCTTATGTAAAATGAGCAAAACAAGATCCAAAAGCCCTCACTGAATTTGATCTCGATCACCCATGAAGCGATAAAAACAAAAAATTTTTAGACTATTCGCTGTACCTCTATTTTTCACTTCTAAAAAACGCTCTACATCTGGATCGGTGAGAAGTTGCTATTCAAGCTCTTTTGAATAATAATACTATCCCAGGTAGTCCAGGTTTTTCTGAAAACCTGCTACTTTCAAAAGAGCGCCAAGATGAAGTGAAAAAGATGCTCCTCAGGCAGATGGAGGCTGTTCGTTTGCAAATAGAACACTTTATTTCTATTCTTTCATAATATGGATATTCTTACTACTTTTCCAGGAATGTATGGAGTACTTTCTGGATGTGCCTACCTTCTGGTGGCAGCCCTGCTTTTTGTATGTAACTTCTGGATATTTGAAAAAATCACCCCATTTGATGCAAAAGCAGAAACATTGGTTACCCAAAATGATGCTCTCGGCCACATACTCCGTTGACAGCTTCTCAGTCAAGGTATCATGACTTCCTCGGTAATATATTTCCTCGGAATTACCATGGAACATGGGGTGAGTTGGCAAAAATTCTTCGACTCCATTCTGAGTGTTATAGCATTCGGAATATTTGGGATACTATTGCTCCAGTGCACTCTTGTTATTCTTTCCAAAATTCTTCCTCTTGAGAAAGAAATCATAGCAGACCAAAATGTAACATTGGGAAAGATTATTGAATGACTCCTGATCGCAATGGGACTGATTATATCTGTATCCCTTTATGCATATTAATGTATGAATATGGAACGTTTTGCCATAGCAAAAGACGCACACGATTTCTTGGAAAAGCATCCCGATAAAAATCCTTTTAAGAGTAAGAAGATCAAGGGGAAGGTTTTTCTGACAAAGAACATTATGCTTATGATTATAGTTGAGATCCTGATTTTAAAGCGTATTTCAAAGGTGAGTTTTGACGGGTTTCCGAAATCATACGTTACTATAAAACTCCAGAACTATTTCTTGAAAACATAGACTGGGGACCTCTTTTTGATTCTGCTGCGGAAATCTCTGAAAGTATATTGTGAAAACTTAAAGACGCTTCGTCCAAGCAGCTTCTCACAGTGATTGCTCTTGATCCCATAATGCTCGTAATAGTCTGAGAGGTTTTTCGTGGCCTTGGTTATAACAATGTTGCGTATTCGTTTTTAACTCACCCTTCGGTAAATTCCTATTCAAAATCATTTGAAGCATATCTGTATCTGACTGCCAGCAAGGAATCTCCATACCTTCAATCAGAAATGCAAAAGATTATTGAGTATGTCAAATGAGCCACCCTCACTTCGTGAATGCAAAATGTCTATCTGATTTTTGAAGAAAACAATAAGATGCCTCAGTACGCCTTTCATACCATAGATCCCTATCTTAAGGCTCAAATTGGTCTCAAAGAATCGAAAGTGGTGTATCGAATTGACAAATATCCAGATGTTGATTTCTTAAAAAAGAAAGAGATATCGCAAATTATATGTATGGATGCTGATACAGAGTCAGGAGTTGGAACACTTTCCTATGAAAATCTTTTGAAACAGCAGGGGGCAGAAATTACTTTCCGACGAGAGCATATTTCGATTTTGAAACAGCCAGTTTTTGTAGGAGCCTACGAGACTTACTTGCTGGATAAGAATTCTGAGTATGCGAAGTATCGATCAGAAATTGAGTCACGAGCTGCAAATACCGTTATCTGAAATCTAAAACACTCCTCCAACATTCCTTCTTCCAACATAAAAACCTCAGTCCGATTGCAAAATGATTTTGATCCAAATAACCACAAGAAGATAGTTCCTTACTTGATATTATTACCGGTACTTTTTATTTCTTTTGTTTCTACGGATGCAGATTTTGTATGAAAATCACTTAAATCATATATGGCAAGCATCCCTCAAAATTCCAGTTCGAGTTATTACGGAGGCGGCTCGTCTTCGAATGGGGGTTCCGTGTCAAGATCTTCTTCGAATGGGAGTTCCGTGTCAAGATCTTCCAACAGTGATTCTTCTTCAAGTGTCGTACGGTCGTTTGGATGAGGTGGATTTTCAAGATGAGGGGGTTAATTTCAAGATGAATTATCTGATACACTTCCAAATATGCTCGATTACATAAAACAATACTTCACTCCGACCAGCTCTATTCTTACGGTGCTGACACTTGTATGACTCGTGATTTCTCAAAACTCGATGCTTTTCGTTCTTTTCATCATAAGTTCTATACCGTTTATTTTTTACGCGTCTAGACCCTGATTATTCACGTGAAATTTATCTGGACTTTCCATTTTTATTGGGAGTATTTCTCTAATTCTTGGATATATTTTTTTTACCCCATTTTTCTGGATCATTCTCATCGTTCTTTATGTGCGTGGGCTCTCACAATATTCTAAATCAAAATAAAAAGTGCCCAAGCTCGAAACCTATTCTCCATCTTGTAACAAAGATTATTTTCAAAAATTCTTTTCAGAGAAGTATGGAATTTCTCATTTGGAAGAGGATTATTTTCGTTACATCGATTACGATTCAGTATTTGTATTTTCTCGCGAAGAGTGGGATGAATTTCTCTCTATTGTAGAAAAAGTGAATGCTGTTTTTATCAAGGCATACGATGTTTCTCAACAAGAAATTGAGCAGAACCTACCTGAGTTTGGACCTCTGCTCAAATATTTCCCGAGGCATTTTAGCGTAAAAGATTTTTTTCTTGCGAGATATGATGTAATTATTGACAGCAAAGATGGGAATTATAAATTTCTGGAAACAAACTCCAATACCCCGGGGCTGATAACAGAATCTTACCACTTAGCAAAACACCTGTGTCCTTCCGAGCTGTATAATCCTGCAGATTCTTTTGTTCAACACATACAAAGCGTATTTAGCCCATTCCGTGAGAAGAAACTTGGAATTCTTTTGTCTCATTCGTTTGACGATGAGGATTTTATCATGGCAAACGATTACAAGGATATGCTTTCAGATATTTTCGGAGCGGAAAATATCGTGATTTCTGATATTTACGAGTCCCATATTATTTGAGATTCTCACTTTACGATGAAAGGAGTTCCCATCGATGTCATATTGAATTTCTTCCCATTTGAATTTATGCTCACGGATGTTGATTTTGCGGTGGATTTCTTTAAGCTCGTTGAATCCAAGAAAGTTATTATAAGAAATCCATTGTCAAGCATGCTCCTCCAAGATAAGCGAATATTTGCCATTATCTGGGAGAATCTCGAATTATTTACCAAAGAGGAGCAAGAAACTATCAAAAGGCATATTCCGATGACGCTCAGAAAAGAGCCAGAGCGTTCAGAGGGTTGGATTGCAAAATGGAGATTCGGGAGATATGGCCGGCAAATATACCTTGATTCATTCGCCACAAATATCGACAAGGTTGATGAATTTATTTTTCAAGAGAGAATTTATCCGAAGTCCTGTGATGATACAGGAAACTTCCTCGTTCTCGGTGCATTTTCCAACTTCCAAACAGGAATATCGGTATGTGCCAGAAAGCAAAAAAAACTTACTACTGCCGATGAGGATTCAAGGGTAACATTATCGTATATTCGTAATTAAATTATCTATGATCACCGTTTCAATAAAAAATCGCACCGTAGGGGAATACAGCGCCGTCTGGTATCCTGATGGAAAGATCGATGGGGATATGCGTCCTATAATTTACGATGCCGCCACAATAGAGCTCTCAGATTCCAAGGCTTCTTTTATTCTCGGTTACAAAGAATCAAAAAATCTTTTTGGACTATCCATTTCCTATACCGATATTATCAATGTCGACACCGGAGAATCTTTCTCTTTTCAAGTTAACAATATTTACCTTATCAAAATTATCGATTGAGACCCCAAAGTTATCGCACGAGTTGGAGAACAGCTACGCTACTATGAAAACTTTTGATCGACTGAATGGGGGATCGAGCCAGACTGAGACAAAAAAGAGCTCACTCCGCTTGGATATTACGAGTATTTTTTGAAGTTCGATGAAGAGTACTTTTACCCATTAATACTACGAGCAGATGCCAATATCCCAAAATACATCGATCGTTTTTTTGACTACTATGGTTTTCGTTCGTATGACGATGAAAAAGGCGGACAGCATTTCATTCTCCTCATAGAGGACAAGACGAGTTCAGAAGATGAGCCAATATGGTATTTTGTAGATAATTTTTCTCGAGTGAGCGAAACTTTGGATTTCGGTGATGATTCTGAAGTTGAAACATGGACTCTCGATGGAAATGGAACCATAATAATGACACTATGTGACAAGAGAGAATGTTATATAGATGCTTCCGGTCACATTGCATATGGTAAGCCGGAATGAAAGAAGAATGATTTTGAATTTGTGCGGTATTTTGAGGATACAGATGCGGACGTGATCGTCGGAAAAAATGACAATGGCGTATTTCTTGTTGATGCTAAAAAAACGATAATTTCCGACTCAGAAAAGTGAAAAATTCGATACTTCTCTGACCTTCTGTTTGTTAAAAAGCAGGGGGGGCAACCGATTTTCGTAATGAAAGAATGAGATGAGGAGGCCACGATTATCGACAAGAATTCGAACAACATTGCATATGTGGAACTTTCTACCGCGCAAGACCTGGCAAGTATCGAAATTGACTGGGATCTTCGCATAGTTACAGTGGTCATGAAAACTAGTGAGATACGAAAATATCCACTCGTTGAAAATGCAAAAAAACCTGGCTTGATGAACGATGCGATTTCATGGTTACAGTAGGAGGTAATGATAAGAAGATCTGTTTTCTTGGACAACTATCCTTCAGTTGATTCCAACAATTCCCTTAGCGTACTCAATCGTTTTTCTTGGATATTTTTCTGTATACATACTAGGGGGGATGTTTAACCCCGCATACGATTTCATCTCCATGTTTTGTTAGTATTCTACTATGAGGTGGGCTTTTTTCTCACCACCCTCCGTTTTTTGCAATTAACTCCCAAATACAGTAGGATAAAAGCGACATGCTCTTAAGATAATCATGGAAAACCAAAGTTTAAGTTTTACCACTGGAGAAGTTCCACAAACCAGACGAGAACAATTCAAGTCTGCTATTACCCATTTGGTTGAACCATACACTATTCGCCGTGGTGATACACTCGATGCGATAGCTCGTGCTAATGAGCTTCCAGGCTACACAGATCTACTTGCAATTAATCGGCTTATTGATCCAGAAGCAAGTACCAAGTATGAGCCAAAAGGGAAGCGTGCTCAAGTAATCATTCGAGAAGGGGATACTATATTGGTGCCAAAAAAGTGAATGAAATCTCAGCTTGATGCAGAAATCCTAGCTGTACGACAATACGCAAAGACCGTTGAATTAAATCGAGCTATCGCCTCGGGTACGATCAATCTCTTGAGGCATGATATAGAATGAAAAATTTTTGATCGAAGTCCGAGTACCATTTCCAGTGAAAGATTTCTATCTGGATTTATTCGTGAGCAGGAGAGATCCATGGATCCCAAATTGCCACCCATCATCGATGAGCGTAACCGTGGTGATGTTGCCTGTATTCATATGCTTCGTCGTCTCGATTATCTTCGTGTAAACAATCGTGACAGAAGTTCCAAGGAGCGCGCGTATGTTCTCAAGCCAAATATCGATGCTTGGGTGGTTCAAGTAGAGCTCGAGAAAATCTGATATGTTCGAAAGTTTGATGGGCTCGCACGAGCTACAGATCCAAAGCTTGCGCAACAAGCAGGAATTCCCGTTTCAGCAGAAAAACGATCAGAGTATGATCAGCTGGTGCATGAACTCTGAGAGCATTTGGATAAAAATGGAGTTCCAGGTAGTTATATGTCGACTTCTTACCGCTTTAGTCGTTATCGAAGCGCTGGTAGTCGAGAACATCCCAACACCCATCAGATGATGTATCTCGGGAATGCCAAGATGGAGTTTCCGGCATATGAATTTCCATATGTTAAAAATGGTAAGGTTATCAAACACACTGATGACCTGGGATTGCTTCGACAGAAAGTTACCGAGCTCGAATCCACTATACCAAGAACAAAATCTGAAATAACACGAAGTGCTGAGAGTCTCGCTCAGGCTATTAACACTCAAAATACGCTTCACCTCCAAAGGTGGAACCATCTTTTAGAAGGTATTCTTGATCGGACAGTTTCACATCTCGATTGAAAGAATCGAGACGAAATGCGACTTTCTCTTGCTCAAAACTTTGCTACAAGAGATATTACCAAGATTGCAGAATGATTTGCAAGAGTATTTCGAAGACCCGTGGAGGTATATCATAATGATGCCGTATATGTAGCAGCACTCCAAAAACAAAAAAACGGGGTAGAACAAGGGCTCAAAAATATTCGAAATGCTTTAGAAGCTCAAAAATGAGGCAATCCAAAGCCCATTCCCACAGATAATCTTGAAGTTATTCAAGCGAAAAGTTCTTCGATCAAAGAAGCATTGACTCAGTATAACACACTCGCGACTACTCTTGAACAAACTGTCAAAGAAGTGGAAACGGTTCGTAAGTCCATAGAGAACTATGCGAAGGACCAAGAATCCGTCAAATTTGAAGTCAATCGCCGACTAGCGCGACTTCAGGATGGTCATGGTGAAATTAAAGCGAGTTTTGATGTAACGAGAACGTGACTTCTTCAAGTTCTCGATGTATCTCGCAATCCAGAACTTGCTACGAGCCTGGGAAATTTTCAAAATCGTGTCAAAAGAATTTTTTGACCATCAGCAGAAAGGATTTTGACAGCACTCGACTCAAATGACACTGGCACGATCGAGAAGTTAGTTACTACCGAAGCAGATCGCACCTATCTCCAAAATCTCTTTAGAAGTCACAAGCGTGCAGTCGAAGCGATCGAGCGTATTCGTTCCCAATTACAGGATGCAGATACTCCTTGATCACCCATCAATCTTGCTTCCATGAGTCGAATTCTTGATGGAAATAGCTTGATACGTGACGCTGTAACACAACACAATCTCAATATCGTTGAGATGAAACGATCCCAAGGAGTAATAGACGCATCTCAAGAAAAACTCCGACAAAAAAATACGATTTCTGCGGTTGATTTTTTTGCAAATTTTGTTGCAGCTCGAACTGATACATACTTTAGTTTGAGTCCAGAGGGGCGAAATGCGATTATGGACGGAATACGCAGGTATCCAAAGCTGATTCGCATGAGCATTAATGGAGTAGTGGTAGATTTTGAGGCAGAAATGAAAAAACCCGAGAAGTCCCGTGTAAAGGTGAGCCCGCAAGATAGAGTATCTATTTCATGACCGATGATGCTTGATGGATTTCATCGACTCGCGGCGGACGGCACGAAGAATGAGAAAATGGATTCTCGTACTCGATTTTATAGTGAGGCACTTGTGAGTGGGCTCATGTTCCCAACGGAACTTCATGAGCCAACGGAATCTTCCGTCTATGGGCGCAAAAACATTGATGGAGTGGCGAACCGTCTAGTAGTCAAGGGAATGTATTCTCTGAGCACAAAAGAAGAACTTGGAAAAGTTCTCATCGAACGAATAGAAAAAGAGTTTGAACGTGAAGCCTTTGCAAAGCTCGAGGCGAAGTTCTCAAATCGTATTTCGGATCCTGGTCAATCATCAGAGTATCTCAAATGGCGACAGATATTTTTGAATCGCTTTTACGCAAAACAAATACAGGCACTGCAACTTGCGGGTTACCTCGAAAATGAGGACCGAATAAACCCGCTTGCCACCAACGCAAATAGACCGATTCCGTATTTTGATACTTCTGCCGAAAATTTCTGATCTTTATATGCTGCGCATGTTAAAGAGAGCAAGCTGACTTCAAACAAGCGCTTTGAGCAGCTCGCTGACGACAGTAATTTTATATCTTTTAAGGTCTTCCCCGGTGACACATATCGAAGCATTTTTGAGAGAATCTCTGATCGCATGGTCAAAGTAGCTATGTCACAGCCGAAGTTTGCGGAACTTGAGAGCATTAAGAGTTTTGACACCGCCATGGATCGAGCATTCCTGCGAGCATGTTTTCAGGCATTTTTTGAAAAATTTGGATGGGAGTATGCCAAGGCATATGGTCTTGATCGAAGAAAAATGGGCCAGCAAGACCAAATCGAAATATTTATGTCAGGTCGTATCAAGACTGGATCTCAATTTATTCTTACACTTGATGATATTCTCCGCATATCTCGAGATGTGCAGAAGTCCTTTGCATTTCGAGATATCAAGGTCAAGCCACTTGATGAGAGTATCATTTGAATGGTAGCAGGTACAGAAAGGTCGCAGGGTTTCATGAAAGCTATACTCGTGAGAGAAAGTTATATACCGGAAGGAAGTTTCGGCACACGGAGATTTATCAAAGAGCGTCATGGATGAGCTCAGTCACAAACAGATTTTCAAATACGGTTTCTCCGGACAAGTCTTGCTGCATGGAAAACAGGCAAAGAAATTGAATGGCCAAAAACCTCAGATTATCTTAGGGCATTTGATCTTCTTGAAACAGATTGATTCAAGCATCTTCGAGCAACATTACCTCCTCATGTGCAAACATTTGTAGATCGTGATATATTAAAGATCCAGAGTATTCGACCCCTCATTGAAGATTCCAAAAGTAGGTCACTTACGCCGGAAGAAATTTGAAAAATTTCTGAAGCGCTTCTGCCCATGCTTCGAATGGATGATGGGTCGGGGAGTAATGTGGTTGGAAAAGTTCTTGGAGCTACCCTACTTGAGCGACGCCTTGATATCCTCTCGACCAAACTTGAAGGGGTGCTTCATAAAGCAGGTGTAAGCATGGATGCTATTCTCGCAAGTCCAGAGGGTCGGACAAAATTCAATGAAACCATACTCTTGACTAACAATCTTGGGGAAAAGGACGTGTTTCTTTTTGGGATCACTGAAAATTACATGCTTCGCATTCTTAATGCCTTAAGCACAATAGAGTCAAACGGGAAAATATACACATCAAGAGAAATTTCTGAAAACAAGAAGCTATGATTGATTCCAACTGGACAGAAAGTGTTGTGAACACAAGTATTCGTGGAGCATATGCGACATCTCGAAAATAGTATTACAGCACACTCTCAACCCCCATATCAGGTTGCTAGACTTCAAGTAGGGAATGCCTCACCCCTCTTACCACCAGCAGACGGAATTGGTATTGATCCCCATCATGCTCAAGTTCGGAGCATTATTTTGGATACCGCAAAACAAATTCGGCAGGCTGCTGCCACAGGAAAGAGGGGGTTAGCACTCGATGCTGACATTGCAAAAATAATTTATTCTTTTTTCGAAAACCCAAGGCTCAAATTTCATCTTGATGCCATTCGCGCTGACTCAAATCTCTCACCAGAAACCAAGATGATTCTATCAGACGATATTCTGCCTCGAACCGAGGAAAGAGTTGGTTTTTTGTGGAGTTATAACGATCGAAGAAAAGAAACTGCTGAGCCTGGAAAGAGCGATAGTATTTTTGAATTTACCGGCAGAGCTATAAGGAAGGTATCTTCTTTGTAAGCGGGAGAAACACCTATGTCCGTTGACACGTGAGACTTTCTAATATCTCAGTCCAGAGTAGAATTTGCACACGTATTCCAAAAGTATCAATTGCCATTTCTTTATAAATGCACGATGCTTGTTTGAGTCGTGTAAGTTTTTCGAGACAAGCAGTCCAGTAAGATACTTTATGTTGCAATAACTTTGTGATCTGACTCGTGATGTGAATACCTCTACGCTATGAAGCGTGCTGATTTGGCAGCATTCCAATTACTCATCACTCCAGTGAGTATGTTGTATATCCTAGACCATTTGCCATCTGACTCATAAGGGCTGATTCTTCTCAAAATGGACATATAAATACAATTGGTATTTCTTTTGGAAATGGCAAGTACCCTTCTTTTACATAAGACTCAAGCTTGTGATATGGAAATGATAGGCTTCTTGGAATATGCCAAAGTTCATATGACGGGCGTGATCGCATGTCGACGAGGAGGTATTTTTCGTCACTGAGTTGACTCTCGGATATGGTGAGAGTTTCTCATAACTCTATCTGTTTTGCTGGGTTTTCTTGAGCCTCAAATAATGAAGGATACTTGGCACGAAGGTATCAGGTATATGGCTCAATTCTATCGCAGGCAATAAATACTGCTTTTTTCCCCGTTACTAGAGCCGAATCAAGAGATTGAAGCCATGATATCATGCCTTCAAATACAGCTCCTGATGTCGGTCAGACCAGTATTCCGCACTTTCTTACGAGTTTGAGCATACCTTCGATAGCCACCTGATCACTTACCGGGAGAAAGTCTTTGTAGTAGTGTTTTTCAAACAGTCACACCTCACCCATCTCGTTGCTGTTCCGAATGCCTGGAATATATGATCAATGATCGGTAATTACTCCAAAGCTCTGCAAATTTGCTCATTTTTCTTCAAAATACTCGATAATTCCCCGACTCGAACCCGTAGTTCAAAGTCAGGCAAAGAAATAATCTGGTGATCCCATATCATGATCTATCTCTTTTGCAGTGGTGTCATGGTGGATCTTGGTGTTTCCATCATTAGTATATTGATCGGTCCAATGATATTTTCAAGGATTTTTTTCCAACATACTTTGAATTACTCCAAATGGAGAGTTTGGATCGTGAGGATCGGGACACTGAGATCATGGGGGCAGATTTTGTATTTCGACTCAGATAACTCTTAGTATATCTTCTATTTCTCGGTGCCGTATTCGATTCGTTACGGTCACAAATTTTTTCCCAGAAAGATTTGCCAGGATTCAGAGTGCTTTTGCTGTATTTCCACTTGACGACTCTATGAGGTCTTTTTCTTCACTTCGACTCAGAATTCAGAGAGCAGTCCTGTCTTTTATTGATCAGAACGGATTGAGATATTCGAGCTTAGCATATATCTTACATCCCTTGACTTTGTGAATACTCTCTGGAATCAGTAGCAGTGGAGTGTTGCCAATATGCTGAATTATTGATGTGATAATCATTGAAGGGCAGCGTTATGGATCTTTCGGAATTCATTCAGGAGAGCAATCGATTCAACTTCAGCCTGGGGTAAATTGCATAATTTTACTTTAAAATACGCAAGGAGATTTTCGTAGGGTTTTCTATCTTCCGTTTTTGCTTTCTGATAATTTGGGTGAATCGCAATATGGACATGTTCTCA
Organism: Candidatus Peribacteria bacterium; assembly: GCA_040383945.1. Taxonomy (GTDB): domain Bacteria; phylum Patescibacteriota; class Gracilibacteria; order BD1-5; family UBA2023; genus CAIVSN01. The sequence goes on along the minus strand of JBEICN010000004.1, from coordinate 28,720 downwards.
TTCTGATATTCTTCCGGCCATGATTCTTGCTAGGCTTCTAACTGTTTCTGCGTCTGTCTGTGGATCACAATGGAACGCACATTCGAGGTTTTCTGCTGCCACGAAGCGCAAAATAGAATCCATATGTTCTGCATCGAGCTCTAGGGGATTTGGTCTCATGATCGGATAGTCTGTTCCAAGGAGCTCTGCGACGACCGCCTGCTTCTCTAGTTTGAGTCGAGTAGAGACTTTTCACAAATATGCTTCTGGCTCAGTAATTGCCGATTCAAATTTTTCAGAGAGTCAAGTAAAGAGTGTCATATGGTTAAAAATTATCAGAATAGAGAGTGTTATTCAGTTGAAAGTATCTGGATTTTTTCGGATGGGATATACTTTCGGTTTGATAGAAATCCATATGGTATCCTCCGATATCAGGAAAAATGACGATGTCTCATATCTTCGCTTCTCGGTCGAAACATACTTTACGCCCAAAAAATATATCACTCTCGAGGCAGAGGTTTCCGAGGAGAGAATAGGTGTGATTTGTTGGGCACTCGCTTTGCTCTAGCAGGAACGGGTCCGTGGGGAGCTCTTCCTCTCGCATACCAAAAGAAAATGAATTTGCATCAAGTACGATCGAGGCATCATGTTTATGGTTTCGAACTGAGATAATGCGGGTTGCGCCATACCCTACATCCCGCATGAGGCTTCTTCCTGGCTCAATCCAGAGTGTTATATGGTTTTCTTCCAAGAATTTACCGATGGATGTATCGTGTTTTCCTGTGTCTCATAGGAATTTCTCAAGAAAATCGGTTCAAACTGGTCCGTCGTCCTGTGGATACATCCGGGAATGTAACCCAAATCTATCACAGGTATTGTTCTTGAGGTTTGAATCGTCTTTGTAGCATACTCCAAATCCCCCTCCAATATTGATGATACTTGGTGCAAAGCCGTTTCGTGTAAGTCATCTGTAATACTCCAACGACTCCCAGAATACAGATTTTCGCATTTCCACATCTCGCACGTCGATATGAAACGAATAGCCTAATATATCAAGTCTACCACGGAATGTATCCAGAATATGTAGTGATGACTCCCAGTGTTCTCGAAGTACTCCAAATCTCGTTGATTTTGCTGCTTTGAATCCAGAGAGACGGATAAGAATTTTCTGCTTCTTATTTTTTGGAATCATGCCCACTACATCATTAAGCTCACTCATGCTGTCTATAGCAATAGTGGTATCAGCTTCAACACAACGGCTTAGAAATCGTTGATTTTTTGGTCCATTCGCAGTTATATCATTTCAGGTATATCAAGATGCGAGGGCTTTTTCAAGTTCTCCCAGAGAAGACACGTCCACTCTACAGGATAATCTTCTTCCGTGTCTGAGTAGAGCGTAGGAGGTGTTTACCTTCATGACATAATGAATCGCCGAGGGAAAGCGATACGATCCAAGGACTTCACGGAAGTGTGAGATATTTCTCTCGAAATTTTCTAGGATAACGACCCCGACAGATTCTGTGTCTCACTGGAGTATTTCTGTAACATTCTCCACAATATCGTTTCTTGTTATGCTCATGGGAATTGAAATGCAGTATCAATTTGGTGAGATAGATCTCCAAGTGGTGTGGCAATATAGTCGAGTTTTATATATTTGCGGTGCAAATCACCAAGTTCAATAAGCTTTTTTGAGGGGGGTAGTTTGACACTCTGAGTCATACTCAAAAAAGATGCCCAAATCGAATGATTTTTTTTGTTTTCAGGAACTTGGTTCTTTTGTCGCGCTTTCTTGATGGTCGTATCGTACTCAAATACAAAATCAGGTGATATCCCATGTTCTTTGAGATATGCAAGATCATCGCTGTCCTCGATCTTGTTTGCTAATATCACAATTTTTGTAGAGCTTCCGGTCATTTTCATGAGTTTGATATACGATTTTGTCATGGCAACGGATTCGGCCGTTGGTTCTACGACAAGACTTAGGATGTCGAACTGAAGGAATAGGGTATTGGAAAACGCATCGTTTCATGCCACCATATCAGCAATTACATACTCACCATCTTGGAGAAAGGTATGAGAAAGGATATTCTCAAATACCGAAAGATGAGTGTGGTAGCAGCTTATACCTACTTCTTCGTGTTCATAGGTTCCAACATGGAAAAATTTGAGATTTTTGCTGGAATAACTGCAGAATTCCTCAAAAAAACTATCTGAACCGCATTGAACGAGATTTGAGCCGGATCATGGCGGAGTGGTTTTTACGAAGTGCTCCACTGAATCAATGCGAGTATTGCTACCGAGAAGATGACTACGTATTCGGCGTGATTTTTCATAGTCCGAGATGTGTCGCGATACGTCAAAGTCAACCCCGAGAGCACTTGCGAGTCACACATTGATGTCAGCGTCAATCGCTATAGTAAAGAGGTGTTTTGATTGGAGAAATGCAATGAATGAAGCTGTAAGTGTAGTTTTCCCGCTTCCTCACTTTCCAACAAAGGCGATTTTCATAATCTAGTATGTGTTTATATTACTATTGAGGCATCTAGAGCAAGTACCAGAGAGGAGGATCTGATGCTGATGTAGGTGAAATCACTGCTTTTTGGCAAGCATTCCTAAAGATTTACATATCAGTCATGCATTAAAGTGGAAAATTGATTGACATTGCTGGCACTCGAAATGTTCATGATGTGGATCAGATGTGAGCTCATAAAAATCTCATCGACCTTCCAAACTCAGCTTGCGTAGGATTCATAATCCAATGAAGAGCTGAATCGTCCGAAAAATACTCGCCCTACCTATCTTTGGAAATCTGGAAGTGAGATCATTCGCACGAAACAGATGCAAATTTCGAATCCCATCGTATATGATTTTTCTTTCCTCAGTGATATTTTTTCAGTGGGCCTTGAGAAGGTCTTCTATGTTCATAATTGAGACTTAGTATCAAAAATTTTAAAAAATATATTCAATCGTCATATAAGTCAAATAAAAAAGTTGAGCAACCCCTCGCCATTGCCCAAAAATCAAATTTCCATATAATGTAGGTTCCAAATGCATTCTGAGTCAAGAAAAATCGTTTGGCGTATTAGTATGAAGTATATTCTATAATCTTTGTTGATATGGAAATCATCTACTCCCTTGCTATCTCGGCTCTGGCCGTTGGTATTACCTCCTACTTACTCCCCGGTGTCACAGTTACAGGCTACATTCCGGCAATTTTGGTAGCGATAGTGTTGACAATTTTGAATACCTTTCTTAAACCGGTGCTTCTTATTTTAACATTACCCGTAAATATTTTGACTATCGGTGTATTTACCTTTGTCATTAATGCGGGAATAATTATGCTCGCTTCGAGTTTGGTGGAGGGATTTTCGGTGGATTGATTTTGGTGGGCGCTTATTTTTGGTGTGGTGCTCTCCGTGGTTAATGCCCTTTTATTCATGCTCCTGTAGGCACACATTTTTTGTGATCGAATCCTTGCCTATTTCATTTTTTTCTTCGTATCTCAAAAAATCTTGCTTGAGTTCAGTTTTATAGAGATCGAGTACTTCCATTTTGTCTCCATTTTCCTTCGATAGTCGCTCTTTCTCGGCGACGATAGTGTGGGTAAAACCTTTTGAGCTTGGGTTTGCGCTGATAATAAGTCTGTTCATGATATGAGAGTTTATGATGAGAATATGTGATCTTCACTACTTTGTTTTGCTCGGTAAGCGCACTTCTCGGCTCTGTGGGCGCTCACCTCTCCAATGAGTTTTTCTTGCTACACTTGCAGGTGCGCAGTATCATTTGTAGATTAATATCCAGGAAGCCAGTGTAGATTCGATCATCTTGTGCAATTGAGGGTAGTTTGAATCGAACATTGCATGAAACTCGCAAATAGACCCCATAAGTTCAATATGTCTTTTTTGAAGATGAGGGAGTTTGAGCTCAAAGTTTTCAGGATCTACTGCCCACGCTTGGTTTTCATGCAGTTCCGCTAAGGCGGAAATAGTGGTGCAAAACAAGGATTCTACATAGTGAAGTCGGATTTTGCAGGCTTCGTGTAGATAGTCAAAATAGCCAGGCTCCAGGTTTCATATACGATCCACAAGGGGAGTGAAGTATTCATCGTTGGTGGATGGAATATGCTCGATTTCCTTCGAGTCAACACTTCGAAGTACGGCTTTCTTTGTTGCAACACAGGTGTTGATCATTTCGTGTGTCCGCTCCAGAACATCCAGAATATCAGTGAGATTTTTTGAGATAAACTTATTATTATAAAAAACCGTCTCGATTACATAATCGCGTGAGGCTGAGTCTGGATAAAATGAGCATAGAAGTAGTGTGAGCTCCTTGCGAGTAAGTCGGTTCATTATTATTCCCCCAGTATCCCGGGATTGTGGAGTAAAAATTGCTACTTGCTCCGGTAAAATGATCGAATTTTGTATTTCTAAAATACTCATAGTATCTATTCAGAAAATCTCCTTGAGTAGTTCCATCTGTCCAGTGATAACCAGGTACTTCAATAACTCTTCACACCTGGTTCTGCTCCAAGACAACATGTTGTTCCGTATCCTCTGTGAAGTCTCCAATCGGTCAGCCTCATGTATTTGTTGCGCTACAGTATTCATAAAACGAAGAGAAATGCTACCGCTCTCTTGGTAAAATAGGAGTATTTTTAAAAAAGTCAAATGCCCGTTTTGGAGGTGTAATTTCTATCTTGCTTTCTTGTGTCCATTTTGGAAATGATTTTTGATTTTCACAAAAACCTTCATAACTTCCATGGAAGCACTACTTTTCATAATTTTTCAAATCCTAAAATAAGCTTTTGAAGACCTCGACCGAGCCACCTATTTCATAAAATTTCCTATTCGCTTTTTCACTTCTTCCTCTCCAAGAACTCGCATGGTTTCATACAAATCTGGCGAGTTGGTACTTCCTACTACGGCCACACGAATGATCATAGCAAAATCTCAGAATTTACCGATGTATCAACCCAATTTGAATTCCGCATTATCTCGAGCGAAATTACATTTTGAAGCGAGTTCACGCATCCATGTAAGCCATTCTTCGGAATTCATTTTGGTGTCATAACCTTGGAGATATTTTTGGAGAATTTGAGTGATACGCTCAGACTCGAATGGAAGACTCGCGATAGGATGCTGTTTTCTCAGTTCTTCAAAGGAATCAGGCAAAAAAGGAGCCAGATAATTTTCTATATCTGATAATTTTGTAAATTTTTTTGGATCTCGTTCCGTCCCTCGCTGTATCGAGATCGCTTCAAATGCCAGCTGCTTCTCTGTAAGAATCTTTTGATGAAGTTCTGGGCGAAATTCACATGCCCAAGCGAGCATTTCTTCAAATAACGCTTCATTTGAGAGGCCAGATAGATATATATTGCTTACAGAGTCGAGCTTTTTGAGGTCAAATAGCGCTCCAGACTTTGGCATTCGGGAGAAATCAAAGTGATAGTCGGAGTAGGGGAGTGATGGGTGTGATTTTTTCCATTCTTCAAACCCGGAATCCAGTAATCAGCATAAATAATTCTTGATCGCACTTGTAGGGTATCCTTGCTCAAAAAAGTATTTTACATTTGCTTCGGGATCCTTTCGTTTACTGAGCTTTCTTTTGTTTCCGTCTTCAATTTTCATGAGCTGAGCGGTGTGAGCATACTTGGGAGGTATAATATCAAAAGCTCGAAATAGCTGAAAGTGTAGTGCCAGAGACGGCAGCCATTCTTCCGCGCGTATTACATGGGTGGTTCCCATAAGCGTGTCGTCCACTATGTGAGCAAAGTGGTAGGTCGGTACACCGTTTTCTTTGAGAAGTATAATATCCAAGAAGTTATCATCAGTTTCAATTTTCCCCCGTATTTCATCGAACACATTGACTCGGGCTCCGAGTATCCCAGGAGATCGAAACCGTAGAGCGTATGGAGCTCCGCTTAGAATCTTTGCTTCAATGGCTTCAAATGATTCATTTCTCCAAGGAGAATAATTTCCATAAATACCCGGTACTTTGCCGATTGCTGATTGTGAATGGCGTATTTCTTCAGATTCAGCCTCACTCAGATAACAAGGATACGCCAACCCTTTTTTTACCAATTCTTTGGCAAAGACATGATACAAAGGAGTTCTTTTTGATTGCACGTAAGGGCCATAATTTCCTATTTCTGACATATTTTCTCAGATAGCACCTTCATCAATTTTTACTCAGAACCTTTTGAGTCCGTACAAAATATCCGAAACCCCATGCAAGGTTTCTCGCTTATCGTCAGTATCTTCAATTCTCAAAAAAAATACTCCCTGGTTTTGATGCGTGAGCTGTGCATTGATGAGCGTCATGTATAAGGCTCATATATGGAGAAATCCCGTTGGACTAGGTGCTATTCTGGTTACAAACTTTTGTGATCTTGGAGGAAATATTTTCTTGAGGTCAGCCATTGTTTGAGTTACTTCTGGAAACAATAGCTCGGCTATGCGTAGGGACTCTTCGGACGATAACATAATTCTAGTGTAAAAAATCTGCACGAGATTGTATCGAGAAACCCTTAAAATACAAGAATCTCTTTAGTTTTTGAGTATTCCGAGAGCCTCATTGCCTCGTGATCGATCAAAGTTTTCCAACCACTCATACTCTGCCTTTTCCACCATATATAAGGCTCGACAAAACTCAATATTTTCTCAATGTATATCAGTTCTTGAATCACTCTCCACGGTGACTTCCCCCCATTTTTCAAAAGTATCTGCCATATTTTTGGGAAATTCTAGTCCCATCTTTCGGAATTCAGACTCAAGTTCACCTGGTGGGCTATTGAGCTCATCACTATTCCAGATGTTTTGGGCAAGTTTGAATCAGGTTGCCATAGATTTTTTTGTAAGTACTTCGGGGCGTGGAAAATACAGAACTCATCTTTCGTCTAGACTCATGATGGGATAGAGAGCAGCTAACTGTGGCAAAAGCGTATTTCGAAATACTGACCATCACCAATACTTTTCAGCTACTTTGATATAGTCAGAATAATCTCGTAGGCTTCGGTACGTTTGAGGTTGGAGCGGAGCTATGTCTATGGGAAATGTATCACGATTCAGGGTATCATTTGCCACATTAACAACATGATTGCCTGCAAGAATAAACCACTGAAAACACGCCTCATTTGGCATAATTCACCAAACTGATCCAAATACTCACCCAGCTTTTTGAAATTTTGATATTTGGTGTGGGAGGGATGGTTGATCCTCTATAATTCTCTTGACTGCTTCCACTCCCATGATTTGATCTACCATCGTGCTCGAAAATACACTTGAATTTGGAGATAAGGATTCTCGTTTCCCTCACTTGAGAAGAGCTTCTACGGAGTGAGTTATGTCATTGCAAAAACCGATGGGATAGCTGTCGAGCCGAGTCAGTCATCGTATTTGTCTCGATGGTGGTACCCCACTTTTCTGAACGATTTCTCGTACGGTAGCATCGACAATTTCTCGAAGTTGCCGTGTAGTATGGGTGAGAGCAGACACTTCAAAGTGTTCATGAAAGAGGTCGCCTTGTATACGATGATATTCGGGGTCTTCTTCAAGCCGAATCAACTCGTTTATATAATCACTGCGGACTGGATGAGTCATGGAATTCTGCATCGTTGGATATAAATTGCTTTTGGTGTCGTATAACACGCCTATACTATCTTGAACTGATTTTTTCGTCAAATTCAAGTAGACTTTGACAATGTCTTAAATACTCGTATTTTTAAAAACCAAACTTCCTGATCCTACATCTTTTGTACCAGGAAATGGAGGATGAATCTGCTATCTGAATCATATGAATAATGTTTTTGATTTTTCCAAATATCGAACCCTGCGCGTCGTTAGAGACACATGAATAACCTCATTGAATGCAACCGTTCATGATGCTGTGACTCATTTTGTACGACCAGTCAAATACCGATTACACACAGATCGACTTCGAAAAACTCTTGATGACTGAGCAGAAAATTTTTTTGTAAGTTTGGTGAGAATGGGGTGTGTAAAAATCGTAAACTTTGGAGATCAAGTTGATTTTTCTTCGATATTACGAATCGATGATACTTCGGGAAATTCAAGTACATTCCCGGTTGATAATTTTGTTCGATTGGTCGCTCCAGATCCATCTCAAATCTCAAGCGAACATCTCGAAGCATTTCTTTTGGAAGCGTTGCAAGCGTTTTCTGTGCGCGTGGGTATGTCTTATGAAGAAGAAGAAACCACTTCGTTTGAAGAGCTTACGCTCGAACAAGGTTCGATATTCCAATTTCGACCAGAAATTTTGCCCGTAATCTTGGTTGACCAGAATTCCTGTGAACAATCGTACAGCTGCTTTTTTTCAGAGGCATCGTATTTTGTGGCGAGTATTACTCCTGAGTATTTTCAGAATCCGCTAGATGTTTCCGTGCTGGAGCTCATGTGCCTGGCTCGCATCGACTATGTCGATGAGTGAAATGAACTTCAACGCGATGGATATATGGAGTTGGAGCGTGCCGATGATACTCGAGTGCAAATTACCCGAATTCCACTTCAGCTGGTTGATACAGTGCTCGCTAGCGCTATTACTCGAAAGTCAAAAATTCTGGATCATCTCAAGCCAGAGGATCGTATTATAAAGTATGCTATTTCTCATGTGTATCCTCGAGTAAATCCAGAGTTGTATCAGGTTGATTAGCTATTATGGCTAGATTTTGCTGTAAGATTGAGAGCCGGAAATACGCCTCTTTGAGGGGGTGAATTTTTGAGTCGGACACAGTTGCACACTTCAAAGTACGGCGAGCTATCGAAGTATAGTGCGACTTTTCTGAGCCCTCGGAATGAGTGGAGGTAATTCATTTGGTTTTTTGACAAAATGATTATAGTTGACGCGAAACAGATATTTCTTGATTTTTAGTATGGCATCAAACGAGACCGTAATACGATTTACAAAAGTAGCATTTGAATTTAGTCCTCAGAAGGTAATTTTGGACGAGGCCGATTTTTCCGTGAGATCTGGCATGAAAATGACCATAATGTGACAGAATGGAGCGGGGAAGAGTACGATTTTCAAGTTGATTATGGGAGAGTTAAAACCACGCTATGGTAGCATCAGCATCGACAAAGGACTTCGTATTGCTATCGCTCAGCAAGTAGTACAGCCAGAAGATAAACCACTCACGATCCAAGCATTTTTTAGAAAGTATTTTGCCGATGACAGCGTATATAATATTGACGCAAAAATCATGCAGGTTCTTGATATAGTCCAACTTAAAGCTCCACTGGATCGAATAGTGAGCTCTTTTTCTGGTGGGCAGCAGGCACGACTTTTGCTTGCATCAGCTCTCATACAAGATCCTGATATTTTGCTTCTGGATGAACCAACCAATAACTTAGATCGAGATGGTATTCAACACTTAACGGATTTTCTCATTGCTTACAAGAATACGTGCTTGGTGATTTCTCATGATGCCGAGTTTCTCAATGCGTTTACACACGGCGTTCTCTATCTCGATGTTTTTACCAAAAAAGTCGAGCAGTATGTGGGAGACTACTATGATGTAGTTGAGAGGATCGCAGCTCAAATAGAAAAAGAAAATATGAAAAATGCTCAAATGGCAAAAATTGCTCAACAAAATAAAGAGCAGGCAAATGTCTTTGCGCACAAAGGGGGAAAACTTCGATTGGTGGCAAAGAAAATGAGAGAAAAAGCTGAGGAGATGGAAGAAAATATGGTGGATGTTCGAAGAGAAGATAAAACCATACGAAATTTTAGTATTCCCGTGCAGCAGGATATTGGAGGTGAAATTCTTGGAATTCGAGAGTATACTATTCTTCAAGATCACTTGCCCGTAAAAAAGGAAGCTACTATCTCGCTTCGAAAAGGTCAACATCTCCTTCTTTCTGGCCCAAATGGTATTGGTAAAAGCACACTTTTGGAAACGATTGCAAATGGTACTTCCGATGGTACAAAAATTGGTGAAAATGTTCGAGTGGGGTATTACCGACAGGATTTTTCAACTCTGGATTTTGAGCAGACGGTGTACGATTGTCTCAATGAAGCCATGATGGCATCTTGAGGCATAGTATTAGAGCAAAAGTTGCGATCGACTGCTGCTGGTTTTCTCATCAATGGAGAAATGATGAAATCTCAAATAAAGCATCTCTCCGAAGGACAAAAAGGACTTGTGTCTTTTGCGAGACTCATGCTGCTTGAGCCGGGACTCCTGATTCTTGACGAGCCCACCAATCACATCAATTTTCGTCACTTACCCATAATCGCAGAGGCATTGGATAGCTATGAAGGCGCGATGGTGCTCGTGTCGCATGTGGATGAGTTTGTGTGGCAAATTCGAATTGATGAGTATTTGGAGCTCGATCGATAATTCCTTTGTCATGTCTCCTTCTGCCCACGACAAAGATACCTTGACAGGAATGGGAACCTATATATTGAAGTGTTCTGATGATACCTTATATACGGGTGCCACAAAAGACATCACTCGTCGTTTGGAGGAACATAATTCCTGAACGGCTGGAGCAAAATATACCAAAATGCGTCGGCCAGTTTGTCTCGTATATTTTGAGTCAGTTACAACTTGGAGTGAAGCCTGCAAGCGCGAACACGCCATCAAAAAGCTCTCTCGTTCTGAAAAGCTAGAACTTCTTAAAAGTACTTCAATTTGATTTGAGGGGTAGAAGTGGATATTGCTTATGCTATTGCCTTTTTGCGGAGATTTCGTTTTTCATCACGAATTGGCCTTTTTTAGTCGTCTATTTAGAGCCCGAGTTTTTCAATAATTCTGTCTACAAAGGTGAGCTCACTTCATTCTCCTTCTTGAAGATATTGAAGTAGGAATGTGCGTATTTCTCCAATGGTAAATTCAGCTTCTTCTAGCATGGTAACAGGAATATCTATGGTTCTCAGGTTATTTTTTTTGAGACTGATGCGGATAAAGCACGGAGCTTCATGGTCATACACTATTTCAAATCCTTGTATCTGACCATAATCATAAAAAACCTCTCCTATTCCTACGCCATTTTCATTGATGATGGCTCTTGTGGTCTCCGGCGCATTATTTTCTAGCAAAATGTACACACCCACCATAATCACTATGACTACTGTTAACGCGTAAATGCCACTGATGGTCCCCCAAATAGCCAAAGAAAGCATCGATATGCCCGCAACCATGTACCAACTTCAGGAATGCTCCTTTTTCCCGGGAATAATCCACTCGTACATATTATAAATTATCGATTACAAAATTGATGATAAACCAACCAGATACAGAAATCACAAATCCGATAATCCCTGCGGTAACTATTTTTTTTCCTGCCTCCTTGTCGTCCATCACAGCTCCGTATCCAATACGAACGGCACCGTAAATAATCACTATCATAGATACAGTTGCCACCAATCAAAGCAAAAAATTAGTAACATTTAGTATAATAAGAGGAACAGTCTCAAAACTGACATTTCCAGTTCTAAGATCCCCGTTTTTTATACCGAGCCAGTTTTCGCTAGTGTTCGCCAGTACCTGTGTCGGGGTCAAAAGCAGTACTCCTAAAATAAGGATATAATTTTTTATTTTTTGTAGCATATCGGCAGTATATCCGAATTTTTCTATTTCCAAATTTTGCTCTCGTCCTCTTTTTCGTTATAATTCACTCAACTTGATAAACATAGTATGAAAATTTCCCTTAACTGGCTAGGATTGTTTGTTGATTTGACGACCGTTCATTCTCAACTTGATTCTCGTAAAATCGCACATGAGTATTCCATTCACACTGCAGAAATAGAAGGAGTCGAAGCTTTCTGACCAATCGACAAAGTGGTGGTGGGAAAGGTTCTCACAGCGGAGCGCCATCCAGAGTCTGCCAAGTTATCGATTTGTCAGGTAGATATCGGTGACGGAGTACATGAGCAAATTCTGACATGAGCCCCAAATGTGTATGCGGGAATGTTCACTCCAGTCGCGGTTATGGGGTGTCAACTAGCACCAGACTTTGTTATCTGAGAAAGAAAGATGGCGGGGATGATCAGTCGTGGAATGATGTGTGGTGCAGACGAGATCGGGCTTTCTCAAACGAGTTCCTCAGCCATTATGGATCTCAATCCTGATTTTGATCTTGAATATCTACAATCTCGAGTAGGAAAATCATTTTTTGAGATCAGCGTACCCGTGCTCTGACCTACCGGAGAAGTAGTAAGCCTACCGCTTACCGATACGGTTTTGGAGATTGATAACAAAAATATCACCAATCGCCCAGATTTATTTTGAATATATGGACATTCTCGAGAGTTTGCAACCGTCTTTGATGCTCCTCGTTTCAGAATTGATACTTCTGCTGTCAAGGAAATAGAGCAAGCACCTTCGATGGATGTCAAAATTGAGACGGATCGAGTACTTTCTTATAGCCTCGCAAAAATAAATAATATCACCAATCGACCATCTCCGCTTGGTGCCAAAATCCTTTTGGAACGATCTGGCCACTCTACTCATGATGCTATTGTGGACATGACCAACTATTTGATGATGGAGGTGGGTCAGCCCATGCATGCATTTGATGCCGACACCATCACTGGAGCTATTATCGTGCGACAGGCAAAATCTTGAGAGTCAATTGTCGCTCTCGATGGCAAAACCTATGAGCTCACTTCTGATGATATCGTCATAGCTGATACAGATAAAGTCCTCGCAATAGCTGGAGTCATGGGAGGTATCGATACCGGGATTTCACCTAACACCAAAAATATCTACATTGAATCAGCCGTATTCGATCCAACTTCTATACGCCTTACCGCCCAACGGCTTGGGCTCCGATCCGAAGCCTCCACTCGATTTGAAAAATCTCTAGATCCAACTTTTTCACAAGAGGCCCTGCGACGAGCCATGCAATTTCTAAAATTTGCAAACATTGGTGGTACAGTTGTGGGCGCATTTGAGTATCTCGATGAATTACGAGTGAATCGTACGGTGCTGGCTCTTTCACATGATTTTATTGAGGCTCGAATTGGAGTTTCTCTGCAAGAAGCGGAAGTACTTAAGACACTTTCAGATCTGGAATTTGCTCCCGCAGTGCTCAACGGAATGTATGAAGTGATCGTTCCGTCTCATAGAGCCACCAAGGATATACGGATTATTGAAGATATTGTAGAAGAAATAGGGCGTATTCATGGGTATGATTCGATTGCAGAGTCGCCTATTCCGGGCGAATTTGCGATTACCGTTCGTAATGATTGGGTTTGACTTCGTAACGCTATACAGAATTACTGTATAGGTTCTGGATTTTACGAGGCGTATAATTATTCTTTTAGCAATCTAGAAAAGGATGCATCGGTGATGCTCGCGCAAACGGATGATGCTATTATGATACGCAATGCGGTAAGTCAGGATTTTACTATGATGAGGAGATCTATGGCACCATTGTTACTTCAGTCTGCACATGAAAACCTTAAGCAGAAAGATGCAGTAAAATTTTTTGAAATCGCCAAAACACACCGAAAAGTTGCTGGAGAAATGCAAGAAACAAAGTTTTTGGCCGGCGTTGCTACACATAGCGACGCGACAAGAATCCGAACATTTCTCGATGGTCTATTCTCCACTCTTTGAGCGCCTCTTATCGTCTGACAAGGGTCATATCTGCCATTTCTTCACCCGAATGCCTCAGGAACATATTTGTCAGAAGACTTGCCAGTAGGATGTTTTGGCACTTTGCATCCCAAAGTATTGCAAAATTTTGAACTGCCACAAACCGCCTGGTATTTTGAAGTCGATCTTGAACTGCTTTCTCGCGCTATACATACAAACTCCAAATATATAGAGCCAAACAAATACCCAAGCATTTCTCGGGAGTTGAATTTTCTTCTCGAGCGAACCAGAAGTACTGGAGAAGTTGCGAGAATGATTTCTGAAGTCGACCGTCGAATTCACAGTCTTTCCGTTGCAGATGTCTACGAACATGATAAAATTGGTAAGGATAAAAAATCTGTAACCTTTTCGTTTGTCATCGAAGACTACACCAAGACTATTACGGATGAAGAAGCCCAATCTCTACAAAATACTATTATCCAAACACTCGAAAAACAATCTATTTATCTCAGAAGATAGCATGAATCAAACACTACCTGTCACTACCTCTACCGATTATACCAAGGTCGATATTATCGTCGAAGAGATTATTGACACGGTTGCTGATTATATGACGGGTGTTTCGAGAGAGATTATTCAGGAAGAAATTCAAAAGGCTTACATATTTGCTCGAAATGCTCACGAGTGACAAATGCGAAAGTCTGGAGACCCCTACATCATTCATCCAGCTGAGGCCGCGAGAATTATTACTATTCTTAAGCCAGATCTGGTGACCATCCAGAGCTGTTTTCTGCACGATGTTCCAGAGGATACTCCCATTACTATTACGGAAATCGAAGAAAATTTTGGACCATCAGTGGCTCATATCGTCTCTGGAATGGAGAAGCTTTCCAAGGTGAGGTACCGTGGAGAAGACCGAAATATTGGGAGCATGCGCAAAATGTTTATCGCTATGAGTGAAGACTTACGGTTGATACTTGTTAAATTCGCAGATAGAATTCACAATATGCGGACATTGGAGTTCCAACCAGATCCAGAAAAACGGACTCGCATTGCTCTTGAGACACTCAATATTTATGTGCCGATAGCGGATCGACTTGGAATTTTTGACTTTAAGGAAATTTTGGAAACCGAGTGTTTTCGAGTGCTCTATCCCGAGGATTATAAGCGCATCACCAATGAGCTTGCGGAAATGAAAGTCGAGCAAGATGTTTTTTTGACCAAAGCGACAGAATTGCTTGCGAGTATTTGTCCGAATGATGTTCGCATTTACGAGATTTCCGCAAGAATAAAGTCGCCGTTCAGTATTTATAAGAAGATGAAGCGAAAGTGATACGAATTTGTGCGTGAAATTTATGATCTATTCGCACTGCGAATCATCACGGAGAGTATTGCCAATTGCTACGAACTGCTTGGACTCGTGCACAATAAGTACATGCCGAGTCCAAAGAGATTTAAGGACTATATTGCACTTCCCAAGCCGAACGGCTATCAGTCACTCCACACAACGGTACTTGGACTTTTACCAGAGTTCCGTAGGTTGCCAACAGAAATACAGATTCGTACTATGTCTATGCACCGACAAGCAGAAATGGGAGTTGCTGCACATTTTGACTACAAGGAAAACGGATCTTCTACTATTTCTCGTGATGTCTATTGGGTGCAAGAACTCAAGTGACTCATAGAAAAGATTGAGGATGGTGATTTTATGTGAGAGATGAAGACCAATGTCTTTGATGACAGAATTTTTATCTTCACGCCAAAAGGGGCGGTTATCAACTTACCCCGAGATTCGACACCGATTGATTTTGCTTACGCTGTTCACTCTCAACTGGGGAATCATCTTTCCATAGCCAAGATAAATGACAAGGTTTGTCCCCTGGATTCTATTTTGCACAATGGAGATCGTGTCGAGATTGTCACTGATAAAAACCGTCGACCTTCGGTTACTTGGCTTTCATTTGTCAAAACTTCTCGTGCCAAAGAAGTTATCCGTTCCGAGATCAATCGAGAGCAGCGCGAGATTTTGATTGTCAAATGACGCATGATGCTTTCCGAGTATCTAGAAAAGCACTATGGAAAGGGGTTAGATAAAGATTTGTCATTGCTCAAGATTGTGGACGACCGCGTGCTAGAGATGAAAGGAAAGGAGGAAATACTTTTGCAGATTGGAAACCTTTCGAGAAAACCAAGCGTGCTCGTTCGATCCATAGCTGACGCCATGTCTCCTCAACTTAAAAAAGAATTTTTGCCCGTCCAACCCAAGGCTCATCCTGCTGTTGAGATGCAAATCAAGAAATCAGAGATTGATGATGCATTCGGAGAACTCATTATTGGTGGACAACCACACATCGCTCATAGATTTGCTGAGTGTTGCAAGCCACCTCGCGGTGAGCGTGTGGTAGGGTATGTCACTCGATCTGGAATCAATATTCACAAGGTAACATGTAGTTGTGTCAGAAAGGGGAGTCTCGACCGACTTATACCAGCGAGTTGGTCCAATGTACCATTGCAAAATACCAAAATGCGAATGGAAGTGCTTGTAGAGAATAAAATTGGTGTACTGCGAAAACTCTCTGATATATTTTATCTCATGCTTATAAACATCGAGGAAATTTCTCAAAAAGTGGAAGGAGAGAATAATGAGCTAGCTCGACTCTATCTCCTCGTTGCGGTCAATGAAGAAGACTACTATCTGTATGAGAGATTGGTGGAGCGAATGAAATTGTGAATTCCAGAATTCAAAGAAGCACAATTGGTGGAGATGATCTAATCGAAGTTGTGATGCGAGTAGCTTTAGTCCTATCTTATATGAACAGGGGCAAAGGATCACTTCGTCTCGCTTGGGCGTGCTTTGCTGTGTGAGAATGCCTATGAGGCAATTCCATAAAATTTTAAGCTATTCTCAAAGACCGTGCTTTCTACCACTTCTAGCGTTTCATTTCTTATGTTTGCGAGAAATTCAAGCACGTAGCGAGTGTGACTTGGCTCATTCACTTTTCCTCGCACTTTCTGAGGTGACAAAAATGGAGCATCGGTTTCTATGAGAATACGATCAAGGGGGATTTTCTTTGCCGCCTCCTGAATCTCTGTCGCATTTGGGTATGTGAGTATTCCACTGAAACTAAAATATATTTCATCCGAATAGCTCATCAGCTCTTGAGCAAAGCCATAATCTTCGCTAAAACAATGTATTACCGCATTTTTGACCTTATATTTTTTGATAGCATCTACCGTCTCTCTCCGAGCATCTCGCGAATGTATGATGAGGGGGAGCTGATAGTCCTGTGCCATAATCGCGAGTCGTTCAAACCAGTAGTACTGCGCCTCGACCTCTCGTATCCGCGCGGATGCTTCTTGACTGAGATAATGGTTATCTAGTCCAGTTTCACCGATCGCGACGACAATATCTCGATGTGCTTCAACCAGTTTTCTCAACGCTATTTCAGTATTTTTTTGGTGGGAATCTTCATCAACTTCAATCGGTTCGTATGTCGGAAGTTCCGGTGGGGCTCCTATCTCTTTACCGCCGGCACGATTTTTGGAAAGTTTTGGATTTTGTGCATCGACTGGATGGTATCCAACGGTAGCGTACCAATGGTCAAACCTTCTTGCCAACTCGATAGCAGATATGGAACTTGCAACATCACAACCGATCTGAACCGTGTGTGTCACACCCGCAAGTAGAGCATTTCTTTGAACTTCGTCTATTCGTCAAGCGAGCTTTTCAAAATAGCAATGGGAATGTGTATCAAAAATCATAGTCAAAAAACAAACATCTCGATATACTATACCTACTAACTCTCTGGTTCCCAAATTTGATTTGTAAAAATATGAAACTCAAAAACTCTCAAGAGAATTCTCAAATTATATCAGTAGTCACCGAGCTGTATGGCTGAAAGAAAATTGAGCTCGATTATGACACCCCGTTTCAACTGCTTTGTGCTGTAATTTTATCTGCGCAGGCAACTGATGTATGAGTAAATCGAGCCACCCCAAAACTTTTTGCAAAAGTGAAAGTGCCAAGCGATATGAAGCATATTTCACTTGAGGAAGTCACCGATAGTATTCGGAGCATCAATTACTTTCGAAGTAAGGCCAAATATATATGGAATGCTGGTCGTATTCTTGCCGATATGTTTGATGGGGAGATTCCAAATGATCTTCGAGCTATTCAAACTCTGCCCGGTGTTGGTATAAAAACTGCAAAAGTGGTTTTGTCTGTATTGTACGATCAACCATATGTAGGTGTTGATACTCATATACACCGTGTATCCAATCGAATATGAATTGTCAGAACGACCAGCCCTAAAGGAACTGATGAAGCGATAGAGCGAAGGTTAACGCTCGATCAAAGAAAAAGCATGCACCACCCATTTGTACTCTTTGGAAGATATCACTGTCTTGCGAGAAATCCAAAATGCTCCACTTGTCGACTACAAGAACTTTGCAATTTTTATCAGAAAAAACTTATTGCTAGTTCAAAAATTGCTCCTCAATCTTCTTCTTAAAATCCTCAACATCCTCGAGAGTAATCTTGGGAGGATGCATTTCATGAACCACCTTATTCCTCAACTTGTGGTATCTCCAAAAGTGCTCAACATGTTTGTAATTCTTTCTCTTTTGGAGCATTTCTGACATGGTCCCTTGATTTCCCAGGTCTTGCATGATGTGCTCGAGTACGGTGTCACAACGCACTAAGGCTGAGTGATGATCTCTACTGAGCGCACTGGTTAGCATGCCACGATAGTAGGCTTTCTGAGACTTTGATAATTTTTTGGGATGATATCAAAAAAGACTATACAGGATGATAACCAATAGTATACTAACCGAGAGAATGGATGCAACGAGCAACATCATGACACATACTTTATGTATTTTTTGAAAGATTCCACTAAAAAACATCTTTACCTTCTTGCCTTTTTTGAACAAATACCGCGAGTATTTAAATTTTTTTTGTGGTGTTGGTTGTGTATGTGCTTTCTTTCAGGAAAAGCGATGGCTCACCCACTGGATATCTCGAGTTCTACTTATACCGTCTATGATACTCGCATCGAGGCTATTACCTACTTTCACCCGAGTCAGGTAGAGCTTATTCTTGGCAAATCTGGCGTGAATATGAGAAATCTCACCTACGCAGATTACTATGGATATAGTTCACGACTGTATGACTACCTCAAGCAAAAGATATCTGTGAACGACACACGGTGAGCCACTTGTGAGCTTCAAAATTTTTCTACAAGAGAGCTCGGAGTTGATGAAATATTTACCAAGTGATTTCCAGTAGCGTACTCTATTATTTGCCAAAATGACCTCAACTCATTTGCATATTCGATCAAGATATTCATCGAACAGCCGCTTCAAACCAACCGCGTTTTGCTCTATGAGGGCACTACCTGAAATACCCTCGCATACAAAGTATTAACTTCAAAAATTCCAAATGCTCGTTTTGCGAGTGATATAATCCAAAAGCCCATAGATACTGATGGGGATTGAATTTCTGATGAGGAGGAGGCACTGTATCAGACGGATATACAAAAAGTCGATACCGATGCTGATTTTTATACCGACTACGAAGAAGTGATGTTATGATGGAATCCGATTTCAAAGGAGCTTTCGCCAGGTCAAACCGAGAGAAGTCAGTATCCTGATACACAATTTGTACTACCGACTGGAATTGCCCAGCATGCAGTAGCAAAATCTTCCAATCAAAACTATCAGTCTCACGCTTTAAACAACACCAATACCGATGTTACTCGCGAAAATTCAAGTTTTGAGTGAACTATCAACTCCCAATCATTCCACTTGTTTCAATCTGTTTTACGGTACATCGAGAAAATTCGTAGCGAGGATGATTTTATGGTATTGTTTCCTACACTGTTTTTCTTATTTTTGCTCGGTTGACTCCATGCTATTGGACCCGGACATTCCAAGGGGTTTATGGCAGGATATATTCTCTCTCATGGAGTAAGTTATATCAAGAGTGTGGGATATGCTGCTATTTTTACGACTATTCATTTGGCAGATATCGTCATCATTACGCTACTTGCGAAATTCGTGTTCTATAACTTTGACACGAGTGCGTATTTTTCTCAGATACAGCAATATTCATCCATCCTACTATTAGTTGTTGCGCTTGTTTTTTTGATAAAATCACTTTGGCACTACTGGAGAGGGCCGAGTCAGATTACAAATGCATCAACTTCTTGAGGTCTTTGGATGGCTTTCTTCGCAGGTTTGGCCCCTTGTACTTTTGCTTGGAGTATCTTACTGGTATTATTTGCTATTGGAAGACTCGATCTTGCTGTTCCTTTTGTTCTCGCATTTGGATTGGGGGTATTTTCCGCACTTGCAGTTGTCGCTACTTTGATATATCACCTGCGAGAAAGAGTACTTGGTTGGGGAAAGGGGGTAGTGTATATTTTGCCGATTTTTTCGAGTCTGCTCTTACTCGTTCTTGCAAGTTTTTTGGTGTACCGAGTATTCTTATAAGCTACGAACTCCGATTGAGATCATAGCCTTGACGCATGTCTATCAACATTATATCTCACATTTGATGTAGTCGTATTTCATGAAGTTCTCATTCATGTATTTGATGTTTTCCTGTAATCATATCCACCAAGTTATGAGTAATTTCTGCTATTTTACACAGATAGTGTAAAAGTTGCATTTGGTGTTAGATTGTAAGTACTTGTTATTGACGAAAAGTGTATATATTTTATAATCGTAACATCACTTATTCATATGCCAAAAAAAATTATTGCACAGATGCTTTTGCTTTCTCTGCTCATCACCTCTGTGATGCCTGGAACGACTTTTGCTGTGGCGACCAATGGCGCTTCAAGCCCTTGGACTATGGAAAAAGCAGAGCACCTCGCAAGAAAAGTGTATTTTGCGGCAACGCCTGAAAATATATCCGCATTGTATCAAGCAGGCTCATCTGTTGCTGCTGCAAATTTGGTGTTTCCTGATGCTATTGGTCCTGATAGAACCCAATTTCATGCAGAAATTGCGCAGCTTACTGCATCAGGATTTAATTGGTGAGATGGAGCGAGCATGAACCGATTGTATCAATATCGATACGCTCGTGATCCGTATGAGTCAAAGGCAAAACTTTTTTCACTTTTTGAGGATATTTTTCCGGTAAACCAATCTGACAAAATTTCTTACAAAGATATTATCGATCAGCACGATCTTCTGTATTCCAACACCCTTGGGAATTACCGCACTATGATCAAGCAAAATCTCTACAACAATGGAGGTAAGGGAGACTATGCCATGTGAAAATTCCTTGACTTACTGGATCAGCAGAATAAAAACAGCCCCAACGAAAACTATTGACGGGAACTCATCCAGCTCTTTATGATGGGGGAGTACAAAGCAGGAGAGTCAAAAGAAAATGGTGATATCAGAAATTACGAGGAGTCTGATGTTGCTGCGGTGGCAAAAATTTTGACGGGGTTCGTATCAGATTCTCTGTCGCACCAAGTAAGCTATGATCAAAGTAAGCACAACACTTCTACGGGGGTCGTTTTTCTCAGTGGTTCCCTCAAGCCATGAATCACTTTTCCATTTGTCAGCGCTTCTGGCACCTTGGATCTTGGCGCCATGCAAAATCCTATCAATGGTAACAACTGACTCGGGGATAATACCATAGATTATATTTTTGGAATGCGGGAGTTTGCGATTGCACTCTTTCTCGCGGATAGAATCTATCGTTTTTATGCTCGTGGAAACCCCGATCGAGCAGAATTGAATGTCTTTGCTCAACAAATTATATCGAATAATTTTGAAATTCTTCCGAGTGTAAAATGGTTTCTCGCGAGTGATATGATGTACTCGGATGACTCCATGAACGCTATCTCATATAAAAATCCACTGGAACTCACTATCTGAACTATACAGCTTTTTCATAGAAATTCTCCTACAACGATTGACTCTATGCTGAGAGATAGTAGTCTCTTGACCCGCTTCAATTGGACTCCTTTTTTTCCTGGCTCCGTTTTTGGGAGAGAAGGTTTTGATGATAATGCAAAATTCTATTCAACGTATATTCAGAATCAATGGATTTCCTACACAAGTCGTATCGCTTTTGATACCTCTACGGGGTCGTACCTTATGTCGGAACTCCTTGAGGCTACGAATCGTCCAGTTGATACTTCAATTCAGATATCTTCTGGCACAGGAAATACCTTCTCGGGATCACTTACCGTAGCTTCTTCTAGTTTGAGGCTCGACATACCTGGAAGTCAAACCGGCATCACGCTTTCTCTGAGTACTGGCAGTGTTTCGCTCCCTACCTTCAGCTTAGCCACTGCCTCTGGGACTCTCTCTATCCGAAGCGGGGTGTTTGACCCAGTTGGACTCACGCTCGCTATCTCTGACGGTTGGTTGCAACAGGGGACTGGTGGGTTGCAAGTGAGCAGCGGTTCTGTCGATTTTGGATCTGGATCGGTTTTGCTCCGTGAAATCACCACGAATGAGCTTCTGAGCATGCTAGAATTACGGTTGTTATGAGGCAGAGTACTCCCCTGAGACGTACGCAGCGCTCTATCGAATTTTCTTTCCACAGCGAGTGATGGATCTCCCGGAGTGTTTCGCCCGAGCACTCTATCATTTCAAACTACCAAAATTCGCCCAGTGATATCTATGCTTTTGGCACAGCCTGAGTTTGTACTTCAAACGGGATTTGATCGTAGTACCCTTACGGAAAGTTTGTCGCAGTCGGTATTGCAAAATCCAAATGGAAAATTACTTTTTGTGGAGTTGGGTGGGGGATATGACTGGTTGCATGGTGTAGTCCAAAAAGATCAATATCAGGATTATGTAAGTTTGCGAACCACTACCGGGGGTACTATAGGAATTGATCCTTCGAGAATGACGGATCTTGGAGAATATTATATGAATAGCGCGCTTGCCTATGGAAGTTGAGGTACAACCCCATCACTCAAATCTCTCTATGATAGTAATAATCTCAGAATCTTCAACCGAGTGGGAACGCCACGACACTCTCGCGATCATGACCAGGCGCAAAAACAAATAGCTTCCTATGGCTCAACGACACTCGATGATGCAGATGGTGTTTTTGGTCAACTTATACGCTTTGAGCCAAATTCAGAAAATACCATATCTTTGTCCGGGCGTCGGCCAAATGTTTTTCGATGATGAAGATATATCAACATAGGACCAAGCGGAGCGATATTTTCAAATAACTATCTGGCGACCGCTGATAAAAATGCTCACCTCAATACGCTCAGGAGTATCATGCAAAATCGAGCTTATCCCGATAGAACTGCGAGCTTGTTCAAGTCGGCGATACGCGTCGATGAAATCGCCCAAGCCTCCAAAGCTTCTGGTGGCCCAGATGGTGCAGGATTTGGAAATGTGAACAACTTAAAATTTCTCAAGACACTGCTTTCGAATAATGTCGGAAAATCATTTTATATGAAGGCAGATGGATGATATGACACGCACTCCAATCAGCTAGCTCCACAGTCAAATTTTGATCCAATGAATGTGCCCAAGGATTTGAATTACAATATTGGAAGAGTGATGTCCAATCTCACAGGATTTTTTAACGAAGTTAAGGGAACACAAAATATTACCATTGTTGTCTTTTCTGAGTTTGGAAGAACCACACGAGTCAACGGTGACCTTGGCACTGACCACGGAGAAGGAGGGGGAGTCTTCGTCATTACCAATAATCAAACACTCCTAGGTAAACTTGATAAAAAAATTTATGGCAACATGCCACTTACTCAAGCAAAAAATAATTGGCTTGGTGTTGGGATAGATTACCGATCTGTTTATGGTAAAATTTATAACGCATTGTACGGGGTATCGGAAACATCCTATTTTGGCCCAACCAACGATCTTGAGCGAGATATCGACACTACGCCAGTAAAAATTGCCCTTTCAAGATATGAGTACCGCGCAAATAATGACACGAGCCTGCGACTTTCTATCAAGATGAAACTGGAATGAAGGAATTATGACGCTGACAAGGCTGGGTATGTTCTCGCCTCCCGACAGAGTAATCAAAATGATGTAAATTCTGCACTTACGCCGATCAGTCGTTGAGAAATCGATGGGAGCGCTAGAAAGCCCAACAATAGTTTTGATTTTGTACGAGACGGAATCGGCGAGAAGAGAAATTACAAGTTTCAGTATAAGGTTTTGAGTAATCAGTATGCACAGACTGATGTATCACTTCTCACACAGGTTCCAGATGTGGTTCCTGCTGGATCTCCAAGCGTCGTCACCGGTACGGGAAATCTCCTTTTTAGAAGATATGATAACACCACCGCCTCTGCTACTGGTACAACCCTTTCTGGAAGTGGTATTGTACTTGCCAACACTACTGGTACTTGATCTGACGGGGTAACGCTTCGATCTGGATTTGGGGTAGAGCTACTTACTGGCACCGGGCTTACCGCTGTTCAAAAAGTTCAAGCATCATCAGGGGCGACTACTTGGAATGGGGGCTTTGTACTTGGTGATATAGTTGATCACGGAACATTTGTTTCTGATGGTGCAAAGATGACCAATGATGGCACGTCTGTATCGACGATGAATATAGAAAAAATGGTGAAAATTGGAGCTGATACACTCGGTGTCGGTATGGAATTGAATCGACCCATTACTGTTTCCGTGCCAGCTACTGCCAACCAGCAATATCGTGTTATCACCTCAGAAGATGGCCTGAATTGGTCACTGGTTGGATCCGGATCCAAACTCTCCTCGTGAGCAGAGGGAAAAGTGGCATTTCGTACACAAAGATTCTCATATTTTGCTCTCGTAGTTGCTGCTCCAGCAATTCCTCCGTCTTGCAGTATCTCAGCTTCGACAAGTCAAGTGACAAACGGAAGCTCCGTCACACTTACCTGGACTTCACAGAATGCACTGCAGGCTTCGCTCGCTGGAATGGGAGATCAGCCCGTCCAAGGCACACAAAGTATCGTTCCTCCAAACAGCACGAGCACACTGTATACGCTGAGTGTAATAGGTGAAGATAGCACGAGCTCAACTTGTCAAGTGAGCGTAACGACTATCGCAAATAGTGGAGGCGGTGGTGGAGGAGGCGGTGGTGGTGGTGGTGGTGGGGGAGGAATCATAAGCATCTGAAATAGTAATGCCTGAACTTCAACGGTTGGAACTGGAGTTACTCCTATTTCAAGTGTTTTCTCCAAGGATGTCTGTCCGAACTGAGACCTCAGTCCAAATCAATACGATGGTCGATGTTCGCCTAACTCAAACATGGTAGCAACTTGATCTGCTATTACAAAAATCGCTCTACCACTTGCACCATCTTTATCAAATACAGCCCCTTCAAAAGATGCTCTCAACACCACTCTTCCTGACAGAAAGAACTTGAAGCCAGAGGTGAAGTCTACCAGTCGTGCGGAAGAAAAGAAAGACATAGTGATGATGCCTAAAAATATGTCAAGAATAAGTACCCCTGAAAAGATGTCTTCAAAAGCTCAAGCACCAAAGCCAGCTTCTCCAAAATCACAAGCACTAGATGAAACCCCAGTAAAACCTCCAGCACCAAAGTTGAGCACACCTATGAGTACGAACAAGATTTCAACTTCTCCAAAATCAACTGCGCCAAAGCCACAAGCGACAGCAAAACCTCAAACACCAAAACCAACTGCTCCAAAGCTTGAGCCAGTAAAATTGAGTATTACCGTGAAGCCATCCAAAACTTCCATTATACCAAAACCAGTCTCTCCAAAGCCCGAAACTTTGCGTTGAGCTACACCCACATCTCAGGAAACCTCGGAAATGAAAGATGATTTTGATATAGATCAAACACTCGAAGGATTGTATAAATATTCCTGAGTAGAGTTTGATAGCTACGATTGGACACAAGAACGTCGTCTCCCCTCCGCTATCTACACAAAGATTGATGCCCGCATCAGCAAACTTAAGGAGCGCCTCGAGACAAACCGACCAAAATTACAGGCCCGACTCATAGCACTACAGCTCGAAATAGACAAAAAAATTCGTACGTCAACTTCACAGCGCGATACTCGAATACTGCAATATCTCCAAGGCGAGCTATCTATTCTTCAGGAACTGTATCAGCGGGCGAGATAATGTATCTTGACTAGAACAACTCGGCTTTTGGAGCACGAGAATTGTGCTAAATTGCACGTCAAGCTACCACCCAAACGCAATCTGTGTATCTCGGTATTCTTCAGGTTCTTTTGTGTCAAAAAACCTACTGCGTTCTGGAAGGGCGAATATATATTGTTGCTGCTAAAAATTTCATATACTCTTTGTATGTGAAATTCTTCAAAAAATACTGACTATACAAAGGAGCGACTCTTTTCGTATGCTCTATGGTACAGTGGTAAATACCGAGTATCTCGTACAAGAATACAAGAAAAATTGCGGTGAAAAACTTCAAATGCATGAGACATAGAAAGTGTGCTTGATCAAATTTTGCCCTATCATAACGATATCACTGAAATACGCAGTTACATCGAGTCCTACTTGGCAAAGTCAAAACCCTTGACATATGTAAGAAATTCTCTTCGTAAAAAAAAGTTTCAGACTTCAGATATTGAGTCAGCGCTGTGAGAATTTGGAGAGTTTGATATGTATGATAATTTTGAAAAAAGTATCGAAAAGCGCATTTTCAATTTGATAGAAAAAGGTAATTGACCCCGAGCTATTCAACATGATCTTACGCAGAAGTATCCTCAGTTTGCAGAGCATATTCAAGCGAGATGTAAGGATTTTGATGAATCGGAGCTTCTAGAGACAGGCCCCTACTCGAAATTTCTCTCATGAGCATGAGTCTCTCGAGCCTCAAAGGATATCAAAAAGATACAAGATACCCTACTTCGAAAGGGTTTCTCTTACACAAGCGTGCAAATTTTTCTCAAAAAAATACCGAATCCGCCTACCTCTCACGAACTTGAATGATTTTCCACTATGCAGGAATAGTTTTGAATTTGTTCTATTTTGTAATGATCTCTATTTCATCAGATCCATAGAAAACATGATCTCACGGTCGGACTTTTTTTCGTAATTCCTGAACCACTGTATCTCAAACTCGTACCTGACCATCTCGAATAGCATCCTTGGCTTGTCATCCGGTCTCTACGAGTCTTGCGAATTTGAGTGCTCGAAAGAGCTCGATATACTCTCCGTCTATGGTTATTACATGTTTCATATTATTTTTGATAGCGTTTTTGTAGCTCTGGATAAGCCTCCGCAAGATACTTTTGCACCTTGGGAATATCAGCCTTGCTGGTAAGGTCTGGTATGGACTCAAACACAATTTCTGACTTCAAATTTCCTCCTGCAGCAAGCTCGCGGAATACCTCCGTAACCTCTTTTTCATTTCTCACCGGGTGGGGGAGAAGGTTCGCGAGTTTGTCATAGGTATCTGCGTAAGAAAGTGTCAGGAGATTCATATTTACGCTGAGAACATGTTGCTTTTCCAACTTTGCGATTTCTTCAATGGTTGGTTTTTCCACCAAGGCCGATACGCGCTTTGACGAGATATCTGTCATAACGAGTCCGTATTTTGATCGATCATTCGGATGAATTCCCAGGCTTCATGTATCATAAGAAAACATGGTATTCTCCTTGGCAGAAAAAGCTCGCTCAAAAACTTTTTGGCTACAAAGATTGTCGGAGTTGGACAGAGAATATACATCTCCGTTTTCCAAAGGGAATTGTTCGAGGGCCTGAAACACCGCATCTCCAGTGCCCCATGGCTTATCTCGACCTTCTGGTATAAACTGAATCGCAAAATGAACCCTCAGCGCGAGTCACATGGCACGAACAAAGTTTTCTACATGAGGCCGAGTGACAGCATCTTTGGGATTGAGTAGCAGAATAATTTCGCCAAAACCTCATCGCGCCGCATTCAACAGAATATAATCAATAAACCGAGTTCCATTTGGACCAACAGAAAGCATACATTTGGGCAATGTATTTGCTTCTTCGATAAGTTTTGGCTCAATATGTACTGAGGAGTCTTCTTCAAGAGCTTTCTTCATTCGAGAAGAAACTCCGGCTGCCATGAGAATAAGGGGATGTCGCATAGTTTGAGTATATATGAAGTCCCCTTGAGGACAAGCAAGTTTTTACAAAATCTCGTAGCTGGTAGAATACATTTTGTGCATCGCTGGAAATTTCCCATGCACCAGACATGAAAGGTTGATTATTTCAAAAATCTCAAGCGATCTACGATACTCCTTCATGCCAAGTTACCCGTACTCCAAGCCGCTTGAAGATTGAATCATCAGGTAACCCCGTCGATATTGAGAACTTCTCCAGCAAAAAATAGACCCGTTTTAATTTTGGATTCAAGCGATTCCGCATCTACCTCGGCATAATCAACTCCGCCTGCTGTCACAAATTCATCACCAGCTCTTCGAGCTATGATCGTGAGAGGAATTCCATCGCCGAGAACTTTTGATAGATTTCTACGATCTTCTTTGGAAAGTGTAGCTCCCTTTAGATTCAAAATTTTTGCTGGAACTATTCCGCTCGTACCCATGGCATCAACGAGCCGACGAGGTAGTATATCAAGAATATTTCTGACTTCTCGATTGCTGTGAGTTTTTGCCTCTCGCTCGATATGTCTGTCCCACTCTTGCACTCACCATCATGCCATAGGTGCTAGTGATATTTGAAGAGGATTTCCCTTGTCAATCTTTTCGAATGCGATTAACGAGGAAAACGCAAATGGGCCTGGACCCGATATTCCGAAATGTGTAAATAGTATCGGCCCTTCGGTGAGAATTTCTGAGCTCCACCGAAGTTGAGCCTTTGCAAGTGATATACCTGAAAGGGTTTTTGGAAAGGCTTCGGCAAGTTCGAAACTCGATAGGGAAGGTCAGAGATCTGTAATGGAATGCCCTAATTTTTTTGAAAAACTATACCCGTCACCACTAGATCCTGTATGCGCGTAGGCATTTCCACCTGTAGTAATCACGACTATATCAGCATCAACTTTGCCCGTATCGTATCGAATGGGATAGGTATTGCTCGTTTGTTCCAGTGCTTTTACTGTGGTTGATGTGTGAACCGTGATTTGATTTTTATGATGTAAAAATACTTTTTCAAAAGCCCCAATCACCTCTGACGAATTATCTGATACTGGAAATATCCTGAGATCCTTTTCACATTTTACGCGAACTCCGTGAAGCTCGAACCATT
>JBEICN010000003.1:0-52388 GCA_040383945.1 Candidatus Peribacteria bacterium | reverse complement strand
GATGATTAATTCTACCTGCTACAACGACACTTGGAGTACTTCCAGTTTCAACGACTCATTAGAACTATTCAAATAGAGAAATTCCTAAACGATCGAAAAACTCAGATCGATCTCGTAACGAGATATCCGCATATGCAAGATTATGCACAAAATGTTTTGACGTATTACCTTTTCCTCTATCGGTACATATCCAACTTTGACAAAATAGAAACTTTTTCAAGTATAGAGTGCTTCCTTTGAGAAATTTCTTTGGATTTTTCCAAATCTTTCAAAGATTTCAGGTTGATATCAATAGCCTCAAACGCTGATACCACTGCAGATTGCACCAGCGTTATTGCGACAAAAGCATCTGAAATTACATTTTTATTTCCAACAAGAGCACATTCATGCGATATTTCAAGTATATTCAGAGCAATTTCACCAAATCGCAATGGCACTTCACATGCTTCTTCCAAAGATTTTTGCAAAAGTGCACTCCGAAGCTCTTGCTGTGCCAAGGTCTCCTTTGGAAGCCTCAAAGCTCAAAGATACCTATTGAAAACTTCAATATCTTCTTTGTAGAGATTCTTGAGTAATTCAATGAGCTCCGGAAGTTTTTGATATCACTCGACGTGCTTCAAATTTCGAGTCAGTGAAAATACCATGGACGCCATGGTAGCACCGAGAATACCTACTACTACTGCTATGCCTCAGCCACCGGGCATGGTTGGGCCTGAAGCTAGTACAAAAAAATCGTTGAGCGACAGGTCAAAATGGTTTCTTTTCTCTTGCAATCGAATAGCGCGGATCAAATTCTGAAACACTATGCCTGTAGTGATCATGCCCACCCCCCCAGGTACTGGAGTGACAAATTTGGCAATATGAGCCACTTTTTCATAGTCCACATCACCCACCATCTTTCCGTGTTCATCAAGTGAAGTGCCCACATCAATAATCATACTCTTAGGCCCGACCATTTCTGGGGTAATGAGTCTTGGTTTCCCGACAGCACTGACAATGATATCGGCGGTTTTACAAATTTCAGCAATATTTTTTGTACGAGAATTACAAGCCACCACCGTTGCGCCGTAATGTATGAGAAGCATGGCCAAAGGCTTACCCACAGTTCTCCCACTTCCCACGAGCACTACGTGCTTACCTGCCACGCTTCCACTCCACGCCTCCATGAGACAAATACAGGCCAACGGGGTAGCTGGTAAGATAGCAGATTCCAAATTCCCTGATTGGAGCTTACCCATATTTTCCACATGCAATCCATCAATATCTTTGAGCGAGTCAACTCTTGCCAATGCTTTCGCATAATCCAATCCCGGAGGAAAAGGACTTTCCAAAAGCACGCCATGGATTTTTTCATCATGTGATTTTTCTGAGATTTTCCGCTCTAGCTCGGATTGAGTTATGTCTGCAGGTAGGCTTTCGATTTCCACAATAATACCGAGCTGCTCGGCAACTCGCTTCTTGGTGTGCGCATACATAAGAGAAGCCTCATCCCCTCCCACGAGAATTACTGAAAGCTTTGGCTCAATTCATTGTGCGCGAAGTATCGCAACATCTTTGGCTACTCCCTCTCGAATGGTTTCTGAAATTTTTTTTATATCCATAATTTATTGAATGAATCGGTATGTTCCTGTGACTATGCTCCCCGGCTGTATTTGCTGACCTTCATCGGGAACAAAATTATCCTGATTCAGTGCGATGTAATTTTCACTCCATCCTGAGAACTCTACACCATTTGTTCTTCATTCCAAGAGAAGACGGAATGTATTTTTATGATTTTTTTGTTCAAAATTCAGTTTTGAACGCTTTCCCTCTTCGAGCAATCTATGAAGCCGTGCGTATTTTACTGATTCTTCAATCTGATTGGGGAATTTACCGGCAGGCACATTATACTTTTCCACATGGGCTGAAAAGGGGAAAGCGTGAAGCTGAGATACCGCACCCGACTCCACCAAGCTAAGTGTATCTAAAAAATCTTCCTCGGTCTCACCTGGGAATCCCACGATCAAATCCGCTCCTATTTGGATTTTTACACCATCAGCTCGCTCCAAATGCTGAAGCTTCTGAAGTGTGGATAGAATAGTGGCCCGATTATAGTGACGGCCCATAGCTGATAAAATCACATCAGATCAAGACTGTACTGACAAATGAGCATACGCATGCACTCGGGAATTTTTGAATCGCTCGAGCAATTCGGGCGAAACGAATTCAACTCATAAACTAGAAATCCGCAACCGTTCTATATGAGTTTTTTGCAAAATCTCATCGATGAGTTCTGGCAACCTTCCCGAAGTAAAATCATTGGACGATTCTGCACCCCAGGCTCATAAATTTATCCCTGTGAGCACTACTTCCCTACCGCCTTGGTTAACGTAATTTTCAATTTCTTGAATGATATCTTCTTTAGACCGATACGAATGTCTTCATCGCGCCTGCACCGTAAGACAAAAAGTACAAAAATTATCGCATCAAGTCTGAATCACTACAGTTTTTCGGGTGGTTGCCGCTCCAGAAATGCGCATTCGAATTTTGGCCAATTTTGCGCCAAGATCTTTGGGGAGCAAACGATTGACGGGTGGCTCTTCTGGCAAAAGTTCTATCTGATGTTTGTATGGAGCAAGTTCTTGATATTGCTCATAAAAACGAGGATCCAGAGCACCCTCCCGAAAAGCCCCACAACCCGTGATATACAATTTCTCATTACCTCATAATTTTTTTAGATTCCTGAGCGCAAATTTTAACCATCGGTTTTTTGCCTGATCGGTCACCACACAAGAAGCAATAAGTACACCTTCACATTGCCCGATTTCCGTTTCATTCACCCACTTCTGAGCAAAATATGTATTCGTTTTACATCAAAAAACCTTAATTTGCATACCGGTCAAGTATAGTTATATATCATTGATTTGCAAAGTTCTTACAGAGCGATTGACGCATTCCTGAGGAGCAACAGGGTAAAATACGAATGCCGATTCCCAAATACCATCATACATTCCGAAAGCACATCTACTACCCTCCAATAGTTCGACTTCCAGCAATGATTTCTTGCAAAAGTTGTATGCTCATGTGAATCATAGAAAAACAGAGGTATCTTGGTCACATGGGATAATATAGATAAAAGAATTAAAGTTCCTCTATCCTATCCCTTTTTTTATTTCATTCCTAAAAGTGAATGATGTACACCTCATTGCTGCAATGGTAACATGTAACATACAAAAATTAACTTGCACTCGGTTGTAATTGTGGTTAAATATGGTATGGTCAGTGAAAAGTAACGTTAATATCTTCACTTCAAAGCTTACAAATCAAACCAACAAAAAGCTCTAGATAAATATGAAAAATTGTATATAATATTACTTATATGGAACATATATTGTCTCGGTCTAATTCCAAGCGAACTCCACCATACTCACCACGAAAACTGGTAGTTGGTGCGCTTTGAATGGCTAAGAATGTGGCGAGAGGCGTTCGAGGAGGATTTGAAAAGCTTATCTCTGGTTGAAATGATCCAAAGTGGTCTCAGTTACTTGAAGAAATCCGTAACCGCATCCATAACCCTCGATATCTCGATACGACTGACGCAATACGAGACTTTGAAAGTCTGGTATTTGTCGTCTACCGAGACAAGCTTTTTGCCGGAAAATCAGATCGTGAATGCTACAATCTCAAAAAAGATCTTCTCAAATTTGTGTTATTTCTGAGAAGCCTCTCAAATACATCGGGACTTATTCCGAAACGTCGCAGTGGTTACTCCGCATTTAGTCATTGGATGGAAGCCGTGTATATTTATTTGGAAAATGATCCCAAACCCACCCTGCAAGGCATTAAAGAAATAGCTGCGCATGATGCTATAGAAGACCCTTCATTTCACAAAGCAAACAGAAGTTCTCAAATACGATGGCAGACACCAGAAAGAGTGCGTCAACATCTCGTAAAATATGGAGGGAATAAAGTGATACAAACTGTTGAGAGAGATTTGACCAAGCCAGCATTGGATAAAAGGCATTTAGAAAAAGGGAATGATGAAATTTGGATCAATATGTCGTGAAATAGTGAAAGTGAGAAAATGCGAGAGTTGTTTTCCGCAAAGCCCGAACTACAAATGCATGCGAAGGCAATGCGAAACAAGGCATATCTTTCAAAAATACTCTGGGAACTCGATGATATCACCTTCCTAAAAAAATTAGCCGATACGCTTTCAAACATACGCAATATTGATGCATATGTACTCCTTGAAAAAAAACAGTCCGCCACTTACAAAGAGGGAAAAGAAAAAATGGAACGAAAATGTCGAGAGATTGTTGAGTACTTTCTCAATAGATCAAAGCAGGTGGGGCCGAGCTATTATGTGCAGCTCATAAGTGAACTTGAATCATTAAAAGAAACCTATTCACTGAGTTTTTCCATGCAATGACATTCCAGCTCAAGTAAAGATTTCAAAAAGGCTATAGACTTAAGCAAACAGCAGGGTATTGAATTTGTCGAAGTATACTGAAGAATTATTAGCGAGACGCAAAAAACCAAACGCCTTGTTCTTGAGGCGAGAAAAAGAAAGCTTTAGACAAAGGCTCTCGTCTCACTTACGGTATCTCCACTATTGATACCGTATTTTTTATCACTCCCGACAGGGCACAAAAAAAGTCCCCGCTGGGCGGGGACTTGAAGTGAAACTGGCTGTCTTGGTAGACGGTATCCGAGTTTCGGAAGACTCTTGACTTCATCCAAGATGAGCGCTAAAGGCTCGTAAGTAACGGAGAAGCACAAGTAGGAGTGCTTTGTGAGAGCGACTGTGTAAACACAGACTTACTTTGCTTGGGCAGGAATTTATAGATCGCCATCTTCGCCTTTGCGATTTGTATTTTTATTTTTTGAAAGCGATGTTACCCAAAATCTGAGTTTGGAAACGGGTTGCCAAAGTCCTATCAGACTTTCGGTAACATCGCTTTCTATTTGTATAGAAAAGAGACTTTGATATATATCGCAGTCGGTGTTGATTTTTATTTTTGTTGGAGGCTAGTAGAGAACAACTCTCGTCGCCATTCTTGCAGAGTAAGATTTTTTAATGAGCAGTCCCGATGAAGATAGATGTTCTACTTCGTTGGGTACAAATGTATAATATCGTATTCTGAAAAAGGCTACCACAATTAAGATATTGACTATGTTATAATAATACTTTTAAATAAAATTTACCTATCAATAAACCAGTGCTGTAAAGAAATACTTATTTTTAATATAAAAAATCATTCGACCCGTAAAATTGAAAAAAAATCGAAGAAAATAGCAATATTGAACAAAATTTTAATACGAAAATAACTTGAACTGTAAGCCAAAAACAGTATATTACATACGAAAAAATTCAATAGATTATTCACAACCTATGCACATTCTTTATGCACGACTACTAGATATTGTGAAAAACCTATATCCAGATACCGGAGATTCTATTGCGCTTACTTTCGGACTCCCTCCAAAGCCCGAGCTTGGAGATATTGCCATTTGAGTTTTTTGACTGTCAAAAAACATTGGCGTAAATCCAGCTGAGCTAGCAAACCAAATTGCCATAGAGATTTCCCATTCCCAAAATGAAAATACCAAGGGTATTTCTGCCAACGCTATGGGCTGATACGTAAATGTGAGATTTTCAGATTCAAGCCTCGTTGAGTTGCTTCTATGGTGTAGTACTCCTTATGATACATCAGTTAATGCCTCAAAAACTGTAATTATAGACTACTTTGGAGCAAACATAGGCAAACCCCTTCATATTTGACACCTCTGCGCTCCTTCCATTGGACAGGTTATCATCAATGCTTACCGACATCGTGGATATACGACTATTGGTGATATGCATCAGGGTGACTGGGGAAGTTTCTTCGGCAAGCTTATAGTAGGTTACCATATGTTTGGATCAGCACCAGCACTAGAGCATGATGCGGTGGAACATCTTTTGGAGGTCTATGTCAAACTTACGGCCGCTGAAGAAACAGATCCTACCATAGCAGATGCCTACCGAGAAGCCTTCAAAAAACTCTCCCTCTGAGATGCTGAAATGGTGAGTCTATGGTTAGATTTTACCAAAAAAACCATATCCGAAGCATTGGAGCTGGGCAAGCAACTTTTGGTATTTCCAGATGTTATGATCTGAGAGGCCTTTTATGAAGGGTTGGGATTGCCAACACTTGGAGATTACCCAAAATTGGAAGTACGCATGTCAGATGTAGTAGCAGAACTTGTAAATCTAGGTATTGCGACCAAAAACGAAGATGGATCTGTAGGTATAGTTTTTGATGAAGCAACAAAGTTGCCTTCCTGTATTCTCGCAAAGCGTGATGGAACACATGGGTATCTTGCATCGGATCTTGCTGGTATTCGTTACCGTATGACCAATGGCTGGAATCCAGAGCATATTATTTATTGCGTGGACGTACGACAGGAGCTTCATTTTCGACAACTCTTTGAAGTAACTCGATGGTGGATCGAAAAATCAGATTGGGGGAAAAAACTTATCACGGTTCCAAAATTTACACAAGCAAAAAACGGTTTCATCAAGCTAAAGGATGGGGCCATGTCAACTCGTTCGGGGAAAATTATTCGCCTTCAGTCGCTCATAGATGAAGGAATATCACGAGTGGACGCGCTCCTCGCCAAAAAAGGAATTATCTTAGAGATAGACAATATCAGAGCCATTGCTATCGGTGCTATCAAATATTCCTACCTCATGTCAGATCGTGAAAAAGACATTGTGTTCGATTGGGATAAAGCTCTGAATTTTGAATGACATTCAGGCCCATATATACAGTATGCCTATGTTCGAGCCAAAAATATTCTGGGAAAATCAGGCCAAGATGTTACGTTACCAACCAGTTTTTCGTGCAATTTGAGTCCATTTGATAAAAATCTGATTCTACTCCTCGCCAAAAAAGAAGAGGTCATCGATAGCATGCTCCAAAGCCACAAACCTCATCACTTAGCGATGTATGCATATGAACTTGCGACGACATTTTCGAGTTTCTATGTTCACACGCCGAAACTCCTAGAAGAGTGAGACGCAGATCTCAAGGCTATACGGCTCAGTCTCGTTCATCAGACGGTCACAACGATGGCAGAAGCCTTCAAAATATTAGCCATTCCGCTTCCAAATAAAATGTAGCTGATACTCTGAAAAACAAGAGCTATTTCTCAAAAAATGCCTCAAAAAAAGTACGCATAAGCGCTAAGCGCGCCTCTACCAATCTCTTATGCGTAAAGCTTACGCTAATGAAGTTTATGATTCTCAACGCTTATTCCCCCTTCTCTCGGTAAGATTTTTCCCACGATTAGAGGGGCGTCAAATAAGAAACATTTCTCGGTACATATCAATATCGATAAATTCATCCACCGCTTCTTTTATGCGTGCTGAGGTGGTTCTTCCAAAAGCAATGACCTCCACTTGTACTCAAAAGGTAGACTTTAGGTATTCCACCAAGGGTATGTAGTCACCATCCCCGCTCGCAAGAACAATGGCATCGAGTCGCGGAGCAAGACGAATAGCATCGAGCGTTATCCCGACATCCCAATCCCCTTTCTTAGTACCGTCATAAAATACTTGAAGGTCTTTGGTTTTTGTTTCTATTCCACGATCGTGCAAGGCTTCAAAAAATGTGTCTTCCTCTGGAGAATCTGATTTTACTACATACGCAATAGCTCGAACAAGCTCGCGTCACGCAGTTGCCTGCTCCAAGAGCTCAGCAAAATTCACACGTTGTCCGTATATGCTTCGAGCCGAATGATAGAGATTGTTTGTATCTATGAGGACGGCCACTCGTTGATGCGGATGTTTTATTATGGTCATAGTAGTATTATAGGCTTTTATGCTCAAATATTCAAATTACCTGCTCGTATAACCTGAAATTCCGTTTCGGTCACTGGTGTAATCGAGAGGCGGTTTCATCGACTGAGAATTTTCATATTCTGAAGCAATGGGTGCTGTCGAATGTCTGCGAGTAGGAATGGATGCTCAAATTTTGAAATAAATTCGATGTCCACGCTGTGCCAGATGATTTTATCAAGGCGAGATTTTGGGTCAAAATATTTGCCTGGCTCAAATTGAGTGAGATCCGGATGTGGTGGACTGCACACCTGGGCTACACCATATACTCATGGGTGAGGGCAGCTTGAATGATAAAATAATACACCATCTCACACGCGCATGCTATCCCTCATAAAGTTTCGTGCCTGAAAATTTCGCACTCCAAACCAAGACGAAACTCGGTCACTTTGGAGATTATCAATGGAGTACTCCGTCGGCTCGGACTTCATAAGCCAATAATTCATAGGTGTCTATACAAAAAGAATAGAGAGAGTGAGCAACATCCAGAAGAAAATTATGTCTTTTGATATGTATAATCCGCTACGCAGGCTTGGTAGTGATGACTTGCTCTTCAAAATAACTCGCAAGGACTTGAATTCCCACATGCTCACTTGAGGCAAAAAATAAACCAGTACCAACAGAAGCGTTAAGTAATATGTATTTTTCCTGCTCAGTGAGCTTGAAGAGGTTCTGAAGTACGTCGATAGATGCAGGTGACTGTTTCAAAAGTAGCTGAATCGAGGAGTTCGTGACAATCGCTTTTCCATAGCTTGAAGTCATGAAATCTTCCACATCTTGGGTAATCGTAGTAACTCCGAGTCCATATTTTCGAGCCCGTTTGACGAGGCCAAATAGGAATTTTGCAGAATCTTCATGCTGCATGATATTCCATGCCTCATCTACCACCAAGATGCGTTTCTTGAGACTAGAACGAGTAACATTCCATACATATCACAAAAGTATGTACATGGCGATTGGCCGAAGAATATCATCCAAATCACGGACAGAGAACACCATGAGTCCATCTGACATAGAAATATTGGTTTGTTCAGAAAAAACTCCGGCAAATACTCCATACACATATTTTTCGAGCCGCTCTGTCAGGCTTTTTGCGCCGTCCATTGTTTCCAGAACTGAAAATAAATCTTTCATTACTGGAACTTCCTTTCCCACGATGGAATCATCAGAAAAAGTAATTCCCTTAAGCGAATATACCGTGGTAATAGCTTTTTCCAAAATAGCCTCCTCACTTGGATTACATTTACCAAGCATAAGATTCATGAGGCCAAGCAAATTGATAATTGATCCGCGCAACAGGTCTCCCGGCTTAGCCTCCGTATCCTTGAGCGCACGCGGAAGATCAAAAGGGTTAATGCGCTCATTAGAATTAAGGTTGATATTGAGGTAGCTACCTCCAACCGTCTCTACCAAGGCTTTGTACTCGTTTTCAGGATCAATAACGATAATATCTGTTCCTATCATCAACGAACGAAGAATTTCCAATTTGACCGCAAACGACTTACCTCAACCAGACTTTGCAAATACAACCATGTTCGCATTTTCCGTGCGGAAACGATCAAATATGATAAGTGAATTATTGTGAGTGTTTACACCATACAGAATACCATCATCTTGAGAAAGAGAGGCTGATGTAAAAGGGAAAGTTGTAGAAAGACCCTTAGTTGAGATATTTCGATATACCCCCACTTCATCCTTGCAAAACGGGCCTGTGGCTATAAAAGCCTGTTCTGTTCTCAAAAATGCTTGTTTTGTCAGAATGTTTCTTCCCGAAAGAAGATTATCAAAAGTGTTATTGAGTTTTTTGATTGCCTCTTCGCCATCGCCGTACATGGTGACATAGATGGAAAAGTGAAAATAACGCTCCTGACCACGAGTCAAAGAACCTCGCAACTCTTCTACGTCTTGAATCTGTGCGTCGATAGCAGGGTCGTTCAATAACCCCTTATCCATATTGATAGACCGCTCCGAATACAGCTCCGTAAGTCGTTTCTTAAGAAATTTCATCACAAAAGCCCCTTCAATTGGATAAATAAACATCGACATGTCGAATTTTACATCCCAGTTGATGAGTGGAGAAAGCCAGTTTCCCTCAAGAAAGTCAGGATACGCATAGGTAAATACCGATCGAATCACCGTATCTCCTATCTGAATTTGTTTGGCATCTACTTTCATCATTGCCGGAGCTATGGCATCTTTGATATAGGCAAGAGCTTCGTAATAGTCTTTTTCACCTTGTCGCAACTCTCGTTCTTCTTGCTTGGTAACTTTCTTTTTGGGATCATCTACGCTCACGGCCACATTGGCGGGGGGAGCTTCAACAGGGGTCGTCTCCATAACAAGTGATGTCAGAGTTGATGCTGATGCTGGCACTGTATCAACTGTGGGGGTGAGAGAAGCTGAACTTTCGGGCACAGCAAGTTCCCCTCTCAGAAACTTTTCATGCCCCTGGGAATCTCCGGTATAATTTTTGCTCACGAGTTCGAGCAGAACTGATTTTTGTGTTGTATCTGACATAACCGTATTCTAACAAGTAGCTTTTCAAAAGGCAAATATCTCACCGCATTTACCTTTTACAAAATAGAAAGGAGTGGTGGAGTAAATTATTTACCGCTTGCCATTTCTCATGTTTGTATGTTTATGCATTCCAATTCCACTCGGTAACATTATCTTCGGCAATTTCCCGTGTTTCTGGCAATATCTTTTGTTGATCTTTGTATCTGATAACTATGAGAGTTATGTCGTCAAATTGACGATAACTATACCCCATAAATCGAGAGAGCTCAATCGTAATGTGTTTGAAGATCCCAGTAGCCGTTTTTACGGGCGCATCTGCCACGAGCTTGATGAGTCGCTCGATTCCAAACATGAGATCTGACTCTTTATTTCCATTTCGTGACTCAGTGATTCCATCCGTGTACATTACGAGACAATCCCCTGGCTCAAATGCGATTTCGATTTCTTTAAGAATTTTTGAAATATCAC
The DNA here is from genome assembly GCA_040383945.1 of Candidatus Peribacteria bacterium. Taxonomy (GTDB): domain Bacteria; phylum Patescibacteriota; class Gracilibacteria; order BD1-5; family UBA2023; genus CAIVSN01. Next base: position 41,542 of record JBEICN010000003.1, on the reverse strand, counting down.
GAGTCATTCCCAGTGCTATACCTCCAGATTTTATTGCAAAAACTTTATTTTGTTGCTGTCGGTAAATCAATAGATATTCATGTCCAGCTCCGGTCATGTACAATTTTTTTTCTTTTTCATTCCATCGTACCATGAGGAGCGTCATGAGCATGTTAGATTTTACTCGTGGCTTGAGGATTTCGTTGGTTCTCACAAGAATATCGGCAGAATTTTCAATCATCTTTGAAAAGCCGGAAATCAAAGCATTGACCATCATCATCACAAATCCCGAAGCCACCCCATGACCGGTAACATCACCTATATAGATATAAGAATTATCCCCTTGGTTGATGATATCATAGCTGTCTCCGCCTACCTCGGTAGCACTTTTGGTATCATATATGATTTCGAAGGACGGAATTTCAGGGTGAGACTTTTTCAAAACATGCTTCTGAATATCGGACGCGAGCTCTACTTCAGAGCGAAGTACCCGTCAAGATTGGAACTCTTCTTTGAAATTTCTCAAAATTTCCAAACTTCGATGAAAAAAATTACCGATATAAGAAATGTCAGGATTTTGAGACTTTGTATCGAGTTTTTTTGGACTTTGAACCCCCGCAAGAAAGTGTGCAATTTCGGTACGGAGGACTCGAATGGGATCAATATAGGTTTTCTTGAGAAAAAAATATATCCCAACCCAGGAAAAAATAGAAAAACCAAAAAATAAAATCAATTTGCCAAATTCCCCAAGTTGATTGAGAAATGGTAGCTGTGGATAAGTAATAAAGCCAGTAATACTACCTACTCAAGCAACCTGTAGGAAAGCAAAAAGAAAAAAGAGCGCTGAAAAAAGTGATAATCGGAGGCTGTTCATGTGAGTATCATACCACCTTTGTAAATAAAATGCAAGAAACTTGTTTTTTCGTAAATCTTTCCTTGCGAGTCATGTGTTTTCCCCTATGATACTCACAGCGCATATTTTTTAAACAATCGTATATGAATTCACTCAATAAGGTGCAACTCATCGGAAATCTTACGGCAAATGCCGAAGTAAAGGAAACTCCAAACGGACAAAAGGTGGCAAGCTTCAGCATCGCCACAAATCGTGTTTGGAAAGATGCAGCAGGAATGAAACAAGAGCAAGTAGAATTTCACAATATTTCTGCCTGGGCTGGACTTGCTACTATTATCGAGCAGTACACTTCCAAAGGAAAGAAGGTCTATGTGGAAGGGCGACTCCAAACTCGAAGCTGGGATGATCCTTCTGGGCAAAAACGGTACAAGACTGAAATAGTCGCTGAAAACATTATTCTTCTTTCTGCGAGTGGAAGTCGAGAAGATACCTATGGGGATACTGCACCAATGTCTGCAAGTGATGAATCTGGAGCTTCCGCCCCAAAAACAAAGCGAGCTGCAAAAATAGAAGAAGAAATACATATCGAAGATATCCCCTTCTAGGAAAACGACCCGCCCTCAGTAAAATACCTCCGATTTCGGAGGTATTTTACTGAGGGTCTCACTTCTATGGGACAAGGCCGAACAAATGATAGGCCCACTTTTGTCGATTATTCATTCCTGAGGTCACAGAAGAAACAGGCCGATCGGCGATGATCTTGGCAGTATCTAAGGCCACATAATGAGATACCTCCTTTTGATCTACCAAAAAAATAGCCTCTTCTCCTGGATTTTTTCTATTTTGTGAAGATTTCATGATTCGGTCTATGTACGCATGAGTCTGTATGGTGGCCAAATAATCCTTATGTAACTCAATTCTTTCATAAAGTCGAAAATTTTCTTTTTCGATATTTTCCATATACATATTTACCTGAAAGTCCTGATATTTGTAGTACACTACGAGATATACTTCGTAAATAATTACGAGAATTAATAGGGCAAGAATATACTGGAAACGCGAAGGCATCTTGTAGTCAATTAAGTTTGATATACAATAGCGAAAAGAAGAAAAAATTCTATCCGACTTTTCATGTACGCATTTATCCTCGTTTTCCGACAGCACATCGTTTCTGTGGTTCTGGTAACATTAATCACCATTATTGCCTTTCTTCTCTTTGTAGACGTATCAAATACGAAAAACTTAGTAGTAACTAAGGATAGAATCGATTCATATATACTCGCCACTGAAGGAAAAACTATCATTAAGAGTGCCGATGGAAGTATCACCACTCTGGAAGTTCAACAGAAAAAAAATATTCGAATTGACGACAGAATTCGCACTCTCGCAAATTCTGCGGCGACTATTTTTTGGACTGATGGTTCGGTCACGAGACTCGGGGAAAAAACAAATATCACTGTACTAGAAATCAAACAAGGTATATATGGCTCAACTCAGGTAGATTTTTCAATTTCAGAAGGAAAAAGTTGGAGTAATCTGGCCCGATGACTCGATCCTGAGTCATCATTCAAACAGCGTTACGATAACAATCAAAAAATTGCTGCCGTACGGGGGACTATATTTGAAATTAACGTAGAAAAAGGGTATCTCAGAACTGAATCGCATGCGATAGAAATACAGGATGAAAAGGGGTCATACCTTACTACGGTCACTGATGGAAGAAGCGTGACAACCGATGACTCCATCAAATCAATACAAAGTAGTAACTTAGATCCAAAATGGCAAAGTCAAAATCTCACATTTGACTGAGAGTTGGCCCAAGAGCGACTCCAAAAAATCAAAGAAAAATTGCAAAATCTCTCTCAAAAAGAACACTGGATAAGCAAAATTCAAGAATATATCAGAAAATTATTTTGAATAACTCATCAAAATTTACCTATTACCGTCAATTCGAGCAGTTCCGGTATATCGCTTTCCATAGACTCTTCCAAACTTAGCTCAGAAAACACCCAAGAACTACTGGCAATCTATGAGGCTATTTCGGTTCTCAACTCTTCGGAAGATACATTGGATTCAAAAATACTCCTTCGTGAGGCCATCTTACAAACCATGCCAGAAAGTGATGCAAAAAAATATCGTGAAATTTTTTCACGCGCCACCTTGTTTGATATTTGGGATGCTTTAAAAAATGATTTACCACGCAATACCAAGGAATTACAGGGATATCTTCAAACCTATTCGACACAGTCTAACACCACCGAAGAAATCAAAAGACTCCAAGAGGCTTTACCAATGGAGCGCATTGATATGTTTAACAAAAGAATGGAAGAATGGAAGGGTAAAAGCTATGAAACACTTTCTGATCCAGATTGGTTTTCTAAGACTTTCAAAATAGACAGTGAAAGCATTATGGATGGAATACTCAAATTTAATGAAAAAGTTGACACCACCATTCGTGACATTAAAAATTAAACCATGAAAATACAGAGCAGGACCTTTGTAAAATTCTTTTTTGCAGGCATCATTACACTTGGAATTCTTCTGTTCGTATTCTTGATATCCCTAGCTCCTGGAATAAAGCAAGGAATCTCGTATGCCAATTTTTGACTTCGTAGCCTACTATTCTCATTAGAATTTCCACTCGAAATTTTCGGGCGAGATTTTCCTGTCAAAAACAATATCCCCCATCCCAGTCTCTTGCTCGTGGCTATTGACGATAGAACCCTACGAGATGAGGAATTCTGAGGACTCGGTCGCTGGCAAGAATTTAAGAGAGTAAATTACGCTAAAGCGATAGAAAATCTGAAGTCTGCATGAGCCATAGTCATTGGTGTGGACGTGCTTTTTTCAGAAAAAGCCGACGGAGACGAAATTCTTGCTTCAGCTATAAAAAAAGCGGGGAATGTCGTGCTTGGATTTTCCTATGGAAGCGAGGAGCTACTCTTTCCTGTCCCCATACTTCGTGAAGCTGCTTACTCCATTGGATACTTCCAACCATACATGGAGAGATCCAATGACATGGTATACGGCATCATACCAAGTATCTCAAACAAGAAATATGGAACTCATGAGGCATTTTCTCTAAAAATTCTCAGAAAATATTTGGATGTAATTTACAACCAGAAAAGTGAGGTTTATAAAGATGCTTCGCTCTATGAGGAGGTGTATAGATTTCATACGGGAAAATACGAATTTTTACCCCTTGCTGGTAAGGGGTATTCGGAAATACTCATAAATTATCCCCTCAAAGGTCAATCGTACCAAACACTCTCATTTGTGGATGTCTACAATAATAGATTTAATCCGGCCTTAGTTAAGGATAAGATTGTGGTCATTTGAGCCACTGCCACAGGTCTGCATGATGAATTTTTCACTCCTACTGGAATCATGTACGGGGCGATAGTGCACATGAATTTTATAAGCACTATTCTCAAGCAGAATTATCTTACCTATGTCCCTCTACTGGCTCAAGGCCTCATAATTGTATTTCTGACTTTGTTTTTCACGCTGTTTTTGATCCATGTAGAAAGTCGCAGTTACCAAATTGGAAATTCGGTCATTACTTTGTTTTTGGGGGTGATATTCTATATTGCGGTATTTTTATCCTCCCGCATATTAACACACCCGACTCAACTTATCATAGTAATCATACTAAGTACGAGCTGAGCCATGATGTATAAGTACATCTATGAAGAAAAAGGGAAACGCTTACTCAAAAATATGCTGTCCCAATATCTCGCGGAAGATCTCGTTACCTCGGTGCTTGCAAACTATGAAGAGGTGAAGCTCTGAGGAACAAAAAAAGAAGTGACTCTATTTTTTTCTGATATTGCTGGCTTTACCACTATTTCAGAAGGCATGGACCCAGAGGAGCTGGTTCGATTTCTATCATTCTATCTCAAAGATGTCTCAGATATTATTATCAAAGAGCGTGGTTTTGTGAATAAATATGTGGGTGATGCGGTCATGGCAATATGGGGAGCATTCTGAGTAGAAAAACAGCAATCCTATCTTGCCTGCAAATCGGCACTATTACAACAACAGGCGATTGCCGAGCGAAATAAACAATTCAAACAAGATTTTGGATTCACCATCAAAGTACGAATGGGTATTAATAAGGGGCAGGCAGTAGTAGGAAACATTGGAAGTGAAGGTCACAAAATAGAATACACGGCACTTGGGGATACCGTAAATACCGCATCGCGACTTGAGGCGGTCAATAAAATGTATGACACACTTATTTGTGTCGGTGAATCAGTGGCAAAAAGTGAACAAGAACACTTTGTCTTTCGAAAACTCGATAGCATCATGGTAAAGGGGAAAGACTTACCTGTGATCATATATGAGCTTGTTGGCTTTCGAAATCTCGTCTCTGATACAGAACTGGATAAAATTGCTCATTTTGAAGTGGCATTGGGCCTCTATCAGACTCGGCATTTTGAAGAAGCAAAAAAAATATTTTTCAAACTTATAGAAACTGATGATGACGGGCCATCAAAAACATTCTTAAAGAGATGTGAGGCCTATATAAAAAATGGCTGCCCTCCTGACTGGAAAGGTGATTATCGTGCTACAGAAAAGTAATTTTGTACCGAGTAATACGGCATTTTATAAAAAATCATGAATTTTTTGACAGATATTTTATTTTATGTTTAACTATATTTGTCAGCTGTTATACACACGGTGGCCGAAATCACCTACACAAACAAATATAAAAAAGATTTTCTTTTTAAAATAACAACGTCATTGTTCTTGAAATTACTTGAACATGAAACAAGAACCCTAGACTTGTAAAAACAGGGGAAATACAGCTGATGCACATTGACGAAAAACGGCGTTCGTCAAGTACCAAAAGGAGTCCATATGTGGGCGTGTTACAACACAAAAGCCTTTGCACATATGGACTTTTTGCTATTCAAAAAATACATATGATACAAATTCTTGCGACAAGAAGTTACGCACTTGGGCTTTCGTGAGTATGTTTCGACTCTATTTCTTGCTTCAGAAGCGACTCGCTCACTTGGGTACTGAGTCGAGCTGCATAAAATCGAACATCAGTGAATGCTATTTTTTCATGAGTGAGTATGCCAATGAGCAATAGATTTTTATCAACGATTGGATAGATATTCACTCCGAGTTCCATCATATGCTGTTCAATTTCAGATTTTGGAGTATTCAGCGTTCCGTAATTATCCGTAATGTCCAAAGGAATTTCTCAAAGTAAGGCCTTGGGATTTTCGTCGAGAGACCTCTGAAGCGTATCGAGCGTGATGATGCCTTTGAATTTTTTTTCGGTATCCAAAAGTATGATGGCATTGAATCCTCGGCTTGCATACTGACCTCGCAATCTCCCATATGCCAGCTGAACTGAATCTCCTGGGAAAAACGCGAGATGTAGCTCCATGGGGACCAAGGTGGTATTGACGTCAACCATAGGAAAATTGAACTTGACATCACTTGGCTTCAGAAGATCGACACCAAGAGACAGATTCAGCATTTTTGCTCGAGTGATTGCTTTGGAGAACTCTTCTGAAATGATTGCCTGGAGATTTTCTTTGATTTGAGTGGTGGTATATTCTCCTGGATTTACCAGCAGCGACTCAATTCGCTCAAGAAATTCCTGTTGCTCACCTTTGGTTCACAAAATAATCTCTGTGCGACTTGTTTGGTACTGCATGTCCATAATAATTCGAATCAGCTCCTTAGACTCCTTGCGTGTTCCTGTGCGTATAGCGGTTTCTTCGACCTTTTTCAAAACACTTTCAAAGAACCGCTCCGTTGGTTTTTGCTCTGAATTATTGGGAGTGAGAGACTCTGTGATCGGTAGTTTAGCTTGAATCATCCTCTCTACAGTAACAGAATTTCTTCTCAGAAACAAAGAACTGAAATTGACAGTATTGAATATTGTTGCTTAATAGATTGACAAAGTGAATTTTTTTATAAAATAGCAGGTACCTTGCTGAAAATGCAGGTAGTTATCCGCAAGGATTAGCGACAGAATTCCCTACTGGCCAAAAGGGAAACACTTAGGAGAAGCGAAGATGGTCAAGAAAATCTCGGTCTCACGTGCCAAACTCCTTGACAATCCCATCGTGAAGGAGTCACGGATCATCAAGTGCTCTCGGAGGAATCTGAGCGCCCTTGCCGCGGTCGCGCAACGATCTCGGCAGAAGTGCGTTGCAATTCGTGAGCAACGCCGGCAGCGTACAGAATCCGCACGCATCAAGCAGGTCGAAGCCATGTTGGGCCAAGCCAACCGGCGTCCTGACCACTGTCGGGGAATTCTCCGACTGGCAATGAAAGCCCTGCCAAGGGGCGTAAAAATCACGCTCGTTCCCAGTTCAACGGGCTTTGAACGACAACTCGCGGGCATCTGAATCGGATCAGACTGAATAAGTCTTGATTCGAGGAAAGTTTCCTCCAACCGTGATACAGACTCTTCTTGAAGAAGTATCACTCAACACTCGCTCTAGAGCGGGTGTTTTTTATTGTGTGATTCGATATTTTTGACACAATGACAACTTCGTATATGCTCTTTGGGTTCTTAAACAACCAACCATGGTCGCACAACTTGAAACGCTTACCCTCCTCTGATAATCTCGTAGGTATTTCAAGCTGTCATCAAAAATCCTCCGAGAAACTCGGAGGATTTTTGATAAATAACACTTACTATCATAACTATTTACTCATGTCATTCCCTCTCGCAACCAAACGACACTCCCTGGCTCATATACTCGCTCAAGCGGTAAAATCTCTCTATGGCCCACAGGTGCAAATGGCTATCTGACCCGATATAGAGACTGGTCTGTACTATGATTTTGACTTCGGGGAATTTGCCCTGCTCGAATCTCACCTCAAAGAGATTGAAAAAAAGATGAAAAACATCATTAAACAAAACCAAAAATTTATTTCTGCACCAAAATCTGTATCTGAGGCTCGAAAGTTTCTCACCGAAGCGGGTGAAACATACAAGCTCGAAATGCTCGAAGATCTCGCATCCGAAGGGGCGACAGAAATTGGCTTTTATGAAAATTACGCTCAGAACGGTAGTCTGATTTTTACAGATATGTGTATTGGACCTCATGTGGGCAAGACTTTGGATATTGATGAGAATAGTTTCAAAGTTGATAAGCTCGCGGGAGCATACTGGCGAGGGGATTCCAACAAAAAAATGTTAACTCGCATTTATGTACTCGCATTTGATACCAAAGAGGAACTTAACGCACATCTCATGATGTTGGAAGAGGCCAAAAAACGAGATCATCGTATCCTTGGGAAAAAACTGAAACTCTTCACCATTTCAGAACTCGTAGGCTCTGGGCTTCCACTGATTCAACCAAATGGAATGATACTCCGAAAAGGAATAGAAGACTACCTTTGGGATCTTCATAAAGAAAAAGGGTACCTTCGAGTTTGCACGCCACACCTTGCCAAAGAAGACCTCTATGTCACGAGTGGACACGCATGACATTATCTTGAAGACATGTTTTCGGTATATGGGGGAACCAGCAAAGAAAAGTTTTATGTGAAACCGATGAACTGTCCGCATCACATGCAGATATTTGCAGACAATCAATTCTCCTATCGTGACATGCCGATTCGATATTTTGAACCGGCAACGGTATATCGGGATGAAAAAACCGGACAACTTTCTGGGTTAACTCGAGTACGGTCTATCACTCAGGACGATGGACATCTCTTTTGCCGAGTCTCACAAATCAAAGAGGAGGTATCCACGATTGTCGGTATCATCAAAGAGTTTTATAAGACCTTTTGACTGCTCGATGGATACTGGGTTTCACTCTCGGTACGAGATTCGACTACTCCAGAAAAGTACCTTGGCGGAGCTGAAGTTTGGGAACTTGCAGAAGCAGCCTTGGAAGAAGCAGCGAGAGCAAATGAGTTGAATTATCGCCGAATCGAAGGAGAGGCTGCATTTTATGGACCAAAGCTTGATTTTATGTTCAAAGATGCTATTGGTCGTGAATGGCAACTTGCCACTATTCAGTGCGATTTCAATTTACCAAATCGATTCGAACTTTCTTTTACCAACGAAAAATGAGAAGAAGAGCGTCCTGTCGTAATACATCGTGCGATTTCTGGAAGTCTGGAGAGATTTATGGGAATTATGATCGAGCACTTTGCTGGAACCTTTCCACTCTGGCTTTCACCTGAACAAATTCGTATTATACCCGTTGGAGAATCCTTCATTCCTTATGCGGATGAAGTCTTTGCCATGCTCAAGAAAGAGTGACTGCGTGTTTGCTTGGATGACTCAACTGATGGACTCAACAAAAAAGTCAGAAATGCAGAAACGGATCATGTAAACTACATTCTGGTCGTCGGGGAACAGGAACAAAATAAAAAAACGCTTGCCATAAGAAACTACAAAACCAAAGAGCAGATCTCCCTCACTGTGGATGAGTTTATCCAAATGGCACAAGCTGAAATTAGAGAAAAACAGCTGTAGTCGCAAGCAGGTAGAATCCCTACTCTGGTTGCAGAAATTTCTCCATCTTTAGGCATCCTTCTTTCATAAATTCCGCGTGAAATACTCTACGGAGCTCATCTTGAATTTCTACTTTTCGAAGAAGTATTACCCCGAGCTCCACATTCATGCGATGATACATCCTTTCACGCAGAACTGGATCCGGGATTTGATCTATAACATTCATAATTTTCTCTATTCCTCTGGACTCTTCGGTATTTTCTGCGAGAAATCTAGCAAAGTTATCAATTTTTTGTGGACTTTTTCTCATAGGAAAACAAGTTAATTTTGAATCTATTTGAGCATACTTTTCAAGAGATTCAAATCTTTGTAGAAAAAATCTACCTAGTAGAGTATATGATAAAACCCTAAAAAAACTTTTTATTTCCGTTACGAAAAATATATAATACTTGGTTATTTTACTACTTACTCAAAACAAATGTACGATTTAATTATTATTGGAGCCGGATCTGCGGGTTTACCAGCTGGAATGTACGCGTCAAGATACAAACTTAAAAATCTTATTATTGGCGAGCTTCCTGGCTGAGCCCTAGCCACGAGTCACCAAGTAGAGAATTGGCCATGAGTGCTTTCCTCAACAGGTAAAGCTATCATGGATACTTTTGCGGAGCACGCCAAACATTTTGGATCGGAATTACTCCTAGAACGGGTGGGAAGCATCACTGGAAGTGTTGGAAATTTTACGGTTACCACGCTCTCGGGTAAGTCATTTCAATCAAAGACCATACTGCTTGGAACTGGAAATAAATATCGACATCTCGGAGTGCCTGGAGAATTGGAACTTATCGGGTCATGAGTATCATACTGCGCTACTTGTGATGGAAATTTTTTCAAAAACAAAGTAGTGGGGATGGTAGGAGGAGGAGACGCCGCTATTACGGAAGCTTTGTATCTTTCAGAAATAGCATCCCATGTTCATGTGCTGGTGCGAGGGACTTCATTGCGTGCGGAAACCGTGTGGATAGAACAGTTAGAAAAACGAGAAAATATCACCGTTCACTATAATAAAAGAGTGGCCGAAATACAAGGAAAATGGAATGTAGAAGGAGTTCGGTTTGATGACGAGACCACACTCGCTATGAATGGAATTTTTATCGCTATCGGTTCAGATCCTGACACAGCATTGGTAGATCCTTTTCAAGTAGAAAAAGATGCAACCGGTTGCATCGTGGTAGACAAACGACAAGCAACGAGTGTGCAGGGAATCTACGCAGCATGAGATGTTACTACCAATTCCAACAAGTTTAAGCAAACTATCATGAGTGCTGCGGAAGGTTGCTTGGCCGCGAATACTATTCATGAAGACCTCCTAAAAGGAAAAATATAAAAACTTAGACCCTAAATTTTGCATGCAAAAGTAATCTCCTCCGTAATTGAAATTCATAAAAATCGAGATGCTCTATGATCTCGATTTTTATAGTCAAGTATGTTTTAATTTTTTTTACTTTTGCTGCCTTTTTCCAAAAATCCAAGCGCTACCTGTCGAATAATAGAAACAATTGCCGATGGAATCGCTTCAAAACTTTGTAGTACTACACCAACACGATCAGCATAAGAAACCATTTTGTTGACACGATTCATGAGCGAAAGCAATCGTATAAGAATGAGAATAGTGTATACTCCAGCAACGATATAGACAACCAGCAGAATTGCGAGAAGAATGTCATTAAATGCAGTGGGGAATATCATAATATAAAAGTTATGAAAGAGGGGAATAGCGAGTGATACCTACGGATTTTTTGTGGAAGTTTTCTCTGGTTCTGTAGTTATTGCAGGAGTTTCTTGAATGGGCGCAGAAGCTGGTGTCACAGGAGCTTCCTTTACCTCATCCCAATCACAAAAAATATCAAAATTTTCCAAGAACATATCCAGCTTTTTGCCGACTAACTGGTGTTTAAGCACTCCATTTCTATAAATAGATGCGGAAGGCGCTTGTGCGCTAATGGCAGCAACCAGATCAGGGAAATCTTGAGCGTAGATAACTCTGAGTGTCGCAGAATATTGCCAGGCCTTGGCAATCTGCAATGGCATACGACCAACGATGGCCTTACTCTGAGCATTATCCCGATCTCCTATGACAAAAATAACAAGATTCTTGTGTTCTTTTACCTGGTCAAAAGCTTCACCACTCGTAATGCAATACGGAGAAGTCTTGAGTTTATCAAAGGTGAATTCAGCAGTTTTTTCGAGCATATCACCCGTGAACTTCCCCGCTTTTTCAAATAAAGAGTTACTGACGACTGAGGCCTTTTCGCCAAAAACAGAGAGCTTGGCGCTGAGAGATTTAATATCCATAAAAAAGTAATTCGAGAGAATTGGTTATTTCTGTTCGTATTGTATCATATTTTGCGTTGATGGCAAACTCTGCATCCTCCTCTGCCTCTATAAGTTGCCAAAACTGTGTTCGGAAGGTAGTGAACAGAAAGCTTTTTGCATCTTGTATAAAAGAGAGTTCCAATTCCTGAAGCATGGCTCGGGTCTTATTGCCGTAGGAAATCGAGTAAAATGGAATTCCATGGACCACTGAAAGTATATTTGCGTGCAGTCTCATGCCAATCACAAAGTCCAAAGTGGGATACAGATCAAGGGTTTCGCGCATGGTTTTGGTAATAGCCACATGAAATCGCTCCGCACTTGACTGAAATATTTCCTGATCATGACTGAGAATATTTGTGGGGTGAAAAGAGTGAGAAAGAAAAATCACCTCAAATCCGTGCGCTTGCAAATATCGAACTATTCGCTCAATATTTTCTGCCTCATCTTGTAGGTATCAAGAACGTAGAGCTATCCCTATGCGTTTTTTGGAGATTTCAACCCGAGAATTCTGAGGAGACTTACGCCTCTTGGGTTCCCATAGAAACACTGGATCCATAATCAATTCCGTCGAAACTCCGATATGGTCAAGAAGCTTGCGTGAGTACGGATCGCGAACGCTTATTTTAGCCTTTTTATAGGTAAACCACCAACTCACTTCTCGCAGATGTTCTTCCGATAGATCTATCCCGACAGACCAAAAAACTACCGGTTTCTTAAATAACTGCATCCAAAAAAAACGAAGCCCCCAAGTTCTGCGTAAGGTATCAAAAGACTGCCCAAATTCTGTATCATAAAAGATTCCACCCCCTCCCACCACGATGAGATCTGCTTGAAAAATGGAAACGATATTTTGAAAAAATGCTATAAAGTTTCTGAACGGATGTTTTCGGATTCGGTTGGGAAAATAGGAAATCGTGGAAATATCAGGACTTTCCGGTACCAAAGAACTCAAGGGATTATAGGTCACGATACGGATCGAGGCCAATGGGAAGCGTTTTCGCAAATAGGCTACTTCGGTTGCCAGAATGCATTCGTCACCTAGATTGTATTCCCCGGTCGCCGTATAAATGAGGATGTTTTTCATGATTGATTTCGCTGAGAATGCGTGAGACAATTACAGTTGTTTGATCGCCCAAACTATCTGTTCTTGTAGAGTTTTCTGAACTTCGGGCATTTGAGAAACTACCTTTTGAACCATCGACTTATCGTACCCCATGCCAACGAGCGTGTCAATGATTTGGAGGTGGTGCGACGGGGCGAGCTCTACTTGTTTTTCGTCTGCGAAGAGCATCTCTCCTGAAAGTTCCTTCTTGAGTTCGACGATGATTTTGAGGGCCGTTTTCTTGCCGACCCCATTGGCTCCGGCGAGGACTTTTTCATCGCCCTTTTCAATGGCGAGTACCAAATTTCGCATCCCGAGATTCAAGAGAGAAAGAGCAGTTTTTCCCCCTACCCCGTCCACTTTGAGAAGTTTTCGAAAAAAAAGTCGTTCTTCTGAGCTTCCAAAGCCAAAGAGAACTTGAGAAACATCGGTAATATGATGATGTAAGAACAGTTCTACGGACTCGCCAAGAACTACGGTGCTGAGCACGGTCCCTGGACAAAGAACTTCATATCCAAGTCCGATTCCCTCGGGAGTGATAGTCAGCTTGGAATCAAATATATGAACAATCGAACCTCGGATATAAGAAAGCATGGAGCAATATTTGAAATGGTCATCACTAGGCTACTCCGAGACGAAGAAATGGCAAGAAAAAAACCCGGGGAAACCGGGTTTACGTATCTTAGGAATTAGTTAATTACCAGCAATCACTAAGCCATCTGGACTTGTACAAGCATTTGCTGCAACAGATGCTAGTGAAGTGGTAACAGCAGATGCAGTAGTTGAAGTAGTTGCTGTTCTTAGGCATACCGTTGGGGTAGTTGTAGAAGTAAGAGAAAGACCGAATTCTAGCCTAGACTGACTTCCTGATCAAGCATTGTAAAGTCCTGCATCATTGTTTGCCTTAGTAACAGCGTTACTCTTATTTTCAAATGCGGAAGTCACACGATAGATACCAAGTCTAATACCATTGGAATCATCTGCTGAGTTATACATATAATCACACCCTGTAGGTACTCCAGTGTTTCCGTTGCTACAAAGCTGACCTGATTTTACATCTTTTGGAATTTTGGGCACATACGCGGCAACTCATGTAACAGTATCAAGTATGGCTCATGATGCAGCTGCCGGATATTCTGCAAAATCCTGATAAAACTGCTCTATTCAGGATCGTAGTGCGTTCAGATCCGTCATTCGCGTACTGTCTCGTGCTTTTTGGATCTGAGATGTGTAGGTAGCTGTTCCTCCTACGGCAAGAATCCCAATAATCGTGATTACTACAAGTAGCTCGATGAGCGTGAAACCTTTGGTATTCTGTGTAAATTTCATACAAATGAAATTAAAAAATATAAAATAAAGTATAGGCCTACTCGTCAAATATCCAGTAAAAACAAATGACAAATAAGAGGTATATGTTTTAATATAAAAACACATTCTTGAAAAAATTACAAATTTTCGATATCTTCTCGGATTTCTGCAACGAGCTCCAGATCTTTGATGTCTGCAATTTTGAACTCAGGGAGTCCACTTTGGCGTACGCCATAGACCTCACCCGGTCAACGGAGTTCAAGATCAATTTCTGAAAGCTCAAACCCATCGCTCGATCGCTCCATGGCTTTGAGCCGTTCTCCCACATAGTTTTTGCTCGTAAAAAGATAGCAGTATGATTGATGAATGCCACGACCAACGCGTCCGCGAAACTGATGAAGTTGGGAAAGACCAAACCGCTCAGCTGCTTCAATACAAATAACCGTGGCGTTGGGGTTGTTGACTCCGACTTCCACTACGGAGGTCGAAGACAGTATATCGAGCTCGCCTTCAAAAAATTGCTGCATTACCTCGTCTTTTTCCCGGGCTTTGAGACGACCGTGGACGAGTCATACGGTTTTTTGAGCAAAAATCATACGCAAAGTTTCAGCAGTGTTCACGGCATTTGCGATATCAAGAGTTTCCGACTCCTCGACGAGCGGCGAAATCCAGAATACCTGCCGACCCAGAGAAATTTCATGGTCGATCATCCGGTATATCTGATCCCGTTGATCCTCTCGAACTACTGAGGTATGAATTGGCTTTCGGGAGGCCGGATACTCATTGAGAATAGAGAGATCCTGATCGCCATAGAGAGTTAATGCCAAAGTTCTCGGAATGGGAGTCGCGGTCATATTCAGCACATGCGGGAACATTTTCCCCGAAAGACTGTAGTAGGCCTCTAGAGTGCGCCGCTGATTTACTCAAAAACGATGCTGTTCGTCGACAATAACAAATCCAAGATTTGCAAAATGCACATCCTCCTCTACGAGAGCATGGGTACCGATAATTAAATTTGTGAGTCAAGATTTCAGCCGCTCTTTGGCCATTTTTTTCTGTTTGGCGGTCAGCGAACCTACGAGCAGATCGGAAGAAATACCGAGTTGTCCAAATTGCTCGTTCCATCCGTCGAAATGTTGACGAGCAAGAATTTCTGTCGGTGCCATAATCGCGACCTGGATACCTGACTCCAATATCGCATGAATAGCTGCCAAAAAGGCGACGATGGTTTTGCCGGTTCCTACGTCTCATTGGAGTAGTCTCGCCATGGAATGAGCGTGCTCCATATCTCGCAGGATCTGAAATAGCACGATTTTCTGCTTCCCGGTCAGTTCATAGGGCAAATTGGAAATGAGCCCCTTCATCCGTTCGGCATTTAGCATAATTTTTGGTGCCATACCTTCTGTTCGAGCGCGTTCGGCTTTTTTACGCTCGAGTCAGCGGTACTGAATCATAAAAAGTTCTTCATAGGCGAGCTCGGATCTTGATCGCACAAAATCCGCTTCTGTTTTGGGAAAGTGCAGAGCGGTAACATTTTCTTGTCGAGATCGGAATCCTTTTTTCTTGCGAATTTCTCATGGAAGCACATCGGTAATTTGAGAAAGGAATGGCCGAAGATGCTCCATTTTTTCAGCAAACCAAGTACCCGGTATATAATTACAATCAGAGTACACTGGAACGAATTCACAGCGATCCTCTTGGTACAACTCGAGTTCGGGGGTGAGGAAAGAAAGTTTTCCATACTCATACTTCGCCTTTCCATATAACATCACGGTGTCACCGGACTTGAATTTGGCGAGAAAATACGGCTTGGTAAAATATACGGCTTCGGCCATAGATCCTTGTTTGTCTCGAAGTATGACTTTGGAGAGTAGTTTTCCACTTCGAGTGCGTTCAGAAATTATGGATTCAATTGTGAGCTTGATGGTATTTTTATCTTTTAGGCTCACATAACTGAAATGTTCCAGTACCTGAGATCGATTCTCCAACTTTCTCGGAAAATGTCACAAAAAATCGAGCGTGGTCTCTATACCAGCTGCCCTAAGTTTTTTGATGTGCGCATCGGTAGTATGGAGAAGTTCCTTGGTAAGTTGCATGCTTTCATTGTATGGAAAGCCCTCCAAAATGCGAAATTCGTATCAACTTTTTCTTTGACACTACATCCATTTTTCACCAAGAAAACGCTTTCCGGATATCGGTATCAATTCGCGAAATATCACGAACCCCCTATTGATATTCCTACCAAGAAAACCTAGGGAAACAATGAAATCCGAAGTCAATTTTGAGCACTGTAGCGAAACGTACTGGCAAGTACGTCGAGTGAGGAGCACGGAAATTGACGAGGAGTTCGCGTTTTCCCTGGGTTTTCCTCACTTTTTTTTGCCATTTTTGGCTTGGTGCATATACTTCACGGGCAATTTGGAATATTTTTCAAACTACGCCAACATGGCGGTCGTAGTTCAATTGGTTAGAGCGCCAGACTGTGAATCTGGATGTTGCGAGTTCAAGCCTCGTCGATCGCCCCAAGTATTTTTTATTTTTATTTCGTTACTTTCTTATGACAACTCAAGATTTCAAAGATTTGATTGCCAAAGCGACCCCGATTAAAACTCCCGTAGTAGGGGAAATCATCGCGGGTACCGTCATCTCTGCAAACCAAAAAATGATCCTGGTCGATCTCGGAGGGCAATTCACCGGCGTAATCGCTGGAGCTCATATGACTTCATCTACTGAAGATGCGTCTGGGCTTGCTTCTGGTGATTTGGTTGATTCCATTGTGATCGGTGAAGATCGACACTCTGGTATTATCCACCTCTCACTTCGAAAAGCATCTCAAATAAAGTTGATTGAAAAACTCCACTCAAATTTTGACACCAAGGAGATTATTACCGTTATACCAAACGAAGCCAACAAGGGAGGGCTTTTGATTGATCTCGACGGAATCAAGGGATTCATCCCCGTTTCTCAACTTACTCCGATGAACTATCCACGCGTGGAAGGAGCCAATCCAGAACGAATTCTCGAACACCTCCAACGACTCGTCGGAAAGCCGTTCAAAGTTCGTGTCATCAATGTCGACAATGACGGAAAGAAAATTATCTTCTCCGAAAAGGCAGCTCTCGAAGAACAACGAGCCGCAGCTATGTCTACCCTTAAATCGGGAGATATTGTAGAGGGAGTCGTTTCTGGTATTCTGACTTACGGACTTTTCATTACCTTCAACGGTATCGAAGGACTCGTTCATGTGTCAGAAATTGACTGGGGACATGTTGCCAACCCAAGTAAATTTGCCAAGATTGGGGATCAGGTAAAAGTTCAAGTTATCGGAGTAGAGGGAGATAAAATCAGTCTTTCTATGAAGCGACTCCGAGCAAACCCTTGGGCTGAACTCGCCGCAAAATACAAAGTGGATGATATTGTTGAAGTTCCTGTGCTCCGAGTATCGCAATTTGGAGTATTCCTAGCGCTTGACGGAGGAATTTCTGGTCTTATTCACCTTTCTGAAGTTGCTGGTGATGTGAACGACATCAAGGCAGGAGAGCCTTGCAAGGCAAAGATTATTACCTTTGATGCACAAGCAAAGCGTATTGGACTCTCGATGAAAGCCTTGGATCCAAACTATACTGGACCAAGCCCAGAAGCTATCGAAGCCGCTGAATCAAAACCAAAGCGAGCTCCGAAAAAAGAAAAGAAGGAAGTAGCGAGCGAAGCTCCAGCGAGCGAGTAATCTTCTCTCAAAAAAATATAGCATCATGTATGCTATATTTTTTTGTTTGCAAGGCTACCCTCCTCTGCAAGGCTACCCTTCAAAAGTAAGGCTTACTTCGGCTAGGATTTTTACCCATTATTTATTTTTGGGTATGGCATAATAATTCAAGAGATATTTTGCAATATTTGAAAAAAGAGCGGAGGAAGTAGTTTCAGAAAACTCAGCCGATCTTGGTCGATCGATTTTAACGATCATAACAAACTTTGGATTACTCGCTGGGGCAAATCCTCCGTAAGAGGTTATAGTGTGTCCAGGTCCGCCTGTTTCGTACACCCCACGAGTAGCGATTTGTGAGGTACCGGTCTTTCCTGCGACATCGTACCCTTCTACGCCTCCCTTTTTGGCAAAACCAACCTTAGCCCCCTCCGTTAGCATGGCAACCACTTTTTTTGAAGCAGCCTCAGAGATGACTCGACGCAGAGGTTTTGGCACATTCTGAGCGACTCGCCCATCACTAAAGGTGATCGAATCGACAATATATGGTTCATAATAGATTCCCCCATTTGCAATAGCAACATACGCTGCTGCCATCTGAAGCGGAGTCGCTGTAATCAATCCCTGTCCGAAAGAAGCGGTAAATAAGTCGGTTCTCGACCACTTCTCATAACTTGGGATTCGCCCAAAAGTTTCACCCTCCAAGGTAATGTTCGTCTTGTTACCAAATCCAAAATCCAAGATATATTTATGAAACAGCGATGTTCCTATTTTTTGTGCAATATCGATCATTCCCACATTACAAGACCAGTCAAGCGCATGTGCGTAGGTATGCCTTCCGATACATTCTTTGGAAACATTCTTAATGGTATATTTATCAATCTTTACAAAACCTTTATCTGTGTATGTATCGGTAGGCTTAATATCTCCGGTATCAATACCTACAGAAGCGGTAATGGCTTTGAATACAGAACCCGGTTCATACAGTCCAGAGATGGCATCGTTCTGATACACTCCTGGTCAAAAATTATTTTTGAATTTATATTTTACGATTGCCACATTCCCAAGCTCGGATTCAGTTGCTTGACGCAAATATATCTTTTTACCGAGATAGGTATATTCCTTCCCCGTAGAACTATCTTCCACGAATACTGGCATACCCATAAGATCAAAGGTGGGTCTAGGGTATCTCGCATAACTCACTTTTTCAATCTCATACACATCACCAAACGAATTCGGATCAAAATCGGGATAATTTGCCATGGCGATCACCGCCCCAGTTTTGGGATCTAAAATTACGACAGATCCTTTGTTTGCTCGAAATGACTCTATGCCTTCCTTGAGAAGTCGGCTCACCTCCTTTTGAATATTTCGATCAATAGTAAGTTTGATGTCCGCTCCTCCGACCATTTTCTTTTCTGATAAATTATATCCACCGATAGTCCTTCCGGAAGCATCTTTTCTCGTTTGTCGCTCACCCTCCTGCCCCTGAAGATAATCTTGAAAATACGATTCAATACCATATCGACCAATACCTTCGTTATCGACAAAGCCAATCACCTGACCTCCGAGAGTTTTTTCTGGATAAAAACGAGTTGGATTCGGCTCAAGAATAAAATAATTGCCGATTCCAGCTTCTTCTCGAATGAATCCTTTTTTGATGGCCTCTTTTTCATCTGTAAGCTTGGTATCTATAAAATCCTTCGTGGAAAGATTCATGCGCTTCAAAATCTTAACATAGCGAATGGCTCGCTTGCTCATGAGGTAATCAAGTGATGCCTTGGGCATTCCGAGAATGGCCTGAAGTTTTTCTGAAGCAAATGCAGGATCTTCCAAAATAGTAGGATTCACATACGCATTCCCAGATATGAGAAAAATTCCATTGATGTTGAGAGCTTCAAAATTTTGTATCTCATCGATAGAAAGATTTTCCTTGAGAAGCACGAAGTCCAAGTAGGGCTTTTCGATTCGGGCCGTCAAAGAAGTTTTTAACTTATTCTTCAATAGTTCAGGTGTGTATTTTTGAGTATCTTCCCTCGGTTCACGTATATAAGAAAGTACGCCATCAAGACAGTCGTTGGTAAGTATCCGCTCTCTGGCACAATATTCAAAATATACGATGTCAGTAACAAATTGTATCATAGCCTTTCTATCTCATCTCGCTTGCGGGTCTATGGCCAAATCAGGAAGATTGGTAGAAGTAGAAAATACCCCTGATGGCTCATTACTGGAATAGATAGTTCCACGGGAAACTGGATTTTTTACCGTGATAGTCTGCTGTTTGTCAGCCAACTCCTGATAGTATTGATTTTCCAAAACCGTATATCGAAAGGTTGTCCAGATAATGTACAGACCAAAAATAGCAAAAAAAATCTTGAGATAGTTTATGCGATCCAAGTGCTGGAGCTTTCTCACGGTGATTTGGGCCAGCCGGCGTAGAACGAGGAGTAGCGAGTCCATGAAATTTACAAGCGAGTGGTGAAATTGATTTTTTTGGCGAGAGCAAGCGACATACTCTCGATGCTTGGAGTGGAGCTATAAATTCGGAATTCTTGACCAGCATGCAAACTTCCAGAAAGTATTTCTAATGCGTGGTATCGATGAAACGAATGTAACAATTCACGAAACAGGGTATCTTCGAGAAATACCACGGTATGGAATCGCTTAAGATTATATGTAACGAGTCTCCGAGTTCAAATCACAGAATGATATTTATCTCAAAAAATATCTATCCAGAATTTCGCTCGGGCGGTTTCGGTCATAGAGGTATCAAATACGCCAAGAGTTGGGGGGATTTCTCAAAAATAGGAAAGTGCTTTTTGGGTAAAAATATCGCTCGGGGTAATGATAGCAACCCCTGGATGTTTGAGAAGCTCTCATGCTTCTAGGAGCACATTTTTTGAATTCGGGAAAAATACTAACTCTGGGGTGGTGGCCTGACTCCTCAATTCTCACGATGAAGCCACAGGATTTTGAGCCTTGAGTCCATACTTTGTAATACGATTGCGAATCGACGCTGGCATAAAAAAGGCTGCAACCTTGTGAATGTGGATCGCATGTTTTTGCGCATAACTCAGCATGGTGTGAATTTGCTCCGGCTGGAATAGCGGAGTATTTTCGATGATTTGAGTTATGGTCTTGAGCTCATCGGTAACCACTTCGTGAGCGACACTATCAAGACTCGCAACGATACCATGGGCCACATCCCCTCGTAGCGGCATTTGAACCAATTGTCCAATCTGAATAATAGCCCTAAGATCTTGGGGCACAATATATGTAAATCCCTGGGCATCCTGCGAAGCTTCAAACGGCAATATCTGTGCCAAAAGTATGCTATTTGGCATTCTCATTCTGCTTACGACGTTCTTCTTTTTTCTTTTCCTTATATGCCTCTTCGGACACTTTGAACTGCTTTTCTTCTTCGACCACCTTCTGGTTGAATTCCATGATTTTCTTTTCTACCAAGTCCACGGGTTTGGAGTATTTTTCACGGGAAACCTTGGTAACCACATCTCGTTTTTGCTCTGGAATATCAAGTCGAGTTCGGATCGGTGGGAAAGTGGTCGCTGAGAATACTGGCGAAGGCATACCATCAATGAGAAGTTTGGTATAGATATCGTACTTTTTGAGATTCATGAGATCGGTCGGAATGACTAACTCTTCATCCAGTACTTCAGAAAGCACTTTGGCATCATGAATTCCCACCTGAAACGAAACAATGGTTCCCACATTTCCAAAAACCGCACCTTGCACCATTTCGTTCATCTGCTCAATATACTGGTTTGCCATGACAAGATTCAATTTATATTTTCGAGCCTCTGAAAGAATGGTCGCAAAAGAATCAGTAGCAAAATTTTGAAACTCGTCAACATACAAATAAAAATCGCGTCGCTTCCCCTCAAGAATATCCGCACGACTCATGGCATCAATTTGGAATTTGGTAATCATCATCGCTCCGAGTAGAGCGGAGGAATCTTCTCCAATTTTCCCCTTGGAAAGATTGATGATGACAATTTTGCCATTGTCCATCGCCCAGCGAAGAGAAAAAGGATTTTTTGGCTGACCGACAATATTGCGCACGAGCGGGCTTGAGAGAAACTGTCCTACCTTGTTGAGAATTGGCCCGGCGGCTTCTGTCTGCCCCGAGCTTCACATGGCCTCAAATTCTGACTCCCAGAATTTTTTCAAAATAGGATCTTTGATTTTTGATACCACCTTCTTCCGATACGACTTCATCGTAAGCATCAAGGGAATGGACATTATGGTTGCATCCGGAACCTCAAGCAAAGTCATGACGGTATTGCGAAGAATATGCTCCAAGCGTGGCCCCCAGCTTTCACCAAATATTTTCTTAAAAACACCCACCAGTCACGAGGCTACAATAGGGCGCAGCTCAGGAACTACTTGTTCGAGCATGTTAAAGGCTATCGGATGCTTGGAATCAGAAGGATCAAAAAGGATTACATCATTGGTGCGATGCTTTGGAATAAACGCGAGTATAGCTTCTGCCAAGTCTCCATGTGGATCTACCAGACCCACCCCTCGTCACTTATTGATGTCATCAAAAATCATATTTTCGAGTAGGGTAGATTTTCCCATACCCGTTTTACCAATCACATACACATGCCGACGTCGATCTTCTGGCATAAGTCAAAATGGAGTGTCTGTCCCTCGAAAATTAGTACTTCCGAGTGGAGTAACATCTGAGTTCTCTTTGAAAGACACCGGAAGATTTGCTGGTGGCTCAAACTTTTTTGTGGTGACCCAATTTATTCCAGGAGATTTTACATACACTGTCGGCAAATGCACCAAGCCCGCAAGTTCTGCAGAATTTAATATCATTTTTCCGTCATTGGTCCTACGTTTTAGAAGCTCATGAGTGTGAATTATAGTGCCCACCTTGAGAGAATTTCCACTTGGGCGATTCAAGATCTGCAGAGAATTACTCAAATCACGAAGTAGTGCCTTGGCGAGCATAGGATCGCTCAAAAAAGTAGCAGCGCGTACAGAAACGGCAAATCCATAGGTTTTTGTTTTCTCAAGGACCAGCGCTTCTAGTTCAGAGTGACCTTTGGCAGCTTCTCCATGCGAAACCTCTTCTGAGGCAGTGCCTCGTACGATTAAGCGTATAAACTTGGCCATCAGCACCAGCGGACGAAAAAGAATATCGACAATTTTTCCATATGGAGAACTGAGGAGCTTCTTGATCCACTTTGGGCGATGAGATAAAAATATTTCTACTTGATCTAAACTTTTCCAATACGAGTCTGGAATGGGACTAAAGCACACCTGAAGTAAGAGCGGGGTATCTTTGGTGGCCTTGGATAAAGCGCTCGTAATAGAAGAAAGCGGGTCGATCGTCTCTTTCTCGCTTCGATCCTTCAGGTCTGTATATATTTTTAATGGGTAAAAATACTCCCTCGTGAGAGACATTTCTGCCACATGTACTGGGCCATCTGGAAAATACTCTTCCGTTACATGAAACTCAACATTCGGAAAATGAGCGTAAATCTGATTTTGTAGTATGCCAAGATATTCCTCTGGAGTGCTAAAAAAGAATCGAACCACTCCGTCGATATTGGCCACCTCAAAAGTAAATGGTAGCAATTCGGGCTGGCGTCTTCCAAAAAAACTCGAACGCGGAGCCTCCTGTACGCTGTGCAATACATTAAGAATTTGTTCCGCAACAAAAACCCCTTTTTCATTGAGGCGATCTACACGAACTTCGCAAAGAACTAATTTTGACATATTTTATGGCTTGAGTATATGCGAAACAGAAAATACGGCAAAAGAACGATGCGGACTGCCTGCGAAATACAAGCTTAGGACTGATTCTTGAGCATTATTTCTTTTTCATTCTGCTTATGTTGGACCTCGCGAAGCATAGTGGCAATTAATGGTGTAGTATGCTTCATAATACGAATTTCGCTGTCCGACATAATTTGTCCGTTCTTTTTTGAGGCCACCAAGTACCCCACCGTCTCTTCCCCCATGGTCATTGGCTCAATATACAGTTGTTGTCACTGTCAAAGCGTCAAAAAATCTACTTGGGAAAAACCAGGAGTAATGGTGATTTTGGGGTCTACCTTTTGGTTCATGGGCCAAACTGATGGGAATTTGGTATTGTACTTATAGATAAACAATCCTGGAACAAAGGGATGCTGCTCTATCATGAGAATAGCATCCAGTGCGAGCATATCCTTCATGTGGTCTACTCCAGCGATAAGTCCTCGCTGTCAAAGCTCTTGATATTCTTTAATTTTTTGGGTGTACTCATACATGAGCGCCAATTCTTTACCAGTCTCAGAAAGTCGTAAACTCGTAATATTGTTGATATGTTTGTAGAGCTTGGCAAGTATTGCGGGATCTTGGGATTCCAAGTATTCAATTTCTTCTTTTGTCAAAGCGACCACCATGGTTTTTTCAGTAATCGAATTCACAAGCACATCCTTGGTATTTCTTTCAGAAAGGACACCTTCGCCAATAAAAGCCCCGGTGTATACTTTTCCCAACTCTTTGACTTCACCGCTCGGATTGATGCGAAAAATGCCCAAAGCTCCGGATGAAACGATATAAAAATATGGGTTTTCTCCTGGCTCAAAAAGTGTTTCCCCCTTGCGTAACATCTTTTTCTTTTTTTGCACAAAACTATCAAAGCGATCCAAAAAAGCCAGTACTGGAGCAATGGATAATTCCTTGCGAAGTCATTCGATTCCTGGCTTCACATTTTCAGAAAGAGCGGGTGTTTCTATTTTTTTGTTCATATACGATCTAAATGCACTTGTACTACGTCTTTATCACGAACTCGACTAAAAAAAACTTCCTGAGAAATACTTCCGTTGAGATACAGTGATTCCAAGGAGCGGTCCATAAGGAACATTCCTTCTTCGGAACTCAATTCGATCATAGAATATATCTGATGGGTCACTCCACGAATTATCAGGGATCGAATCCCGTCGTTGTTGATGAGAACTTCCCTCGCGGCGACGCGACCGTTTCCATTTTTTTTGGCAAGGAGTGACTGACTCATAATTCCAGAAAGCGCCATGCCTAATTGTACCCGTATCTGTCCTTGGACTCAAGTAGGAAAGGAGTCCACAATGCGATCTACTGCTTGAACGGTATCGTTGGTATGAAGTGTCGAGACCACCAAGTGTCCCGTTTCTGCGAGAGTAATCGCTGCGGCCATGGTTTCTGGATCGCGCATCTCTCCAATCATAACAATGTCTGGATCTTCTCGGAGACTGCTTCGTATAGCTTTTGCAAAATTTTGAGTATGGGTAGATATTTCTCGCTGGTGTATGAGCGATTTTTTTGACTCAAATACAAATTCTATCGGATCCTCAATGGTAAGAATATGTGCATGTTGCTCTTGGTTTACCTTTTCGATCAAAGAAGCAAGGGCGGTGGTTTTCCCAGATCCGGTAGCCCCCGTCACCAGTATCAATCCCTGCTTTCTTTTGAAAAGATCAATAAAAGCTGTCGGAATTCAGAGATCTTCAGGTTTTGGAATTTCTTTTTTTATCATTCGAATTGCGAGAGATGGTCACCGAGACTCAAAATAGGCATTTACTCGAAATCTTTGTCCAGCGTATTCAAATGAAGCGTCTAATTCTTTTTCGGTTGGCCAAGCGCCTCGTCGATCTGCAGGAAGCGCAAAAGAGGCAATTTCGCGCATGAGTTCGAGGCTTACTTTTTCAAAATTTTCTATCGGTACAACCGCTCCATCTTGCGTGCGAATATAGGGGACCATGCCGGTCGTGATATGAAGATCAGAAAGCTGATGTTGAATAACTTCATTGAGAAGCAGTTTGAATTGATCGAGGGACATATTTTTATAGTAACAGATAATCCATTTTGATGCAAAAACTCGCTTGCTTTTTTGGTATATCAAGTTACCATATGAGACGTACTTTACCAAACCACTCCTATGAAAAAATCAAAATTTCTTATGCTTTGACTCGGATATCTTGCAGGTTTGCTCGTGGCTTTGAAGTTCGGCAAGGATGGTGGAGGCAAAAATGTTTCCATGCTATCGGAAGATATCAAAGATATTCACAAAAATCTCTGGACCGAGGCAGAACAAAAGATTTTTAGTACGGAAAATCGAGAAAAACTTGCCAAACTCAAGTCCCAAGCACTCACAGAAATCGAAACTTTCAAAAAAGAATCTGAAAAAGAAATCAAGCGCCTGGTAAAACAAGGCATGCTCAAAAAGTCCGAAATTACGGCAGAAGTAAAAAAGCTCTACGACCATCGAGAAGAGACCATTGATAGAATTATTTCTGAAGCAAAAGAACTCGCTGAAATGGCAAAATCAGAATCCGAAGAAATGGGTAAAATGCTCTCAAAAAAAGTCGACTCCGTCTCCAAAGATCTCAAAAAAGATCTCCAACAAAAATTTGCCTCTCTTAAAAAGAAAATCAAATAACTATGACTCAGACAACTCAAAACGAAGAAATTCTTGAAAATGATAGCACTACGGTAACAGATGCTACGGAAGAAGTAGTCGCGGAAGATGCCGATACTCCTCCTGCCGATACAAATGACGCGGAAAAAATCAAAAAACTTACCGAAGCGCTTGCACGAGCTACGGCCGATTACCAAAACCTTCTCAAGCGAAGCGAAAGTGAGCGTCGCGAAATGGCCACATTTTTTACGGAATCTTTTGTAAAAAAAATACTACCTACACTCGATAATTTGGATCGCGTTGTATCTGGCACTCCGGTAGAACTTCAAAACTGAGCCGTGTATGAGGGTGTCAAACACGCTGCAACTGGACTGAGTCGAGTTCTTGAGGGAATGGGTGTATCTGCTTTTGAAAGTCTTGGCAAAGAGTTGGATCCATCACTGCACGAAGCCATGAGCCAAGGACCAGGTCCGGCTGGACAAATTATCTCAGAATTCGAAAAAGGATACCAGCTCGGCGAAAAGGTGATTCGACACGCCAAAGTTGTCGTTGGAACCGGAGAGTAATCATGAAATGTATTGTTGGACTTGGAAATCCAGGGAAAGTATACGAAAAAACCCGTCACAACGCGGGTTTTTTAGCGATAGATTTTCTTCGAGACGAGCTTAATTTTCCCGAATTCGAATCAAGTAAACATTTTGGCGTAATAAGTGAAGGGATGATTCATGGTGAACGGGTATTCCTTCTCAAGCCGACCACATACATGAACGCGTCTGGGAAATCAGTCGCATCACTACTCACATTTTACAAGCTATGAGCGAAGGATTTACTCATGATTTCCGACGACATCGATCAAGATTTTGGTAAAATTCGATATCGAGAAAAGGGAACTTCGGGGGGGCAAAACGGAATTAAATCTATCATCGATGCTCTCTGAACAGATAGTATTCCTCGAATAAAGATCGGCATCGGAAGGAACGATGCCTATGAGGTAAGCGATTGGGTGCTCTCGAAGTTTTCCAAAAACGAATTAGCAACACTGGAAAATATATTTGTCGATGAATTTTTGGAGAAAGTGGATATATTCCTCGACAAAACCCAGCCTTAATTCCTCGATGACAAAAGCCACCAATCCGTATTTTTGATTTTCTGGCCTGCGTGCATGAGCGAGCTGGAGCGTCATCGTGTATCACCTCAATCAATATCGTCCGACGGGAAATCTCTCAAATTTGTGGGATATGGCATGGCTCATACTTATCTGGCAGTTCACAAAATATCTTTGGGATCTACGAGTGGCGGGGGTGGTTCATGTTTTTATTTCCCCGACTTCGTACGATTGCAATTCTTGCAGAGCATTTGGCAATTTTGGGCAGTTGTTTTACCTCCGGCATGCCATGGAGTGATATGATCTGCTTCCATTTCATCTATGAGAAAATGCTGTATGCAAGCTACGCAGATACCTTTTTGTCGTTCGTAAGATTCTCGTTTTTGCTTCTCGGTAAAAGCTCGGATATTGAGGAATTTTTCATTTCGAGTTAATACGAATTCATAAATTCCAGATTTTTTTGTAACATCTTCATCCTGCATAAGGAGCGAGATTTCTGCTTCAATTTTTTGAGAGTCAATCGGAGTTTTTGCGTAGATATGGTAGAGTTTTCCGAATTCTACCCCTTTCATTTCTTTTCGATACTCGGGAAAAGTTGCCCGAGTCCAGCTGATAACACTCTGAAAAAAGAGCCAGAGTTCGTTGGCATTTGGATCAAGTTGTTTTTGGGACATGTAGGATTCTATTTCTCCATCATGTATCCAGCGAATTGCGGTTTCAAGATATTCTTGGCGGATAGGCGATCCGGTAAGGTAATCACTGCCGATACCATATGCAGGACAACCCGTTCTGCTAAAATATCGCTTCGCTTCCGTAAGCCAAGTGCCCGTGTAGATGGCGTTGCGAAGCTCCTGATCGGTGAGTTTCTCGCCTGCGATATTGATAGTCTTGAACCAATCGAGCTTTTCGCGGTCGTCGCCTTCGCAAAAGTAGACCATGAGCTTATAATCCAAAATGTGTTCTTGTTCGGTATCGGTGAGATTGTGAAAATATTGGAAATTCAGCGAGAATTTCCCAGCGACATACTCGCAAATACTGATCGTTCGTTGTTGTCCGTCGAGCACTTCGTAGGTGTCATCGGAATTTTTGACCCAATACATCACATTGAGGGGAAAACGCTTGCGAACGGTCTCGATAACGGAATCGCGTTGTCGGTCTTTGTACACGAATTCGCGCTGGTATTTTGGGCGAATGTTGAGTTTGCCACCAAAACCGATAACACCGTCTTCTTGGTTGTTGGAATAACCTGTGGTAACTTCACGGATGGAGATTTCTCGGAGTTCTATTTTCATGGAGTGGAAATTAGTGGTTGGGGGTGTTTGTTTTTGATGATGATGCGAATGTAAATTGGTTTACCATGTACTTGAGCCAAATATTTACCTTTTGTTTCTATTGTAGGTCAATCTAAAATGCTATACCGATTCAATCAATCAATAATTTCAAATTGTTCTGGATTATATTTAAGCAAAAAAGTAATTGGAACACCTATTAATCCAGGATAATCCAAAGGAATATCTTTAGTTTTATCAACATTAATAGCATTATAATTATCATAATTTGGATATTCATTTTCGTTATATGTTTTATATAAAATAAGATCCTCATGTCGTTTACTATAATCCATATTAGTAAACCAAATAGTACTTGCTACAAAAGCATATTTGATTCAGTTCTCAATCTTGTGAAATTTTTCATAGCTATCAGGAATTCTAAACCAGATGTTCCTTCCATCAAGGGTGCATCAAGGCCATATTTTATTTTCTTTTATAAGTTTAAAAATTTCTTTGTAGGTTATAGCATTTAGATTTCAAATAATGATAAATTTTTTTTCATATTCAAATAACTGGGCTATATACTCGCGGAAAAGTGAAAATGGTGGATTAGTAACAATAATATCAGATTCTTTGAGTATTTCGATACATTCAGGACTGCGAAAATCTCCATTTTGCTTCAAGGGGGTTCGGATAATATCAAGTGAATTAATTTTTCCATCTTCATTTCTATCTCCAATAATCTCAATCTTATAGGATGGTTTTTCTGTCTCAAAATGAGTGGCTACCAATTTTTTGATACCTAAATATTCGAAATTCATAGAAAAATACTTCCAAAAATGACTTTCTTCGGGATCATCACAATTACAGAAGATCACTTTGTCTTTGAAATGTTCTTTGTAGTGCCCCAGTTCCTTTTCAATGTCAGTGAGCTGAGTATAAAATTCATCTTTCTTTGCTGAATTAGCCTTGCGTAAAAATGTATTTGAAGACTTCTTGTCTCTCATTATTGGTGGTTCAGACATAAAAAATGGCAATTAGTGATAATTGCCGAAATTTTCAGATTGTGCCGTAAGCAAACAAAAACGGGTGATTTTATCGACCTATTCAAGTTTGCTTACAACGAGATTTCCGTGCCTAATGAAGGTGACGGGCGGTGATAAAATCACCCGTTTTATTCGTTAGACACGAAAAAATGTTGTTTTGAAAACCTCGGTTGTAAGCGCCGTAAAGTTTATGCAAAAAAGAAAGAAATCAAAAAAAGAATCCCTGTCTCATCGAGGATTCAACATATACCGCTTCTACCCACCAAGATTACTTGCCTCTATTTCCCAAACCCTCCGCATACCGCTTAAAATTTTCAAGAATCGCTCGCCATCCCGCAATTTGCATTTCATGAGTATGTATTTCCTCAGCATCGAATACTTCAGTAAGCAAGATTCCTTCTGGTGTTTCTTCAAAAGAAACCTCAACTTGTCGCCCAGCTTCGAGGAAGTATTCTTTCATCTCTCCCATGGTGTAGACTACCCGTTTCATCGGAACTACCGAGTCATGCCGAGCTGTCAAATCAAAAGAGAAACTCCCATCTTTTGCGGCATATGTATTGCAAAAAAATTCTCCAACTACCGGCTCTTGAGATGCGGACTTTGGACAGTGCCAATCATCAGAAGCAAAACACCAGTGAACGATATGCTCACTCCTCCAGAAGGCCTCCCAAACGGTAGCAAGTGGAGCTTGAACAATGACGGATACGGTAAGTTTCATATGATGTGGGATAAAATTAAAATACGAGTGTCGATGTATTGTGAAAATCTTTAACTTCATTCTACCACACTCTGTTAAATCGCAACTCTACTCAATTTACTCGGAAGCATTCAAAACTATGTCGAAAATCGCGCAAGGTCTGTTCTCAAAGGTACATTGCCAGAATAACTCGCTGGTCCATATGCAAATTTGACACTTCCCAAGTCTTAACATTTTGAGTACCATAACCACTTATTAAATTTCCGAAGTTTTTCCGAGATTTTCGTATAGAAATTTGTAGGGTGTATTCATAGTCCTAACCCCCCAAGTCTATGAAACTCCTCACCAAAAAAATCTTAAAATACTCCCAAAAAATTTGAGATCAATCGAGGGATGCCGACCCCATAGTATTCTGCAAATTTTTCAATCCCACCTGAGCCGGCACTTGGTATGCTACGGAATTTGACGAAAAGAGTGGCGTATTCTTTGGTTACGTTTCTATTTTTGGGGACTGGAATGATGAATGGGGAAGTTTTACCCTATCGGAACTCGAGTCGTTCCGATGAAAATTCGGGCTCGGGATTGAGCGGGATATCTATTTTGAGCCGAAGAGATTTTCGGAACTTGGGATACGCTCTTTGCCGTAAATCCAATAACAGCTCAGATTATTGTGAGCACAAAAAATCCCACCAACAAGGCAAAAGGCGGTGATGATGGGACTGGAATCGGTGAGTATGGTGCAACCGGCGCGACTCGAACGCGCGGCCTCCTCCTTCGCAGGGAGGCGCTCTAATCCAACTGAGCTACGGCTGCAAAATTGCTCGTGGAGCATAGCGAAATATAGCAATAATGCAAGAAAAATGCAACGAGTGTCATTCCAATAATTAAAATGTCACTGTATGGAAAACTATCAAAACTCCCGCCCCACCACTCTCTCAAAACAGTTATAAAAATTCGATTATTCCAAAGCAAAAATTTATAGAGACATAGTGTGCTTGCTTACTGAACTTTTTACTACGTTTCCAATCTCAGTAATCATATGTGGATTATCAGATACTCAAAAATATCGAGTCGTGGTTCCAAGAAGCTTCTTTGTTTCGATGAACGCATTGTCTTGTCCAGAAAATACTTCCACAGAAATCACCTCATCTGGCTTATAAAGATTTGGGAGCTTACCGTTCTCGGGTCTTGCTATATCAAAAATCATAGATTGTTTGGTTCCTGGAAACAAAACAATCCAGCTATGGTCTGCGCCGTCGGAAACATCCTCAAAAAAACTCACACCGCTCATATACACATTCGGAATGCCCATAATCGTAAGCATCCAGTGACCGAGTGCCGCCCGTTCGGCACAGTGAGCTGAACCGTCACGAAAATCCGAAAGTTTCGGGGTTTCATGCTGATACTTCCGACTTCTTAGTGTGGCAATATCACGAGTTTCATAAGCTTGTACTCCAAGTCGTTGTTCCATGCCATTCTGTGCCATTATCAAAGAAAAATAGAGCTGGGGATCAACATGCTTCCTCAACATTTCTGGCATTTGATTATACCACGCCTCAAAGGAGTCTTGTATGGAGGTGGTAATAGGCACTATTATTTTCTGATTTGCGGGCAAGGGAAAGGAAGAAAAATCGAGATGAAGCTTGGTAGTAAGCTCAGATGCAAAGATCGATCCACCTACTGGGAGGGTATTCCCTTCCTCAAGTTTACCCCAAATTCACCGGTAAAGACGAATGAGTGTCGAAGCTTCGGGACCATGCTTACTATGGTTCATACAATAGCACTATAAAAACTACTCCTTCCAGAGTAACCTATTTTTTGTGATATTCAAAAAAATTAACCTGCTCGCGGCATCCCATAGTAGTCAAACCCCTTGAGATCTACCATAGATTTGGTAATATAGTTCTTCTTCTTTCCTTTTTTAAAAAATCAGCGTTCATCCAAAATACCCTGATCGATGAGAGACTCGATATTTTTTGTTCCGAGTTTCTTTTTGGGAAAGTTCTGTTTGTTTTCCATGTAGTGCTTGCGCTGCTTGAAACTCGTATTTTTCCGTGTCTGTGGGTTTTCGTTTCCAATATACACCGCAAAGGCTTTTTTCTTGCCCTTTGCATTTTTTCTCGCTTGTGCTTGTTTTTTTACCAGTCGTGGTGAGAGTCCGTGTGAATTTGCCATGCAAAGATTATATAGAAAAATGAAAAATCGAAAAATAGATTGGGAATAAAAAAAGTGACACCGACGGTCTCACTCTATAAATTGTACAAAAATTGGAGCGGGGGACCGGGTTTGAACCGGCACACCCAAGGGTTGAAGCCTTAGTACACTCGCTCTTTTATGTTACCCCCGCATGGAATTTTGCCTGCCCATTGTATAAAAAGTCGCATCCGTGTCAAAAGTGGATATATGAAGGTTGCCAAGTACGGGAGTTAGAATAGACTTGCGGCATGAATTTTGATGTCACTACAGAAATAATCGAAGCGGTTTTGTCAGATACAGAAGCTGTTACCAAGCAGCACCTTCAATCTATCGTTCACCGCATTTCGGCAAAATACAAAAATGCGAGCTCTCCGCAACTTTTTCAATTGCTAGAATCATACAAAAAAGGGGTACGAGCGGGGATCTATCCAAATGAAACGCGCATTCTCAAGCTATTTCGCAAACGCGCGGTACGATCATTGTCAGGCGTTTCCGTGATTTCTTTGCTCACAAAATTTTGGGGCTGCCCCGGAAAATGCGTCTTTTGTCCAACATTCGACAACCTACCCAAAAGCTATGTTCCCCAGGAACCGGCCGTAATGCGGGCCGAGCTCAATGCCTTCGATCCAGTACTCCAAGTACAAAATCGCCTCAGATCCCTCGAGGTAACTGGGCATGCCATTGCCAAATGCGATGTTCGGATTATTGGAGGGACTTGGAGCGTATATCCGCCGGAGTATCGGGAAATGGTCATCATGGGCATTTATGATGGACATACAACGTTTGAAGACTTACGAAAATTCATAGAAGCCGGGGAAATTGGCGACCGACTGGCTGGCTTCAAAATTCGAAAAGGCTTTGAAATGATTGCCTCAAAAACCCTCTCGGAAGCTCAGGAAAGAAACGAAACATCTCAATCCCGAGTCATCGGAATCGCGATAGAAACCCGTCCGGACTGGATCACTCCTGAAGAAATTCGACAACTTCGTGTCTATGGTGTCACTCGTGTCGAAATTGGCTATCAAACCACGAATGACGCCATCAATACGATCAACAAACGGGGTCATGGCAATCTCGAGTCTATTCGGGCCACACAACTCCTAAAAGATGCTGGGTTCAAAGTGGTAGCCCACATGATGCCAAATTTACTCGGATCCACTCCACAAATAGACCGAGCATCCATGCAAGAAATATTCGAAAATCCAGATTTTCGTCCGGATGAACTCAAAATATACCCCATGGTCGTGACCGACAAGGCAGAGCTCACGGAAATATGGAGAAACGGAGGTTTTACCCCGTATGACGATGAAACCCTTATCGATCTCATGGCGGATCTGGAAGGAATGATTCCAGAATATGTCAGATTGAACCGAAGCTATCGAGATATCCCAGCCACCATGATTCTTGCTGGATCAAAACTCAGCAATCTTCGAGAGCTAACCGCACAACGGATGTTGATAAAATGAATTTCTCGTAGAGATATTTCTGCTCGGGAAATTCGCGCCAAAACAAATAGCCCGTTTGACGCAAAACTGGAAATCATGGAATATGAGGCAAGCAAGGGTAAAGAGTACCTACTTCAATTTGTTGATCCACGAGATCGAACGCTTTTCTGATTGCTACGACTTCGTATCCCAAGTCAATATTTTACGGGAGAAGATGTCCAAATACCAGAACTCAATGGATGTGCGATTATTCGAGAAGTCCATGTATTCGGCGATCAGCTCCCCATAGGAGCAGCACCAGACGGAAGCGGACAACATATGGGCTTTGGTAAAAAAATGCTTGCTGAAGCCGAACACATCATCACAAAAACCTACCCGAACCTATCAAAAATAGCCGTAATCGCCGGGGCGTGAGTACGCCCGTACTACCGAAAATTCTGATATGAGAACTGTGGAACTTACCTCATAAAAAATATATAGAGCCTCTCGAAGCCTACTTTCAGCACCCTCCCCACTTATTGCTTCGAAGAGTATATCTATAAACTCAAGACGCATATTTCCTCTGCCTCCAGAAGGATCCGCGTTGCTATACAATATCCATACATTTCAAAAGATGACTCCTGTATTCCACAAAAGTCATCCTTTTTTGTTCCATTAAAGCCGATAATTATCTCGATATTTTTTTGAGAGTATACTGTTCCAGATACTTGGAGAGTAACGGAGGCGGATTTTTGAATGCCCGAGTAGAATAGTTTACGGTCACCCCGGTGGATAAGGCACTGGAGCCTTCGGTGGCTCGAATAAATGTTCGACTATTCACCAGTTCAGAAATATTCGCGTAGATGTTTCCATCAACCGACAATTGAACGATCGATGCGGCCGATCCGCTCATTTTTCCATTCAATGCCATATACACTCCAGATATGGTTTCTACGATGCCTTTGACAAGTATGGAAACTCCCGTGCTTGCATCGGGTTTGACCACTACAAACGCCCAGCTGGAATTTGCGTCTTCATAGGTAATATTTCCATTGATAACCAGAGTACCTTCTTCGATCAAAAGCAGCCCTACTCCTTTGAGTCGAAGATTTGCGTCTATGGTTACCTTCCCCTTCTTCATGACAAAAATATTCGGAGCGTCGCCCATTTTTTCAAACTGAGTAAAATTAAAATCTCCCATATTTCTGATAGTAACAGTAGACGAGGTAGATCCACCGCCCCCATTTCCCATATTCATCGACTCTAACGATTTGGATCCAATAGTATCATTTACTCAGGAAAGCGCAATCTCACTCGTACTTGCTCCAGAGGTAACCACGAAGTTGCCAGACTGTATACTTGCGAGAAATTCATTAGTAATAGCATTTACGCTATATCCAACACGAGTGCCAATGTAGGCATTTCCTCAGGCAGTATTACTTACTGCTTGTTTTGAGACTCGCACCTGAAGCGGTTCTCTCAAATATCCGATCCCTACAGTAAAATTATTTTGAAGTACCGCAGACCCTTGACTCAGAGGTGGATTGACATCTTTGGCCGCAGTTGCAATACTCGAGCTATTTCCCATAAAAATCTTGCTTACTCCTCCGCTCGCAGGGTTGACGGCACCGCCGCTCGCGACATTGAATAAAGTCTTTTCTGCTGTACAGCTGACAGGACCAGATCCAAAATCAACACGACCCGCGCCTATACACTCAGAACTAAGAAAAGCGTTGCTCACAGTGGCATCTTGCGGAAGAACCAACGGTGAGGTATTTTCTAGCGTAGCACTATACCCTCAAAGAATGGTTGGGAATGGAGAAGAAATGGCAAATCGGTCACCGGATTCAAAAATTGGCACATTATTTCCAACAATCCATTGGTAATTATTTACCGGAAGTCCTCGTGGTCGTGTCGCGTCGACAGGATAGTATGATATAAAGAGTGGGTTGGCTCTTGGATTGGTAGATGTAAGGTTGAGATTACAATCTGTACAAATGCTATTGTTGATAGCTACGCCATTCAGAGAACCAGCATCGCATGTCTCGCGAGTAGTAACCACACAACTGTAGTAATCAAGTACTAGAGTACTGGTAGTAACACCGTTCACTGTTTGAGTTTCTGTTCGATTAACAGGGGTGCATACCGCACCAGGAATTTGTGTTGACCATGAAACCGTCTTCACCCAACTATCTACGATTCCGTTTCAGCAATAGGCTGAGCCTGATGCTCCTCCTCAAATAGGAGGCAGGGGAGCTCCACCACTATAGCCAATTGACTGTCGACAACTTCCTGCAGCGAATATTCATGGAGAAGCTGATGGTGCTCCTTGAGTAGATCCGTTAACTCGACAAGTAGCAGTATATGGAAAATTTGCCCCAGGTCCGGTACTGTAATTACAGATGCCAGAAGATCCGGTAAGAGTTTGTCCGTTTCCACAATCTACTTCTATAGTTGGATTTGGGCCAGCAGCAGAGGTTGCGGTACACGCCATAAGTACGGAGTACGTAGATCCAATATTACTTACCGTAGAGAAATTCAGCTTCTCACAAGTTCCAGGGCCTCCTCCGCCTCCGGGAGGATTGCTCGTGATATTGACTCTGCAGGAATTTGGTATGGCGGTGCCAACTTGACCATTCACACTACAGAATGCTGCATTTGTGCCGAAAGTGGTGTAATTACAAGTACCTGTAGATGCACTGATAACTTGTCCGTTTCCACAATTGATTTGAAAAGTGGGGTTGACTCCTGCCGCTGCAGTAGCGGTACATGTAAGCGTGGAACTATAAGAAGATGTTGTTTGAGGAGTAGTTACCGATGAAATGAGCGCACCACAGACTGCTGGGGTCACGGCTCCGGGAGTAAAACTCGCCGCACAGAGTCCTCCGACAGCAGAAGATCCACATCCCCAGACATAGTTGTTGGTAGTTCCAACAACGTTGTTCGTGAAGCCATTCACGGCCTGCCCCGCAGGACAAAGTCCGGGAGTGGTAGCCGTGATGGTGGAGGTGAGTGGAAGCGTGATGTTGCCGATGGCACAGGCAGTAGTGGTAGAACTTACGATTACATGAGCTGGATCCGTATTATTATTCCCAAAATTATTTACAGAACGCTCATTTGGATTGGAAACACTCGCGGTATTGAGAAAGGTTCCAGTAGCAGATGATGTTCTCGCAAATACGATAATATCAGAAAAATTTATTCCCCCCGCAATCACCTGGCTCGATGCACAAGAAATGGAATTTCCAGATACATTACAATTCCACCCATTCCCCGTGGCGTTGAGTATTTGTATTCATGAAGGAGTTGGTCCAGCATCAGTCATGGTGGTAACCCCGGTGGTTGGCCCAGTTCATTCGTTGCGTACTCGGATAGTATACGAAAAATCAGTATTTTGATTCTGTGCTACGGCGGTGCCTGAGGTTTGAGCGTCAGTGGAGGCCCCAGGAGTGCCAACATATTTCTTGAGTGAAAGATCAAAAGCATTTGCTGGATTGACCGCTATTCTCAGCTTGCAGGCGTTTGATGTCACGGGAGACCCTCCTTGAGGCGTGATCGTACACGTGGCATCTTGCGTGATTGACAGGTTTGAAGTGTTCTGATACGAACAGCTCCCACTTGAAGCATTAATAACCTGACCATTTCCACAGTCAATCTTATATGATGGATTGGATCAAAGATTTTTCCCCGAACAGCTTACCGCACTAGAAAATGGAGAGGTTCAAAAATTGGGATTTGCGACCAATGCATCACAGATTGGCGTTGCTGTAGCGGGAATTGGCTGACAGCTGGAGTTACATCCACCCGCTCAAAAATTCGTCTTATTTGGGTCATTCGGATCACATGTTTCTCGGGTAGCATCAACTTCCCCATCTCAACAAAAATTCGCCCCCCAGTACTGACATTCGGTCACCACTTGAGGTCGGTTACTTACATAATTTTTGGTAGCAATATTTAGTCCCCATGCGGAAAGCGTGTACTTGGTAGCAAAAGCCACCTGTTTCATCGCAGCTATTTCAGAAGCAGAAAGATTGCTCTTGTCTAGAGAAACAAACTGAAAATGTTTTCCAGGCGTGCTTTGAGTCCAAATTCTGTCTTCTCCGGGATTTAGAAATGTATAGAGTCCTGTGGTGGCATCTCAACACCAACCCGTAATTCCGTTATTGGTACAATTTGAGAGGAAAGAGAGGGAGGGAAACTCAAATTCAGCAGGACGATAGGTGGCTTTTGAGCCAATAAAATTATAGGTGGTGGGAGACACCAGCTCATCTTGAAAATACAAATCCATGACTCCATTTCCTCGATTTTGAGCTATATCGTACTGGGAAAGCCCCTCGCCTTCATAGACATTGGGACTTTGAAAACACAGATTACATCAAAGTCCAGAAAGCGCAGACGGACAAGCAGTAAGAGGATTTTCTGCGGCAAATGTCACAGACTGCCATAGGCTCCAAATGAGAGAAAACAGTACGACGCGAATCGTGAGGAAAACATGATGTTTCATACTATGGGCGTTTAGGGGTGTTGAGGGATTTTCATGAGGGACCAACGGGAGCAGTGTAAGTAGGATTGGTTTGATTTGGAGCAGTGATGGCGGCACTTGACTGCTCCCCATCTACAACTTCACTGTAGGGCAACTTTGCTTTCGTTTCATCTTTTTTTTGTATAACATCTGTGCCGTTATGCTTGTCTCATCCACAAGAAACCAGGAGAAAGGTGAACATTCCCAACACAAGGAATCGAATCACTGAAAGAATGATTGTCATTTGAAATATATTATGTTGAACTACTAACTTATCAAGTATATCTACGCTTTTGTTATCGCAAAATAGGCTTTATATAATCAAGTAGAGAATTTTATGGCCCTGTTGGTGGCGTTACAGGGGGAGTAGGAGGTGGTGGTATTACTCAAGGTCGAACAGGCGCACCCACAACATTTCCAGCACCCGATGACCCTTGAGTTCCGGGCACCGTAACCGTAGGATTGGAAACGCTTCCAGTATTAGTGGCATTTGTCGTACTGTTTCCAGTAACCGCATTTGATCCAGTGGTGCTCGTTGAGTTCTGATTGGTAGTCGGAGTTTCGGATTTTTGAGCATTCGCTCGTACTGCAGCCATAATTGGATTGATTCCAAGCGATGCATCTTGTATCATGGTCGTGGCAACATTTCCACTGTCCCCCTCTACCACAGCTCCATCAAGCTCTACCGGAGCATAGACTGTCTGTGCAGGCTTGCCGGGAAATCCGAGCACTGGATACACGATTCCATGTATTCGATTCATACAAACATTCCCCTGCACCATAGCTCGAGCCTCGAAGAAAATAGGCTTTTTTACCTCTATCAATCCATCAACTCCAAGCTTTGTAATATTACCTGATGTGAGGTATGCTTTATATTGTTCCGTGGTGACTGGACCTTTATCTCAAAGATACGCATTCAGCTTTGCAACTTGTGCAATAATTCCCCTCTTGTCTATGGTAGATTTGAGTGTGGATTCATAAAGCTGCGCTTTGAGGCTTGCATCCCCCACCACTACTATTTTTGAGCTCACGCTCACGGAAGCATCGTAGGTGTCAATTCTATGGAGCCCGTTGAGTGGAGTGGCAAAACAAGATACGGTCATTTCTTGTCCGGGAAATCGTGTTGCCGTTGTTGTGAGTTCATGCTTTTCAGATGATCAAACTTTGAATTCTGATTCTGGAGCCCCCAAGGTGATACCCTGCTTTTGTGCAAGTCGTGCTTCGGCCTTGATGGTCTGCTCAGTTCGTACACTTGTATCAACATATTGTTGACTAAATTCTTGCTTCGCCTTACTTTTGCGACTTCCGTACATATATGTCAAGAATGAGTCCACCTTGTCCCAGTTGTTGAGAAGGTTCTTCTTGAGTGTGGTATATGTCTCCTTTTTACCACTCGCGTTTGGCAAACTAATGGTAATAGACTCGAGGTGTGCTTTTGCACCTTCATAATCCTGTCGAGCGAGAAGATCAATAAATTTTCGTACTTGAGGGTCTTTTACTCGACCGAGAAAAAATAGCGCGTCTTGAAGTTTATCATCGAGGAGCATGTTCTCTCGTCGTGCCTCTTTGACAGCGATTGGCATTTCGGGTGGCGCGGTTACTGCAGGAGTAGTTGTCGTTACAACTCTGTCATTAGTTATTTCGATGTTATACCCTCGGTCCGTGATCGTATTGTCGGCTCCTCGATGAATCACTCGGGTCAATCGGAATGGGTTCGGAGATGTGATTTTCACCTCTCCTTCTTTGGAGTCAGAAGTCACCCCTTCTGGAAGGGCTCCGAGCACCAGTGGATTTTTGAGTGTAAGAATATAGTTTTTTGAATTTTGATCGTAGACATATGTACCGAGATCCTCCATTTCCTTACGACTCAATTTTCTTACCTCCACCCCGGCTGCAGCAGCAAGACCCATATTTTCTGAATATTTGGAACTTACCGATACACCTTCTCTTCCAAATCCAATGAACAAGGGACTCAGTCGAAACGACCAATCTCCATCATTGGCACGCTGAGCAGCATCGGTCTCGATGGATTTGAAAAATACCGAAGTCAAAATACCCCTAGCCACCTCTGGTGAAATCTTGTTAGCAGTCAAAAGTTGGTACTGTTTCTGAACCGCTCGATACATCGGCTGATCGTTCGGAGAAAGGTTTGCTATATCCCCATCGGTAAAGCCGAGTTCTGCCATAGCTTTGAAGGTATTCATTTGCGCCCGGACACTTTCGCAGTAGGCCTTGACAGCATGATTTTCGCCGAACCTCATTGAAAATTCTTTTCCAAGAAAAATATTGTGAATAAGTGCCCCGAGTGGCCTGTTGGCATCATACCGGCGAGCCACTTCCTCCAGCGTCGCCTGATTGGATACTGCCCGATTCTCGTACGAGGCTATGCCCACCCCTCCGGTAAGAAGCGCGACCGCAATAGGTAGACCAACTCTTCCGGCAATACTAGCGAGCGACTGTGTTGAGACCTCAGTAGTCCCCTTTGGAAGTTTTTCGATGTTCCTTTGGAGCTCGAGGATTTGTCGAGTGGCAATTTCTTCAAATTTTCCTGATAAAATAGCGGTAAGTCCGGTAACGCCAACTTGCGTTGATTGAGGCGCTTTAATTTGATGATTCAATTTGGCAATTTCGGTCAAAAAATTCATTTTCTCGGTGAGGATTCTTTGGAAATTTAAGGCTTTCTCGGGATGCTTCGCAAGATCATCAATATCAAGCGACTCACCGGTTACCGCGAGATACGCTCATTGAATACGCTCTTGGGTTATTCTGGAATTTTTTTCAGATTTATCCTGAAGCATGCTTCGCACCTGTGGTGTCGACCAGGGGGCATTTTGAGCAGAAAAAAGCACATCTACGAGGTCAGCCTTGCCCGCTATTTCGACGATACGTCGTTTTGCATCTGTTTTCGTTGAATCAGTGTCCTCATATGCAACTCCTCTGATATTGCGCCTGGTAGCATGTTTTGCATCATCGTATTTGAGAAACGAGAGCATAAGATCTCGACCGGTTTTTGCAGACAAGTGTTGCTCGGCTCTCGCGAGAAGATTCGAACTACTGAGGATGTGTGCAAAAAACGCATTCGCCTCTTCTAGTTCTGCTTT
>JBEICN010000002.1:0-57965 GCA_040383945.1 Candidatus Peribacteria bacterium | reverse complement strand
CCTCTCGTTTGTAACTTTTACCATTCTCTATATTGCCAAGGAGCTATTTAGAATCCCAGGATTCATCGGCTATATGGGGATCGGCATGTTTTCGGTTTTCCTATTAATTGGAGAATTCTTTTCGGGAACGGAAGATATATTTCGCATAACGCTCGGGGTGAATCTCACGCAGGTTGGCTCCATAATCGGTATTCTTATATCTGGAATATGGCTGCTCAGAAAAATTCAGAAGATAGAGGGAAGAGTAAAACAGGACATGCAGGATTACTCCAAAGGAGTAAAGTAGAAGCAGGCGGGTCCACTGGATTTTGAAATGGAAAATATTTCATCTTCTTTTCCTTCCTTTTTTTATTTTCGTGTGCTATTTTAAGTGTTTCTCTGGATCAAATTTTGTATTGGAGTCTGGGGTTATGAGGCTGAGTTCTGCTATTTTGACTCATTTCAAAAAGGTATATTCTTTGCTTTGGATCTCTACTCCCTCTGCTTGCAGGGGTGCTGATACAATTCCATGTAAGTTCAATGCATACAAAACAAGAAGCAGTCCAAAAATTTTTTCAGGATAAAAAAGAAATTTCTGGGATTATTGTAGATGTTTGAAGTTCAAAAAAATGACAAAAGCGAGCTACGATTGAGTTGGAAAATCGAGAAAAGGTATACGCCTATATTCCGTCTCAGCACACCTCTTCACTCGGAAGAAAGGTAACCTTTAGTGAGGTCTCCTTAAAAAAGTGAGGACTATTCCAGTTCTCACGCGGTAGTAT
The DNA here is from genome assembly GCA_040383945.1 of Candidatus Peribacteria bacterium. GTDB lineage: Bacteria > Patescibacteriota > Gracilibacteria > BD1-5 > UBA2023 > CAIVSN01. Next base: position 57,204 of record JBEICN010000002.1, on the reverse strand, counting down.
TTGAGAGGTAAAGTATTCGGAATACAAGATAGGTGAATTCCAGCGATGATATGGACTCTTACACATAAGAAACTCTATTAAGGATCAAATAACAAGGCTGTTTCCTCATCCGGAGTCTGCGCTGCTAAACGGAATTCTGGTAGGTGATGATAGCCTGATGGATGAGGATTTTACCAATTTATACAGAAGTATTTGACTCAGCCATATTACTGTGGTGAGCGGCTCAAATATCGCAGCCGTACTCGCCATACTTGGACTCCTGCTTGCCAAACTTTCTCAGTATCTCAAAATAATCATAAGCCTGATATGAGTAGGCATCTATGTGCTACTCGTCGGAGTGGATCCGCCGGTACTACGAGCCCTAGTCATGGGAAGTATATCTTTGGTAGCACTGGCCTACGGAGATAGGGTTGATTCTTTTAGAATTTTACTATTTACCGCAGTGGTGCTTACTCTCTCCTCTCCGTTGAGCTTGATATACGATGCCGGATTTCAGTTGTCCTTTCTCGCTACTCTCGGAATCCTGGTAAGCATTCGAGCATTTAGAAAAAAAGGTATACTATTGCAAGCTCTCGGCGTAAGTATATTTGCAGGAATATGGACACTTCCCATCAGCATCGGCACATTTTGAACCTTTCACCTTTGGTCTATACCCGCAAATATACTCGTTGGTCCCACGGTTCAGATTTCAATGTTTTTATGAGGATTTGCTATACTTGCTGATGCTATCAATTCATCGGTGTGATACGCGCTGTGATATATCCCCTATTTTACACTCGCATGGATACACAAAGTTGCTGAAGTGCTCTCAGCTCTGCCGATGCAAATACAATTTGATCCACAACTACAATCCTTATTCGCTTTTGTAATTTTTGGAATTACCAGTTGATTTTCTCTCAGGTATCTACATCTTCCAGTGGTATCTGATGAATCTTGAGCTCCATCTGATCAATGATGAAGTTTGCATAAGCATGGAGATCGGTAGTAGATTTTATGTTGATTGATTCAAAAAATAGGGAGAGAAATACGGTAAGAGAATTGACTATGCTTTTTCTTTTATCTCAACGGAGCTGCTCCAAAAATCTACAAGTCATCACGCTTGATACTTCTTGTGTAATAATCACAAAAACTATTTCCAACCAAAGATTGATATAATTTTTTTCATCAACAGTAAGTTGATCTGCATCAAATACTACTGGCTGACTTCTTGGTCGAAGCTTGGGAAAAGTATTGGAGTATCCAAATTCTCACAAAACTATTTCAAGCGATGTGGGATGGATGATAATACAAAAGCTAATAATGATGTTTGAGGGCACTCCAAGCTCCAACAACTCGAGCACATTCGGAAGTGCCGCACTTCGATCATCATTTTCCACAATATGAGATATGATCCTCGCAAGCAAAGTGGAATGTCTCTTGCTTTTTTTCTCATCCTTCTGAGTTCGACGTATTCCAGAAAGCGCCCTAGAAGCCTTTTCTTTCTGTTTTTCGCTGTGTTCTCTCGCAGCCTCTGCGGGTTTCTCGGGACTGCTTCATTGACTCTCTTGAGATATGTCTATAGAGTCAAAGTTGTCAAAAGTGTCCATTATTGTGTCAAATAAATAGGGAATAGCCGACAAATATTTTCAACATTGCGCTTGAGCTCATCTCTTTTATCAGGAAACCGAAGAGCGGAGTCAATAATGATGGCCAACTCCTTCATGTGCTCTTCCTTCATACCACGAGTAGTCAATGCTGGAGTTCCTATGCGAATCCCCGACGGATCCATTGGCTTTCTCTCATCAAATGGAATCATGTTTTTGTTGACAGAAATTCCTATCGCTTCGAGTGATTCTTCGGCAAACTTTCCACCAATACCATAACTTGAAGCAACGTCGATACAAAATAAGTGATTATCTGTTCCACCAGAAACAATTCTTGCGCCCAAATCAATAAGATTTTGGCATAATGCTTGAGCATTTTTAATCACCTGTTGGGAATATATTTCAAACTCAGGTGTCAAAGCTTCTGCAAAGGCTATAGCTTTTGCGGCTATCGTATGTTCGTGAGGTCCTCACTGAAAACCCGGGAAAACAGCTCGTGCAATTTGTTTTTCGTACTGGGCCCGTGAAAGAATAAGAGCTCCTCGTGGTCACCTGAGAGTTTTGTGGGTGGTAGTGGTGACTACATCACAGTATGGCACCGGATTTTCCAAAACTTTTCCTGCCACTAGACCAGCAATATGGGCAATATCTGCCATCAAAAAGGCACCTACTTCGTCAGCAATTTCTCGGAATCATTTCCAATCAAGGGATCGAGAATATGCAGAAAAGCCGGTAATTATCATTTTTGGACGAACCCTGCGGGCAATCTCGCGGACTTCATCCATATCAATGCGTTCTGTTTTTGAGTCGACTCCGTAAAATTCAAACTTATATAGGCGCCCTGATTCATTAAGCGGGTGGCCGTGAGTCAAATGACCCCCATGATCTAAGCGCAGTCAAAGTACTGTGTCTCCTGGCTCAAGAAAGGCGCTATACACCGCCAAATTTGCAGGAGAACCCGAGAGTGGTTGTACATTAGCGTATTCGGCTTGAAAAAGTTTTTTTGCAAGATCAATGGCAATATTTTCAACTTGATCTATATAGATTTGACCCGCGTAGTATCTCTTACCTGGATATCCTTCAGAATATTTATTGGTAAGGACCGACCCATTTGCCCTCAAAACATCAGAAGATACATAATTTTCAGAAGCAATGAGCTCAAGTTCACACTCTTGTCGGTGTTTTTCTCACTCTATGAGAGAAAAAATTTGTGGTACTGTTGTCATATTATTGTTTTTTAATTTCTAAAACTGGAGTTCCTCAGATCAATTTTTTAATCGTTTTTACGCCTTCGTCAAGGACTCGATCGTATTGTTTCTCAAAATCTGAAGCTTGTACGGTTGATTCTATGTCTGGCTGAATCCCTACACCATCAATACCACGCTCCTTGGGAGTGTACCAGCGTGCCACTGTAATTTTTAATTCTCCGTCATTTTTCAATGGGTAGGTTATTTGAACAGATCCTTTTCCGTGTGACTTACTTCCCACAACAATACCTCGTTCATAATCCTGGATAGCTCCAGCAAAAATTTCTGAGGCCGATGCTGAATTTTCATTTATGAGAACCACTATAGGGAGCGTTTCAATGCCGGGACCTTCTGAGAAATATTTTTGCTCGAGTTCTCGTGTGTTTGACTTTGTTTGAACGAGTAATTTTCCTTTTGGAATAAAGGTTTGTAAAAGTGCGGTTGAACTCTCAAGCAAACCGCCTGGATTATCACGAAGATCAAGTATCAATCCTTTCGCTCAAGAACCAGTAAGGTTGATATACGCTGTAAGAAATTCATTCGGGGTGGTTTCACCAAAGATCCCCACCGTGATTATTCCTATCTTATCTTCGGTTATTTTGGATATAACCGAAGGAACTTTGACACTTCTTCGAGTTACTTGCTTGGTGTAAGATTTCCAGTTCTCGCTTGGTCGTACAATTTGAAGGTCAACCTGTGTTCCAGCAGGTCATCGGATTTTACGAACTGCTGATTCCAAATCTATATTCACCACAGACTCTGAATTTACTTTGGTAATAATATCTCCATCTTGTATTTGTGCTTCACGAGCTGGAGAGTTTTCAAAAGTAGCACGAACCAAAACTCCAGATTGAGTTTTTCATACATACGCTCAAATTCCTTCAAAATTCCCCCGTATCGTTTGGTTGAATTCTTGAGTTTCAGTCGCATCAAAATATACAGAATGTTTATCATTTAAAGATTCCATCATTCCTTGTATCATTCACTCGATCAATGTTTCCTTTTGTACCGTAGAAAAACCATAATAATTATTTTTCAGTGCTCGATAGGCTTCTGTGAGTGTTTGAGTCGGAAGATCATCCAAATTATTTGAATCTGTCTTTACAAATGGAATGTTTGAATTTACCACTTCAGAAAGGGTATTTTCTGAAGGTATCGCATGAGCAATGAGAAATCCCAGACAAAAAGTAGACACTCCAGTAAAAAAATATTTCAAAAATGGATTTTTATTTAAAAAGTTACGCAAGAGAAAAAGTTATAGGTCAAAAAAATTGTATTCCGATTCCACAAATTTACTAACTGTTTTTATGCGTTTTAGAGATATATGCAAATCGTAAATACTTATGTACAATAAAATGTGAATTACTTACGAGCATCTGTATCTGAAGCGCATTGAGAAAAATTATTTACAAGGGAATGTTAAAAAGATATATGAAAAAATGCGAATTACTTCTATTTTAAAATTCTTAAAAAGAAAATCTTGTATATACTATAATACTAAAAGTATAAGTACTTATATATATGTTATTTGGAACAATTCTACGAAAGTATACAAAACAAAGCTATAGAAAGGATCTTTTGGAAAAAATGATACAAGGGCTTTCGATAGATACGACTCAAAAAAATTTGTTTTTGGATTCTTTAGACCTTCTCGATGAAAAAGCTCTAGAAAGCTTGTATCTTAAGATAACAAAATTTGTAGAGATGGTAGAAGATGAAAAATTGCAGAAAAGATGATCTACAAATCAAAAAAAATATACAGAAATCGAGGAACTTGAAAATTTGGAAAAGAAAAAAACACAAAATTCTTTTAATATTTTACTTGATAGTATATAATCCATTCATATGAGCATCGAGCAATCAAAATTTCCGCAAATCGTAGAGGCTTCTCATAAAATGCAAGCTCTTGAATTTACAAAAAACCTCTCAAAAGAGCAAACGAATCAACTCGAAAATCTATTTGCTCAGGCTTTCAATGTTTGAAGTACGAGCAAGGCGTAAACACACCTAAAATATGCCTTTTTACAAAGTAGTAGCGGCGATAAATGGAAAAAAGGTTGAGCTCACGGCAAAGTTCGACACTGCTGAGATAGCTCGAGCATCCCTCCATAAGGACGGATATTCTATCATTGAAATCCATGAAACCACTGCTCCAGTAGATATAACAAGCGGTGTTTTTTATTTTGAAATTATTCATCAGTGACAGAGGAAAAGCTGAAAAATTCAATCAGACGATATCTTAAAAGCCTACAAGAAGCTCGTTGATGAATTAAAATACGAACTTATTAGCATATCTACTTCTCCTGATGCTAGCCAAGAAGATAAGGCCTATACCACAGCAAAAGTTCGAGAAGCCTACGATGAGTACAAAAGGCGAAATACTGAGACAGAAAAACAAAAAACAGTTGAGTCAAAAAAGAACGAAGTAACGGAATCAACCGATCAAGATGGATATTTGGCTCGAGAAGTTAAAAAATATCAAACAATTATCTCCGCGGTGTACAACAAGATGGAGCTATTTATCAACACTCACTCCGAAATCCTCGGAGAGGAAAGAATTTCAAAAATCAAAGAATTACTCCCGGTGCTTCGACAAATGAGACAGGGATCAAATATTGATAAGCTTCGTATAGTCTGAGAGGCTTCTCTTTTAAAAATTTGAGAATTGGAAATAGAACTGCTTGCGTTAAATAAAAATCTAGAGCGGTCACAATTTTTGAAAGAAACGAATGCACTCTTGAAAGATCTTTGATCGACACGTCGTGTTTGAAATGATTTTAGTGTAGCAAAAAAGAAAATTTCTCAAATTTTTCAGGATATCTTCGCTTCTGTTGAGCCTCAGAACCCAAAGACTCCGGTGCAAAAAGCGGATACGGGTAGTTTTGTAATTCTTAAAAATCTCAGGGAGTTATCTATCTATAAAGAAAGATTGGCTGCTACCAAAAAAGAAATACTTCGTTCTTTGTTTTGAAATTCAGCCAAGCGCAAGAGATTGATTCTAAAAAAGCGTCTTATAGAACAAAATATTCAAATTATAGAATCCCGAATTTCAAAAAAAACATTTTCTTATACAAAACTCGCAAAAGGTATTTGATACTATGAAGATGTAATAGTATTTATTATAAAATCTATTACTGATATTGTTTTGTATTCGCTCGCGCTAGCTATTCTTGTTTTAGCGGCCCTCTCTATTTTTAATACTTCGTTATCACAACAACTCTTTTCTATTGTGTTTGTGGGAAGTGTTTTGAGCAGTTTTGTCGTAATTTTCAACGGATTACGAAGTTTTATTACCATATCGCTCGGTTCTTGAATATTTTTTCTTGTTTCTTTGGCACTTCAGATTAATTTCTAAGAGTGTATATACTTTTTTTTGTCGTTCATATATTTTTTGCCTATTTGATGTATTTGCTCCACGCAACATTTGAGGCAATAGCTTTTGTTATTTTGGGAATTGGATCACTGGTTTTATTTTCTCCGCATAAAATATGAGCTCAGAAAGAAAGCCGAAAAAAAGATTTTTCAGAAAACTCTGTAAGTAAGTTCAATACCTCTTTGGTAAAAACGGTAATTTCTTTTTTTTCCAAACAAGCATTATTTTTCTCAATTATAACCGCCGACATTGCTATTATTGGAATAGTGTATGGCGGAGAATCTATTTTTAATATACCGATTTCTTCGTTTATTTCTTACTTTACCATCGCCATCTCGCTATCTGGAATTGCTGCTATTTATTTGAGATATTTCAAATCGGATACGATTAAGTCAATAGTAAAATTACACGTTCCGATCATCGGATTACTCTTGTGCGTTGGATATTTTCTACAAAATTCTCTACCAGATGTACTGTATTTGATGGCATTTTCCACGAGTTTATTTTTTTTATGAGTAGTAATAGTCAAATGAGAATATGAGTTGTCGCTAAAAATGATCTACGCTCTCGTTTTTTGGATCATCTTGTATCTCGCAACCTTACTTTGGATACTTTTTTTGAACGGCTCAGTTTCTTGAGAGGTGGCCTTCATGTTATTGTTTTGTTATTCGGTAATTTTTTTTGAGGGGGTTTCTGTGGAGTATTTCAAAATGCTTCGAGAGCCGATTCGAGCTATTTCCTTGATTTGACTGTATATATCTACCATAGCTTTTTGAGTGCTTTTGTTCATAGATGACTCGTACTGGTTTGTTTTGGGGCTTTTACTCTCACTTGCTTTTAATGTGTATGTGCATTCTCGCTTCGAAAACTACCCAAGTCTGGTATTTTCTACCATTATTCCCGTGCCGCTCTACTATTTTTTCTTTGGAATTTCCGAGAATTTCTGGACCTTTCTGATATCATCTTTTCTCGTCACTATTTGACTTACCTTTTTTTGACGAATCATTCGAACGCCGTACCGATGAGATGAATATGTGTTTCAGTCGGTTGCCCTCCTCGTGCTTATTGGAAATATAGTGTACTATGGCTGGAGTGTAGGAATTGCGGGGATATTCGAATACTCTATTCTCCTACTTCTTTTCTCTTTTCTCATTTTTATGAGCTATCTTCAAATACGAAAATAATATGAAATCTTCCTTTGTGCTTCGTGATTTTTCACTTTCTGTTACCGAGACCTTCCATCAAAAAGAAATTCTTTTGATAGTGCGAGACAGCTCTGAGCTGCCAACCCCTTTTGGTAACGATATTCTTACATCAAGCCTTGACGCCTCTAGGTCGTCTGACAGCAAGTATTTGTTGATAGAATGAATGTTTGCGGGGGTGGACAAGCTTGGCATTCTCCGAATTGATCCCAATACTCCTATCGCTCATCAGGTTGCCGAGGTGGCTCGAGGATTTGAGCAATCGACCAGCGTATACATTGGCGCCTCCCTAGATGCTCAAGAAGTCATTTTTGGCTTTGCCATGGGGACATACCGATTTAGCACTTACTTAACCAAAGAGAAGCCTGCTCTCAGTTATGATTTGGTTCAAAACTCCTACCAGATTTCCCCAGAGTTATGTACAAAAATTCAGTCACTCTATCTCGCAAGAGATTTGGTAAATATGCCACCAAATGAGAAAAATCCAGCAAAACTTACCCAAATCATCCAGTCGCTTCCATGGAAAAGTACACTGGTGCGTGTTATTTCAGCTGACGAGCTAAATAGAAGTGGTTTTTGAATGTTGCTGGCAGTAGCAAAAGGTTCAGATATTCCTGCATCTGTGATTGTTTTGGAGAGAAATGTTGTCTCCGGCACCTCCCCGAATGTTTCTGTTCTGGGTAAGGGGGTAACTTTTGACGCAGGAGGATTGCAGATAAAACCTGACAAGGGAATGCTCGACATGAAAACCGACATGGCAGGTGCTGCCGCAACTATAGCCGCATTTTGGTACCTGGATCAGTGTAATAATTCTACATCAGTAGTTGGTGCCGTTGGGCTCGTGGAGAATTTGCTTTGAGGAAGTGCTTTCAAACCACTGGATATTGTTCGGGCACAAAATGGATTGACCGTTGAGATCCATCATACTGATGCTGAATGAAGACTCGTACTTGGCGACCTTGCCGCCTATATATCTGAATTATATGCACCAAAGACCATGGTAAGCATTGCTACCCTCACATGAGCTTGTATGCATGCACTTGGATATGATTATGCGGGATTAATGTCGGTGAATCACGAGTTGTTACAATCAATACAGTCCGCTGCCACTCGCACCCATGAGTCAGTGTGGACGCTTCCTCTTGATGAATTTATGATGAAGAACACTCACGCAAAGATTGCCGACAGGAAAAACCTATCTTCTGAACATATGGCAGGAGCAAGCATGGGCGCTGCCTTTATTGCACAATTCGTAAAACCTCCCACAAAATATGCACATCTCGATATCGCAGGGCCTTCCTATAGAAACAAGCCGAGAGGGATTTTTCCTGCCGAAGGCACCGGTTTTGGCACGGAAATACTCATTGAATACATTCTTGGCTAGAGAGTAGGATGTCTATTTTTTCTTTGTTGATTCAAGAAATTTTTGGATATGTACCAAAAGTCTCCCCAACCCCTCCGGAACTTCCTATTTCTCCAAAAAATTTTGTGACTTGGTATAAAGATGTTGGAATGCCAAAGGAAGTAGTGTCAGTTTGGGTACTTTTTGAATACCAAGATATATCTCAAATTTTGAAAAGATGGAAGTATGAGGGAAATGAGAATTCCAAAATAGCCTTAGAGCAAGCTTTTGGAAAGGCACTAAGAAGCATTCCTGTTGTATCAAAACATACCGCGGTTTCATATGTTCCTCTTGGGGTAGATCGTTGGTATGAGCGGGGATTCAATCAGTCAAAGTGCTTGTCTAATATTGTCCATAACGAGTTCTGAATCCCCGTATTTCGTGGTCTATATAGGTTCTGGAGTGGGCAGCACCAAGCCTGAATTTCCAAAAATGAACGAATGGGCCGAAACTTTTCATTTGGAATTCTTCCATTTTTTAGAGTTCCAGAAGAAGTTATCCTAGTCGACGATGTTATCTCTACTTGATCAACACTGCGAGCCTGTGCACACTCGCTTGTGAAACAAGGTTGCAAAAGAGTCTACATCATTGCTCTGGCGCGTTCTGCCTAGTGCAGAAAGTATAATTTTTGCAAAGGAATTGGGACGGGTGCTTGAGTGCTCTCATGATGCCCAATCTACACGCATGGTGGAGTATCCCCCAGAGCCAGAATATTCTTTATTTTTTTTTCGCTTTTGCTGGAATTTGACTATACTTTTGGGCTATGTCAGACCAAATTTCGATTCGCGGAGCGAACACCCACAATCTCAAAAATATTGACATCGATATTCCAAAGAATGCCCTTGTTGTAGTGACAGGAGTTTCCGGATCATGAAAGTCATCGCTTGCATTTGACACTATTTATGCCGAAGGACAGCGCAGGTATCTGGAAAGCCTGTCGACCTATGCAAGAATGATCATTAGTTCGATTAATGACGAAACGAAAGTTCGTGAAATTCATGGACTTTCGCCGACGATTGCCATACATCAGAAAACCGTATCTACAAACCCTCGATCTACTGTTGGCACGATTACCGAAATCTATGATTACCTACGGTTGTTGTATACCACCGTTTGAGTTCAAAAGTGTCCAAACCATCCTGAGGTCGAATTGCGTAAAAACACGATTGCCGATATTGTCGAATATGTCCAAGGTTTTGATATTGGTGAGAAATTTCATATTCTTGCCCCCCTGCTTCACAGCGTGCCATATCCTACACTGGAGGTTGTGTGAAAAACCGTATTAGACCGAGGATTTGTTCGATATCAGGTGGGTGAATTGGTGTTTTCGGTTGGAGATACTCCCCCAGAAAAACTTCTTACGGAAGATGACGTTGCAGATATAGTGATTGATCGACTTTCTCGTAAGGATGAGCCAGAGTTTTTGACAAGATTGAAAGATTCTCTTCAGTCTGCCTATGAAGCAGGTGAGGGTCGACTTACCCTATATCGTCTTTCTGACAAATCAAGAAAAGCATTTCACGAAAGCGCTGCTTGTCCGATTTGTGATTATGAGCTCAAAGATCTCACCATTTCAAATTTCTCTTTCAATTCTCATTATGGAGCCTGTGAATCTTGCCACGGTCTCGGGTCTGAGGTGGCATTTTTAGAAGATCGTATTATAAACTTTGATTTAACTTTGGCAGAGGGGGCTATTCTCCCTTGGGCAAGCCACCCATACTATTCTAAAATTATCGAGGAAATGGCGAAACGCCACAAAATTCCAATGAATGTACCATACGCTCAGCTCAAAAAGGAACACAAACATAAAGTGCTTTACGGAACTCCCGGAGAGCATTATGAAATAGTTCCAGATTCAAAATTTGGTGACTGAGTAAGGACCTATCAAAGTAAGTACGAGGGGGTTTTGCCCACCTTGAGCCGAAGGTATCGTGAAACCGACCCAGGTGATCCATTTATCAAAAAAATCTCACAATTTGTCACTGAAATTAGCTGTCCAGTTTGTCATGGATATCGACTCAAGCAGGAGTTTCTCTCGATTTTTGTGGGCGGTAAGCATATCGGGGAGTTGTGCGAACTCTCTGTAGGTGAGGCAATCGATTTTTTCCAAGAACTTCGTACCAGTCAAATGCAAGAAAAAATCGTAGAGCCTATTCTCAAAAATGTGAGAGAGCGTTTGGAGTTCCTGAAGGGTGTAGGCCTGGAGTATATGTCTCTTTCTCGAAAGGCGCAGACTCTCTCTTGAGGCGAGTCCCAGCGCATTCGTCTTGCTACCCAAATAGGCACCCGGCTCGAAGGCATTATCTATGTACTTGATGAGCCATCCATAGGACTCCACCCACGAGATAATGATATGCTGATTTCGAACATCAAAAAACTGGTTAAAATTGGCAACACGGTCATTGTGGTAGAGCACGACGAGGATATTATGGCGGCCTCAGATCATATTATTGACATAGGACCTCAGGCTTGAGTGCACGGTTGAGAGATTATTTTCCAGGGATCGTATGATCAGATTTGTGCTGATACTGCCTCTGAAACCTGAGCCTATCTCTCCGGAAGAAAGCAGGTATATGTCAAAAAGTCAAAGCGTAAGCCACAATGACATATAGAAATTTTTTGAGCTTCGGAAAACAATCTCAAGAATATAGATGTTTCTCTGCCACTGGGCATGCTCACCGTGGTAACGGGAGTGTCTGGATCTGGAAAATCATCATTGATTATGGACATTCTTGCCAATTCAGTCACACGCTTTTTTGGAAATAATTCTGATGAACCAGGAAAGCATAAAAAAATCTCCGGACTCGACCTCATCGATAAGTCGATCATTATTGATCAGGCACCCATAGGAAAAACGCCACATTCAAATATCGCGACATATACATGACTCTTTACTTTTGTTCGAGAAGTTTTTGCTAGTTCTCTTGAGGCTCAAAAGCGAGGTTTTGGACCAGGTAGATTCAGTTTTAATACCCGAGGTGGTCGATGTGAAATATGTGAAGGATCGGGGGTAAAAAAGATCGAAATGCACTTTCTTCCAGATGTATTTGTTGAGTGCGAATCTTGTCACGGAAGTCGATACAATCCTGAAACATTAGAAGTCAGATTCAAGGGGAAGACTATTGCCGATGTTCTTGCTATGACCTGTGAGGATGCGCTTGAGTTTTTTGCTGCATTCCCTCGTATTACTCGCATTCTCCAAGTTTTGGTAGATGTTGGGCTTGGGTATATTCGACTTGGTCAATCTGCCCCAACGCTATCTGGTGGGGAGGCTCAACGCATAAAGCTTGCTTTTGATCTCTCCAAGCGATCTACTTCAAAAACCTTGTATATTCTTGATGAGCCCACAACTTGACTACATTTTTCCGATGTTCAAAAATTATTGGAAATTCTGGAACGCTTGGTGGAGAAGGGGAATACCATCGTGGTTATTGAGCATAATCTCGACATTATTGCCAATGCGGACTACATCATAGACATTGGACCGGAATGATGACATAAGTGAGGAAACTTGCTCTATAGCGGTCCACTACACAATATTCTCAAGGTAAAACATTCCTACACGGCCGATGCACTGCGCCGTTATTTTACTACACATACCATACATGGCATTGGAACAAAATAAAGATATTTCTCGATTCTCAGCCTTCAAAACACCTGCTATGGCGGAATATTTTTTTGACTTCACGAGCCGAGATCAAGTACCGAACCTTCTTCAGGCAATCGAGCTTGCTAGAAATTCCCAACTCCCCATTGTTTATATTGCATCAGGCACAAACTGCCTATTTGCCTTCGACCATTTCCCTGGCATTATCATTCATGTCGCAATCAAATCATTTGAGTTCTCAAGGCATTGAGAAGTGCTTATGCTTGCCGCGGAGTCTGGTGCCACCTTTTGACCGCTTGTTTCTGAAAGCATAAAAAAATTCGAAACCCCCACACTGCTTCCTTGGGTAGGTCTTCCTGGCACTGTTGGCGGCGCTGTGGTGGGGAATGCTGGATGCTTTTGACTCGATTCTAGCCAAATTGTCGAACATGTCGAGGTTTTGGATACCCATACTGGCAAAGTGTCCAGACTTTTGAATTCTGACATGAAATATTCGTACCGATTCTCTGCTCTCAAATGACAAGATCGATACCTCGTTTTGTCTGCCGTGTTCAACTTGGAATATCGTCAGGCGGAGAATCCGTTTACCAAAATGTCCATGGTAGAAATGCAAGAAACCAGACGGACCAAACAGCCCCCCGGCCTTTCTTGCGGATCCTATTTTACCAATCCTCCCGGCACGAGCGCGGGGAGGCTTATTGATGAGGCTGGACTCAAAGGATTTCGTGTTGGTGGCATGCAAATTTCTCCACACCATGCTAATTTTTTTGTAAGTTCCGTGGGTGCTAGGTGGCAAGATGTTCTTGAAATTGCAGAAATAGCAAAGTCCAAAGTTCGTGAACAATTTCAGATTCAGCTTCACGAAGAAGTCCGTATCATTACATAATACATCATGGAAAGCTCTTCTCTTAGAATTCATAAATATCTCGCGCAGTCTGGTTTTGCTTCTCGGAGAAAGGCAGAGGAATTTATTGCACGAGGCCTTGTCACGGTGAATGGCCAAGTTGCTACTATCGGTCAGATGATCAATCCAGAGGTGGATCGGGTAGTAGTCGGAGATGAGGCTATTTTGGAAATCGCTGATTTTGTCTACTACAAAATCAATAAGCCTCGTGGTATCGTAACCACCTGTGTGAGTCAAAACGATACCGGCATCATGGACATTGTCGACATCAAAGAGCGAGTATTTCCTATCGGAAGACTTGACAAGGATACCACAGGACTGCTTCTCTTGACCAATGACGGTCGACTCTCAAACTACCTGATGCACCCCAGGTATATGCACGAGAAGGAATACCTGGTTGAAGTATATTGACGTATTGAAGATTTTGATCTCAAGCGACTTGCTTCATGAACCCTTGAGGTGCTTGGGGAAAGGGTGCTCCCCGCAGAGGTTAAGCGCGCAGCATCGTGAGCCTTCACTATAATTCTTCGAGAGGGAAAAAATAGGCAGATCCGACGCATGGTGGAAGCTATTGGGCATGACGTGAAAAAACTAAAGCGAATTCGCATTGAAAATATAGAATTATGAAATTTACAAGAAGGTCAACATTCCAAGCTTTCAGCATTAGAAAGGCAAAAACTTCTTGAAATCACAATATTTGCAAATAAAAAAGATATATTATAGGCTCTAGTTTGAAGACGCGTTCTTCCCCGAATGATGTGTGAAAAAAGTGTGAAGAGCCCAGTATTGCGTTTGACATCACTCCATTCTCTATATAATTCGAGGCACGAAAAGGTGTTCAATCCTTTTCACGTTCGTTAACACTCTCTGCATCCGTTGTTTTGTTCAAAACGACGGAGTACGTGTGCGAACGCGTATCAAATTGAACATCTTCTTTTCCTCCTCCCGCTTCTGAAAACGGGAGGAAATATTTTGCGCTTGAAAAACAATCGTCGAATGTTTCCTCTCGTCAAGGAAACTTACAGAGGTTAAAGCTTTAACTTCCCAGGAAGTATACCTGGTCGTAGACATGTTTTGAAGGTTGGCAGACCCAAGATTCATGCAGTACGATATTTTATTCTTAACTTATAGTCGCTCTATGAGTAATCTTTTTAAAAAGGTAACTTCAACAACTAGCGCACTCGCAATCGTTGCAACGGCAATGAGCTCATCGCTCACCGCTCTCGCAGCTTCTGAGTTTGCCGTTAATGCTGAAGCCCTTGCTGAAGCTGGTGTTATTAACACTCAGTCTAGCGAAGCCGGATACCGACTCGGTGATAATATCACTCGAGCTGAAATGGCAAAAATTGCAGTTAAGCTCGCTGATGAATCAGCAGCTGAATGTGCAGGAAACTACTTTTCTGATGTAACTTCTGCTTTGGGTGACCTTTGTGGATACATCGAAGCTGCAGCTGATCTTGAAATTGTTTCATCAGCTAATGCAAAATTCCGACCAATGGATCTCGTTACTCGAGCCGAAATGGTAAAGATGCTTCTCTCTGCCCGAGGAGTAGCTCCTACTGATGTTTCTGCTGGTTTCACTGATGTTCCTGCGTCTATGGGTGACCTTTACGGTTACGTTAACGCTGCGGTTGAAGAAGGGCTTATTAAGTCTGGTACTTCATTCCGACCAAATGCTACCTCAACTCGTGGTGAAGCATTCAAGGTAGCTGCAGGTGCTCTTGCGCTTGACACTACTGATATGGTTGAGCCTCCAGTTACTCCAGATACTAACACTGGAACTACCACTCCTACAACTCCTACAACAAATACTGGTGTAACCGTTGGTACTGATACCACCGTTGCTACTGGTGATGTTATGGTTTCTGTAAATCCTGCTACTCCTGCTGCAACTACCCTTGCAACTGGTTCTGCTTACAACAAGGTTCTTGTGGTAGACATCAAGGCTGGATCTAAGGATGCTACGGTTACTGGTGTTGAAGTTACTCGATCTGGACTCCTTTCCAACACTAATGTTGCAGGTATCTCAGCTTGGGTAGGTGGTTCACGACTTGGAAACGTTGCTCAATCTCTCACTTCTGATGGAAAGGCTACCGTTTCATTTGGAACTACTCCACTTCAAATCAAGGCTGGTGAAACTAAGACGGTTACTATCGCACTCAATGTACGATCTGGAGTTTACTCTGGTACCGTAGGTCTTACTCTTTCTAAGGTTCTTGCTGGTGGTACTGTTACTGGTGCTCCAGTTTCTTCTGCAGTTCACTCTGTAGTTGACGGTTCTTCTGCTCTCGTTCAATACAACGTTACTGCAATCGCAGTAGGTGGTGCTTCAACTGAGGGTGCTGCAGTTTCCCTCGACATTGGACAATCTACTGAGGTAGCAAAGTTCAAGGTTGAGCAAACGAACTCTAAGGAAGACCTCGTTGTTGAAGGAGTTAATGTGTTCGTAGAAGGTTCTGTTTCTGACGGAGACCTTGATACTTTCCAAATTATTTCACAAGAAGGAAATGTTCTTGCTTCTGCAACAGCTTCTGTAGGACGATATGTAAATTTCCAATTTACTGCTCCTTACACTATTCCTCAAGGTTCTAGCCGATTCTTCACCGTTAAGGCTTCAGTAGCTACTGGTAAATACAATTCAACTCGAACTTTCTCTGCAAAGATCCGAGATGATTTTGATATCGTAGCTAAGGGTGCGGTTACGGGAAACTACGTTCTTGCTACTTCTCTTCCTTCTACCCAATACTGGTACAAGGTTCGAGAGGGTACAGTTACTGTAGCTAAGGCTACTGATTCACGATCACAGAGCGCTGCTCCTGGTATTGATGATGTAGTTCTTGGAACATTCGATGTTAAGGCATCTGGTGAGGATATGGAATTCCAAAAACTTAACTTCAAGGTGAATAAAGTTTCTGGTACTACAAATCTCCGAGGAACCCTTAAGCTTACGGTAGATGGACAAACAGTATTCTCTACGGATGCTGCTAACGCAGCTAACTACGGGTCTGGAGCAAATACTGGTTACCTTTCCACCTACTTCACCATCAAGGCTGGAGCTACGGCTAAGGTTGCTATCGTAGCTTCTATCGGTACTTCTGCTACAAGTTCAGATAGTTACCGAGCTGAACTTATTGACGCTTCTTACAAGCTCATTTCGTCCAACTCAATCAAGACACTTACTCTTACAGGTACTAATGGAAACACTATTGCTGTAGAAAATGTTGCTCTTACTGCTTCGGCAAATGGAGGATTCAGCACGACTAATCTCGTTAAGGGACAGTCAAACGCTAAGATTGGTTCATTCAATCTTCAAGCTTCCAATGCTGATGATCTCAATGTTACTACCGTTGGAGTAGCCCTTTCAGGAGGTGTGACTGGTATTAACAATCTTACCCTTAAGGTAGGTGTTAACTCTATTGCCACATCTGTAGCTAACCCACAATCTACAGGAAACACTTTCTCTGTAAATGCAGGTGCTCTCAATGTTGGAGCTAACTCTACGGTTACCATTGATGTTTACGCTGATGTAACTTCTGCTGCTACTGCAACATCACTTCAGGTAATTCTTGAATCTGGTCGAACTTCTGCTGTAGGTGTTAAGACTGCAGTTTCCGTAACTGGTCCTGCATCAAATGCATCTTCTTCAGCTGTTTCAATCGTTTCAAATGGTACTCTTACCGTTGAGGCTGATTCACTTACTCCTTCTAAGCAAATTCTTGTTGCTGGAATGACTAATGTTGAAATTCTCTGATTCAAGGTTCGAGCATCAAACAATGAAGATATCCGACTTGATAAACTCAATCTTGGAACAGGATCTACTCTAACTGGAGTTACTGATCTTGGACGAAACCTCACTAATGTAAAACTTTTTGATGGTTCAACTCAAATTGGTTCAGCTACTGCTACCTTCGTTGGTAACACTGCTCAATTTACGGGTCTTAACTTCGTAATTCCTAAGGCAGGTACTAAGTCAATCTCAGTTCGAGCTGACACTACTGCTTCTGTAACTCTCGAAAAGGGTCGAGAAGTGGTAATTGCACCTACGGCTATTGAATATACTGGAGTTGCTGGTGGAAATCTTTCTACTCTTGCTTCTAATGTTATTGCCAATACTGTTGCTCCTTCTGCTACTATGTTGGTTCAAGATTCAAAGGTTGTTCTCGCTTCTACTATGCCTACTCCATCTGGAAAGGTTGTAGGAAGCACCAATCACGATATCGCGACTTACTCAATTAAGGCTGAAGGAACTCGAGATGTTTCAGTTTCTGCTATTAAGGTTCGCCTTTCTGGTAATGCATCTGCATCTGGATCCAACTACCGACTCCGATACAACAATACTGACTACGCAACTGGTTCTGTAAGTGGAAGTGATGTTACATTCACTTTTGCTTCTGCTATCGTTGTTACTGCTGGACAAACTGTTACATTTATGGTTCGAGCTGATACTTCTAGTATCGTTCCTCCTTCAAATGGAACTCTCACTTTCGGTACTTCTCTTGAAGGAGTTCAAGGTGTGGCTTCTGGAACTAATGCTGTTTCATACAGCTATACAGATTCTAATGGTGGTGCTTCTGGTACTATCAATACTTCTGATAGCTACACTGTTGCTGGCGCGGTTCTTAGCTTCTAGTTTTTCTCTTAGGTTCACCTAATTGATCTACTTGATACAAAAATCCCTCATCTCTTCGGAGACGGGGGATTTTTTGTGTTTTGGGCGTTGTCTGCTATACTCTATACATGAATGGAATCCTTGTAGCAATTCCCCTCGGAATTTGTATCGTTTTTGCCATATGGCTTGCGTGGTATTATCGGCGACGTCGATTTGATCAAATGCTGGACATTGTTTTTTTGAGAGTGCTTTTGCCACGCAAAGATAGTGATAGTGATGAGAAGCGAGAGACTACACGCGATTTCAAGGAGCAGATCAGTCTTATGGAGCAGTTGCTGGTGGGCTTTCGATCTTTGAGTGAGGCCGGATTTCTCAATCGTTTTTTTGGCAATACGAGTCTGTCGCTTGAGGTAGTGTCTCATGCGTGAGAAATTTCTTTGATAGTCGTGACCCCGGCAAGTATCCGAGGATCGATAGAGAAGCTCATTACGAGCATGTACTCCGATGCGCTTGTTGAAGCAGTTGATGAGCTCAACATATTTGAGGGGCGCAATGTTGTGAGAGGGTGACAGCTCATAACCAAAAAATCATATTTTGAGCCGATCAAGTCCTACCAAAAGCTCGAGTCTGATCCCATGAATGCCGTATTCTGAGCCCTGGCAAAGCTTTCTTCTGCTGAGAGTGCGGTAGTTCAAATCGCCATATCTCCCATGCATGATACTTGGCAATCCAAAGCACTTAAGTTTGAAAAGTCGCTCGGAAAGTCACACCATGGGTTCGGAATTGGAAGTCTTTTTGGAACACTTTTTGGTGGAGTAGACGATCATGATTCAAAGGATTCCCACGACTCTGACGATCACCTCACTGAGAAGGAGTGAATACGTGAAAAAGCGAAGAAGACGGGGTTTCGGACTTCGATACGGGTGCTTGCTGCAGGGGTCCAAGAAAATTCTATAGAGTCCATCGTCTCGAACATTGCCGCTGCATATGCCCAGTACGGTGCTCCCGGATATAACAGTCTCAAACTTACTCGAATTCGTGCGTTTGATCAATTTTTGACACAGTATCTCGCGAGATCCTCCAACTCTTCGCATTCCACCATTTTTACGACCGAGGAGCTCGCGTCCCTCTTTCATTTTCCTCATTCCAAATACAATCGTATAGCAGAAATTCGCTGGCAAAACTTCAAAATCGTAAAGGCTCCAATCAATATACCAACTGAAGGGTTGCTACTCGGAACTAATACCTATCAAGGAGTCACAAAGGATATTTTTCTTAAGAATGAAGACCGCTTCCGTCATTTTTATGTGGTGGGGCAGACTGGTACGGGGAAGTCGTCTATTCTCCAATCGATGGCACGGCAGGATATTCGTTCGTGACGATGACTTGCGGTTATCGATCCTCACGGGGATCTTGCCAAAGATCTTCTTCCGTTTGTTCCAAAGTCTCGGTCTGACGATATTGTCTACTTTGATCCTGCAGATATGGCGCGACCTCTTGGAATTAATATCCTCGAGGCAGCATCTGACGACGAGAAGCAAATAGTGGCGCAAGACGCGCTCAACATTATGATCAAGCTTTTTGGTTCCGAAATATTTGGTCCTCGAATACAAGACTATTTCCGCAATGGAGTGCTCACTTTGATGGATTATCCCGGTGGCTGTGCCCTTACGGACATACTTCGACTTTTTACGGATGATGAATTTCAGAAGGAGCGCAGAAGAACCCTCAAAGATCCTGTCGTTCGTGGTTGGTGGGACCAAACATATGCGAAAATGTGAGAAAGAGAAAAGGGTGAAATTATCCCATATTTTGCAGCAAAGTTCGGAGGATTTATTACTAATAAACTGATGCGTAACATCATCGGTCAGACCAAAAGCTCGTTTGATGTGTATGACTGTATGCAGACATCAAAGATACTCTTTATTAATCTTTCCAAAGGGATTTTATGAGATTTTAATTCCAATCTTTTGGGACTGATACTGGTATCAAAAATCCAAATGGCTGCTATGCGACGACAGAGCATTGATCGACAAGATCGACACGATTTTTTCTTGTATATTGACGAATTTCAAAATTACATCACCGAGTCTATCGAATCGATACTTTCAGAGGCCAGAAAGTATCGATTGTGACTTATTGTGGCCCATCAGTATCTGGGGCAACTCCAGAAGTCAGATGCACTTACGAAGTCCAATGTAAATCTTAAAGATGCGATATTTGGTAATGTGGGGTCCATGATGGCGTATAAGGTTGGCCCAGAGGATGCAGAATTTCTCGCCAAGCAGTTTAGTCCGGCATTTTCAGATATGGATCTGGTGAATATGGATAAATTTAAATGAGTGACAAAAATTGCCATTGATGGACAACCTTCGACAGCATTTAGCTTAACTCCAACTAATCCGTATCTTGAAGCAGGAAACCCCAAGCTTGCAAAAGCCTACCGTGAGATTTCTCGTTTGAAGTACGGTCGGGAGCGAGAATTTATAGAGAAGGAAATTAATTTTAGAATATGAGTCATGTAGGCCCTTTTTTACCACTGCGTCTTTGCTTTGCCTTGAGCTTGTGCGGAATTTCATTGCCCCTTTGGGCAGTTGATGCCCCTGGACTTTATACGCATCAAAGCTATACAGAGTCTGTGAAGACTCTCTGCTACGCTAAGTGAGAGAGCGCCGCTCCTTGGAACTCACCGATAGGCTCGCAGCAGGAAATCCCAAAGGATCTTATTGTTTTTCCGGAATATTTTTATCCCGATATATACGATGCCAACGCAGATAAAAAGTTTAGAGAAGGTATTGATGCCATAAAGGCGGATCCACTAGAGATCCAAGGAATTATTGCGCTAGAGAGCCAGAATCTCCCACTCGCTTCCCAAATCGAAAAGGCTTCTCTCGTATATAAAGAGCGAATGAACGCACTTTATGCGTGTGCAGTTCTCAACACCAAGTACAAAATTCACACGAGGCTCGTGAAAGAATTTCATCCAGAAGGCACCAATATGGTGCGCAATTTGGAGCGAGCAACTCAGCAAATAGAATCACAGATGAAACAGCGTGGATGTAAAAATGTATCAAAAGAGGAGGGCGATGGCGCTGAGCTCAGTATGAAGCGATCTCTTATACGCTCGGCGACCATGGAGTACTGTAATTATAGACATTATCTCAAATATGTTGACGACAATGTCAAAAATCAATTGTCTAGAGTGATTCAAAACGAGGATAAGCTCCGAGCACAGCGTCAGGCTGATCCCAATGCTCCGTACGAGAGATTTCCAAGCAGCGAGTCTTTGGCGGCTTCACTGGGAAGTGTTTCCAGTCGAGCCACAAACGAAATTGCCCATACCCAAAGAGTATTTGATGATGCATTTGATGCATATCGAGATTTTGAGCAAACGTACGCTTCTCATATTCTCATGGTGCTCATCGAGGATCGATATCTCATGATACGCGAATACCTCAGAGATACTATGAATCCCATAGGACAGGTTATCTACAAGGCGTCAAACGCTTCGAGTAAAGGAAAGTAGTACTCTAGAGCTATCCTCATATCTTCGGGTATCGGTGCTATTATAGTGGTCAATTTTCGAGTGACAGGATGAACAAAGGCTAATTCTCTGGCGTGGAGCATTTGTCGAAAGGACTCTCAAGCGATCTGGAGCTCTCGGTTTTTTTCTCGTTTTCCGTATACGGAGTCTCCCAATATCGGGTGTCAGATAGAGCTGAGATGCACTCTGATTTGGTGCATTCTTCCGGTTTCTAGCTCTACCTCAAGCAGACTTATTTTGTCTGATGCAAAGAGGGACTTATAGTGAGTTATCGCCTTTTGTCCATTTGGATCGACTCGTACTTTTGATTCATTTTTGGCGTTTTCAATTCGCAGTAGTGGACTGCGGATTGTTTGGTTGCCTTGCAATTTTCCCGTAACCAGTGCGAGATATTTCTTCCGCATGCGATGTGACTGAAGTTCATCAAGCAAAAAATTTAGTCAGTGTCGATCTTTGGCAATTAAGAGAACTCCCGTTGTGTTTCGGTCGATACGATGTACGAGGGATGGGGAAAACATAGGGCTACTATACTTCCCCTCAAAGTAATCATGTGCCATTTGTATAATCGACACCTCATTGCTCTTATGGTCGCCAGGATGGACATTTATTTTGGAGGGCTTGTTGATGGCAAGTATCGATGCATCTTCGTATAAAATCCAATCAGAAAGACGAGCTTTTGTCTGAGTGGGAAGCACGGGAGTCGCGGATGTTTTTTGATATGCCATCAACATATCGTCAGATACGTGCAGGTCCATAAGATCCCCTTCTTCGACACGGTACTCGTTAATAACTCGCTTTCCGTTTATTTTGATTTTTCCGGTTCGGGCAAGTTTGTAAATAGCAGAGAGCGGGGCGCTAGGGAGATACTTTCTCAAGTATCGATCGAGACGCTGCCCCTCGTCGGCCTTGTCTATTAGTAGGGTTTTCATGCTATTTGAATACGGCGAAGTCGAACGCTTCGTTTGTGGTAAGCTGTTGTAGATCTCTTGTGTTAGTCCGCCTATAGCCGTATGCTATTCATTCTGAATCAACCGTTGTTATTGGTAGCCCAAGTTGCCCGGCAAGGTTCATATCCACGCTACAGGCCGTGGTAATAGGTGGATACTTCAAAAAACAATTTTCTCAGTTCGTTGAACCAAGTGAAATTTGTTTTCTTATACGGTACTCTAGATATGGAACTTCTTGATTTTGAGCATTTTCTAGCTTATTTACCAAGCTGAACTTTAGCGTGCATCAGCCTGAGCAAAAGTTTGTATTTTCTGTCAAATCAAGCATTTCTTCCAGGGTTCGGCTTGATCCTATTACGCTCGTGTTTTTCATGCAAAGCTTCCCAAGGGCTATAGTATCTGGGTCATTTACTCGGTCAGCGGTAAGTCCATTATTCTGGGCTCCCGATGTGGAGCAGCTTGTTCCATAGTCTGAAATGAGTGATATGCTGGAATTGCTGAGTATGACATTAATCACGGGGGTGGTAGCGTTACTGGTGAAATATCTTGTGCTTGCGGTATATCCAGCACGTGAGTCACTAGTTCCTATTTTTGGCATACGAAGATCAAATACCATATCTTCCAAACTTGTCAGCAAGCTTTGAGATGATATTCGTAGTTGAACAGGATTTCCTGTATTTATACGATTCCAGTTTGAGTCATATTCGCTCGTTCCTTTCCCGGGAATTGGGACAATTGTGCTGGATTGAGAAACATTATATTTCCCCTCCTCTTGAGCACTACTTACCGTAATATTCCCTGTGCCCGCAGCGAGTCCGGGTTGTCTATAGTTCATACTGGCAAATGCTTTCTCAATAGCGGAGGCGCTGTGATAGAGTCAAATAGTGCTGTTTTCTATGCCTCGAATTGCTTGACTGGTCGGAATTATTTTTTCCATAAGCAGTATCATGACAAGCGAGAGTACCCCTATTAGTAGCAGAGTGACTATCAGAGCAGAGCCAGAATGATTTTTGCAGCAAGGTTCCATAGTATTATTTTCTAAGGTTGATAGTGGTGGTGACGTCGATTTCTGGCACCCTAAACTGTACCAGCTTCCTTTTTTTCCAACTATATCCAAGTCGTAACTGCATGCGAAGCATGGAGTTTGCGAGCATATCAGATCCTCCCTTCCACGCAAGGGTATAATCGATATTAGGACTGAGAAAGAAATTTGCCGAATTTACCGAAATATCCTTGCTAAAAATATCAACCCATTCTGAAGCATTCCCAGTTGGCAAATATCGCTGTACACCATCGAGTGTTTGATTTGGCATGGTGACACATGGGAAATCGGGCTGACATTCCCAAGTGTCAATTCTTCCGTTGTAACTTCTACTACCCGACCCATGGCTTGCCCCAAGATCTCTTCCGATCAGTCGTAATATCTGAAGTCTTCCAATACAACCCGTACCAGTTCCAGCCTGAGTATTACAATGGGCTGTTGCTGGAGCGTCTGGATCTCTTTCTATCTTCAGTCGGATCAAAATTCGCGTCGGATTGGAGCTGTTTTTTTTGATGAGATATAATTCGGGCATTGCTGTATTTTGAGGAAAGGCTACCGGTCAAAGTCCGAGCGACTCATCGTCGGAGTCTCCGGTAATGTTCCCATCACAATCTTCATCGCCCAGTGGCATCCCTGGTATAGAAGGAACTTTGTTGGTACAAAGCTGAGTATCGTTGTTCCCTGGGCTATTAAAGTCAGTAAATTGGAGCTGATACTGACCATATCTTTGCATGCTTCCTGCTTGAGAATTCCCACTGGTATTGAGTGCGCCCGTCAAGGCACATCCTGCATTGGTAACACTAGATCCAACAATACTTCGACAATAATAGACATCATCGCCAAAATTCGGAGTCGCAGATATGGCTCATCCAGCGCCAAAATTTCCAAATCAGCTTGATGTCACATAGTGTCAGCCAGAAAGCGTTGTGCCGACGAGGGATCGGTTGAAATATTCTTCATAATCGATATCTCATCCATCTTTGATCAAGGTATTTAGGCTTTCCACAGCTACATACAATTGCTCATATACATCAACATCAGCAATGACCTTGTTTTTCAACTGAGTGATATTTCCAAATGCTGAAAATGCTCCGATAAGTATGCCTGAAAATAGAGTTATGGAGATCATCATCTCAATGAGTGTGAATCCAGAATTATGGATAGATGGAGCCCCCTTCGTGTCAGTCGTGGTTGATGCCAAATCTTCGCTAGAACCCGTTTTTTCCAAAAAAAATACACGTTTCCCCAAAAAATAGAGCATGATAGTGCCAATCCCTCTCCCCATTCCTATTCCGGTAGGTTTTTTCCAAAAGGATTTTGGAAATTGATACGCCAGAAAATGTAGACTCGAAAGGAGATGATTTGCTTCAACTCTCCGGCTGGTTTTTTTGCGAAGTATCCTGTCAACAATCATAAGTAACATGTTTCGTATAACCGAAAAAAATCCAACTACGAGTTGGTATACATGGAACCAAAGATTGTCCTCAGGTTTTCGTATTGACATATACCCATATAACGACAGAATTTCTCAAAGTCAATATTCCCTACATTTACTATTCACCATAATTCAGTATACATTCCCTCAAATATGAATCTTTCTACTGCCACATCGTACCGAAAAATTAGGCTTCGCCTTTTAAAAATAGCATCGGGACTTTCCTTTAATTTTATACACTTAAAGATTTCCTCAAGAATCGCTTTTTTTTGACAAATGTTTGTCTTGGGGAGTTGTTTGTTTCCATGGTTTGCAATCGACGGAGTAGAAAAATACTTTGTGTTTTCCAGGTTTCTCGGAGGAGCGGGAGTGCTTCTTTCTTTGAGCATCATCGGTTCGCTGATTCTTATATTTTCCAATACCACCAAGGAAGTGTTAAAATTTAAACTTTGAGTTCGAGTTTCTGATCCGGTCGTCATGATTTTTTTTGGAATTTTCCAAACGGCCATACTCATAATGTGATTGAGTTTCTTGAGATCACTTTCTGCGTTTACCAAAGATATTGTGTTTTATGAAGCGCCGATATTTTCTATTTTTGGCTCTATACTGCTCCTTTTTTGAGGGGTATTGGCGTACAGAGAGCAAAAAAAAGAAGCGCTTTCTTCTCTCTATATAGAAAATAATCCTACTACTGACGCTCAATTCGAAGAGTATCGTGCTATTTTGGAGAAGAGCAATGACAAAACAAACATGACACTCCCTATCTAGGGAAGATTTTACAGAAGTTTTCAACTTTCTTGACTTTTGTTCGATTAACCATATATAGATGTATAAGTTATTTTATTTTTCCCTCTATGGCCCTCGTATCTAGCGAAGTACATTCCGGTTTTCTAGCAGTCTTGGAGGGTCTCACCGAAAAAGAAAAATCCGTGATTACTCGTCGTATTGGCCTTTCTTGAGAGCGAGAGACCTTGCAATCTATTGGAGATGACTACGGCATTACCCGAGAAAGAGTTCGACAAATCGAAGATGTATGAATCCGAAAAATTGGACGAATTGTTAAATCTTCAAGACTTTTAGAGATTCAAACTTATGGAGGTAAAATTTTGCGAGAGCATGGAGGCCTTCTTACTCGCGACAGGCTTGTCTCAAATGTAATTAGTGAGCTGGGTCTGAGATCGGAGGATATTAACGATGGAATTGTGGAAATTGTGCTACAGTCAGATTTTAACATTCAAAAATCAAAGCCACAACTCTGAACTCATACATATTTCACTCTTCCTGAGGTAAACAAGCGTGTGATTGCCGAGATTCACAAGGAAGCTTTGAAGATTCTCAAAAAGCGCGGAGATATTATAGAAAATGCCGTGCTGTATGAGATGATAAAAATCAACCTCTTTGCACAATTCTGAAAAATTGACACCTTACTCGTGGACTCTGCCTTAGATGTATTCTTGGATATAGTAAAGGGTGAAGAAAAATTTGTAGGACTTGAGAAGTGGAAGATTCTGAACCCTTCTACGCTCAAAGACAAGGCAATTTATATTTTGAAAAAGAAAAAAGAGCCTACTCATTTTGTTGATATGACCAACGCTATCGCTGAGCATTTTAAAGAGCCGGTGAAGGTGGCTACTATTCATAATGAGCTCATACGAAATAATGAGTTTGTATTGATTTGACGATGAATCTATGTTCTTAAGGAGTGGGGCTACAAACCAGGAACCGTCCTTGACGTCATCATAGATGTTTTCAACAAGGCAAAACTCCCCCTATCTACTGAGGATATCATTACAAAGGTGCTCAAGGTTCGTCAAGTAAAAACGAGTACCATCTATATGAATCTACAAAACCGAAAATACATAGAACGAGTTGGGCGAAATATGTATCAGTTAAAAAAGAGCTAATTTTGTCGATATCACATCGCCTCTGCCACATGGGCAGGAGCGATTTTTTTATGATTTTCTAAATCTGCAATGGTCCGACTCACTCGCAAGAGTCGATGGTACGCTCGTAGCGAGAGTGAGAGTTGTTCAATGGCACGAAGCAGGAGTTGATGTGCCTCCTCTTCAATTTCCAGCTTATCCAATTCATGGGGGCGAAGGTTGGCGTTGAGCTTTCCTTGCCTCTGCATGGCTATTTGAGACGCTTCCGATACTTTTTGTTTGGCGCATTCGGTGGTGAGTGCATTCGAAGAATTCTGTTTTTTTATTTCTTCCAAGCGGGGGCGAGGTACTTGCAAAAATAGATCGATACGATCCAATATCGGTCAGGAAAGCTTTCCACGATATTTTGAAATCTCACTTGCGGTATCTTTGCAGGCCTGGATGGTATCTCAAAGATATCCACACGGGCAAGGATTCATAGCTCCCACCAACATAAACGATGCTGGATATGCGTAGGTGCCATATGCTCGTGAAATGCGTATTTCTCTTGATTCTAGAGGTTCTCGCAAGGATTCTATGGCAGATCGATCAAACTCCAGTATTTCATCCATAAATAACACCCCATGATGCGCAAGACTAATTTCTCACGGCCGGCAGTGTTTTCATCATCATATAATGCTCGCTATACTCGCGGTGTGGTGTACATGGCGGAATGGGCGCAGAGTTGATCGTATTTGCTGGCCGAGGCCGAGTATGGAATAGATCTGAGAAACTTCTAATTCTTCGTCACTCTGTAAATCTGGAAGGATTCACTGAAGTGCACTACAAAGCATGCTTTTGCCAGAGCCCGGGGGTCATTCAAGGAGCACATTGTGTCCTCAGCTTGCCGCAATAATAAGGCCGCGTTTTACTGATTCTTGTCCAATGATTGATTCAAATTTTACAGAAACCACAGCATTTGACTCTGGAGCTGTCACCGCCTCATACGAACGAATTTCTCCTTTTTCGAAATACTCAATACCCTCCAGCAAACTTTCCACGGGTAATATTTCGATATCAGGAATCCGCAAAACTTCGGGCATATTTTCTCGCGGTAGCATGACCTTTTGTATGCCTTGTTTTTTTGCTGATACAATAAACGGGAGTGCTCCCACAAGAGGGCGCAGTTTGCCATCGAGCGCCAGCTCTCATAGTATAAGTGTAGATTCTAATCGTTTTTTTGTCTCCAGGTTTGAATCTTCATCTATCGTGAGCCCAAGCGCGATGGCGAGATCAAAGTGACTTCCTGTTTTTTTGATGTGTGCCGGGGCCAAATTGATAGTGATCCGACGCAAGGGGAAGCTACATTTTGAATTTTTTATAGCAGAACGAATGCGTTCCCGGCTTTCTTGGATTGAGGCATCTCACAGGCCGACAATGGTAAAACAGGGTATTCCTGGCTGGGTATCTATTTCTATATCTATGGGAATTCCAAATATTCCCTGAAGCACCATGGAGCGCAAAAGTCTCATATATTAATGGGGTTAGGTCATAACCATACCACCACCTGGATAATCGTAAAGGAAAAAGTTACGAAAAATGTCCACAAAAGTTGCCCATAGTGTCCGGAACTGGTAGCATATCAAAAAAATATGATACATCAATTTATAGCAACAGCTGAGGCTGCCGGTATTTCCGGCGTCTCAAATAGGCCCACAACTACCCCAAGCGCTTCACCCACTCCCGACACTTGACTCGGAGTAGGCGATCTTCTGTTGTTCCTTTCGGAAAAGATCGTGCTAATCCTGCTCCTCATATTCCTGGGATATTTGCTCTTGAAGCTCATGCGAATCATGTATGAAATTTACAATGCCCGTCGATTGGTATACATGCAAATTACACTACCGCGAGCCGATTCCAAATTAGACAAAGAAAAAGAGACGAAAAAGGATTTTAAGGAAAAAATGGGAATTATGTCCATTTTCTATAAATCAATTATCAAAATTTCGAATATTACCTTCTGGGATAGCGTTCGCGATTTTATATTTGATCACGCCAAAATATCCATGGAGTTGGTCTATAACAAGGGGCAGCTTTCATTTTTTGTAGTGACGTACCGTGATTATGTGCACTTGGTCTCACAGCAGATTACTTCCAACTACCCCGATGCTGAAGTAAAAGAAATACCCGCCTCCGAGTTTCCTGATATCAAACCAGATAATTATACACTGAGAGCTTCTTCTATTGGCAAAATTAATGATGATATTTTCCCAATTAAAACATACAAGTATTTTGAGGATGATCCGCTTTCTACTTTGACGAACAATTTTGGTACCTTGAAAAAGTTTGATAACGCCGCACTTCAGTTTGTTATCAAGCCACGATGAAGCGCCTGGAATCGCCATGCTAAAACTGCGGCGAGTAAAGTAGCAAAAGGTGAGTACACCAAGGGGTACAAAGCAAACTTTCTTTGGGAAGCCATCAAGGCGCCGTTTGCATTTTTGATTTGGCTCGTTGATTTTTTTAGCACGGGGAAAGAGGATGGCACCAGTGCTCCTGGTGCGAGTTCGTGAGACTCTTACAAAATATTCAACCAAGCGGAACAAGAGTCCCACAAGGCAGTTGGAGAGTCTGCGGGGCAGCCAGCGTTCTTGGTTTCGGTTCGACTGCTCGTTTCTTCAGAAGATCAAGAAAGTACCAAAAATGCCCTAGAGTCAGTGGTTGGCGCCATGTCTATGTATACTGATGAGTACAACAATAAGCTTGATAATCCACAGTGGGAGGATTTGCTCGCATTCATCTTTACGCCAATCCGTTATTTTGCCTACCGCTTTCGCATGATTGGATTTTTACAATCCAAGTCAGTTTTTTCAGTAGATGAACTTTCCACTTTGTACCATTTTCCTGATATCAACTACAACAAATCTCCCATTATCAAGTGGTTGGATTATAAAATGCTCGCACCACCCCACAATCTTAAGACTCTCAAAAACCCGTTGGTGCTTTCAGATTACAAACGAGATCCTTCGGGCAAAGTCTTTACTCAAGATGGAACGCTTTTGCAGGTTGATGAGAACAAAGTCTTGGTCCGCGATGAACAAAGAAGTTTTTATGGTGTTGATGGAACGGCCTATCCAGTCCATCAGGATGGAGATAACAAGGGAAAAACCATAGATCCAGGAAAACAGCCGGTAGAGATTAATGTACCACGTAAACTTGCAGGATTTCCCTTGTATACAGACGGCGTGCTTATGGGCTGGAACGAATATCGTAATGTGAAAACTCCCGTATATTTTTCTCGAAAAGACCGAGGAAGACACCATTATATCATTGGAAAATCATGAGGAGGAAAGTCAGTATTTCTCTCCTACCTTGCTCGTCAAGACCTCTGGAATGGTGACGGACTTGCGGTTATCGATCCTCATGGTGACCTGGTAGAAGATATTATTGCATTTACTCCGAAAGAGCGAGTCAAAGATATTGTCATATTCAATCCTGGAGACTTTGAACGCCCAATGGGGCTGAACATGCTCGAGATTATCGCAACAGATCCAGCACTTCGAGCCGTAGAGAAAGATCGAGCAGCGCTGGATGCCACCTCTATTTTCATTAAGATATTTAATGAGGAGATATTTGGGCCGCGTATACAGCACTATTTCCGAAACGGTTGTCTTACGCTTATGGACGATGATGACGAAGGGGGTACTTTGATCGATGTGCCACGACTGTTCGTTGACGATGCGTTTATGAAGTACAAGGTGTCAAAGGTAAAAAATCCTGTAGTAAAAGCCTTTTGGGACCATGAATATGCAAACACTGGCGATCGAGAAAAGCAAGAAATGATCCCGTATTTCAGCTCAAAATTTGGACCGTTCGTTACCAATACCACGATTCGTAACATTATCGGTCAGCCAAAATCCGCCTTCAATCTTCGCCGCGTTATGGATGATCAGAAAGTATTGATGGTGAATCTTTCCAAAGGAATGATCGGAGATCTCAACGCCCAGCTTCTCGGTTTGATATTTGTCTCAAAAATCAATATGGCGGCCATGAGCCGTGCCGATACCCCAGAAGACCAAAGAAAAGACTTTTTTCTCTATGTGGATGAGTTTCAAAATTTTGCAACAGATACTTTTGGAGAAATTCTTTCCGAGGCCCGCAAGTACCATCTAGCCCTTATCATGGCGCATCAATTTATCGCTCAAATTGGAGGCAACAATAATAAAGACGGCAAACCATCCATCAAAGACGCGGTATTTGGAAATGCTGGTACTATTATGAGTTTTAAGGTCGGTGCGGATGATGCCGAATACTTAGAAAAAGAATATTCGCCGCTACTTTCTCAACAAGATATTATCGGAATTGCAAATTTTACTACGTATTGCAAATTGAATATCGACAATGCCACCACTCGACCTTTTGACCTCAAAACGATTTGGGATAACACCTTTAAGAACCTCGAACTCGCTAAGCTTATCAAGGAGTATTCACGGAAAATGTATGGACGAAAGAAAGAATATGTCGATATGGAAATAGAGGCTCGACTTGGAATTACCACCAATTAAGCAGGTCAAGGTTGCGCTTTGCGAGCCCTAGATTACAATGCACCTATGAAAAAATTTTCTCAAGTTCTTATACTGCTTTCTATCTTCATGACCACATGTCTGGTGGTGCCGTTTGCGTTTGCTGCGGTAGAAGTAGATTCGAGCGGTCAACCTACCAATTTGGACCTCCAGAGTGTCGGGAGGCAGAGTGGACAGAATAGAGCCGACCATACTGCGGATTTCAAAACCTCAGTAGAGTCTGCTGACGGAGGGTTTAGGTTTTTTTCTTACCAAGAAACGGGAGAGCGAGGGGCGTATTATTTGTTTATTCGTATCGCCAGAGATCTTAAGAATGTCATATTTGGATTTGCCATCATTTACCTCATCATTTCTGCCCTCAGAATTCTTTTTAGTGCCGGGTGAGAAGAAGACATAAAAAAATGGAAAACAACTATCATCTGGACCACCCTCGGAATAGTGGTCATGCAATCAGCCTTTGTGGTGGTAGACCTTTTGTATGACAAAAATATAGATGGTAATCTCGCTTTGAATTTCTCAGATAAAATTCTCTACCCGTTTGTACATCTCTTAGAAATTTTGGCGTCTTTTGCATTTCTTGCGATGGCATTTCTGGCATTTTATAAGATCGTAACTGCTGGCGGAGACGAAGAAAAGGCCAAGAGTGGTAAAAAAACCATCATTTACGCGATTCTGGGGTTTTTTCTATTGAAGGTGCCAGGTCTGCTCATTAAGTCTATTTATGGCGAAGCAAAGTGTGAACGAGTACTTTTGGTAAATATTTGTAAAATCGAAGATCCGAATATTTCCAAAACGATCACCATATTTACGGATATAGTGAACTATATCAATGGGTTTTTGGCTTTGGTGATTGTTATTCTCATACTGTATTCTGGGTTTTTGGTTTTGACTTCTGGTGGAGATGACGAGAAAATGAAAAAGGCAAAAAATATCGTGAAATATGTGGTTATTGGAGTGCTTCTTCTCGTTGCGAGCTATATTATATTTAACTTTTTTCTGGCATCTGGGGCGCAACCTACGCCGTAATAAATTTTTTCAAAAAAAACTTCCCAGATAGCTCATGGGAAGTTTTTGTATAGGTACAGCTTTATTTTTGGAGCTTTTCCGCTTTCTTCTGTCGTGCGTAAAACTTGTCGACGCTAGAAGTCTTAAGAAGTCGTTTTTCCCCAGTGTAGAATGGGTGACAGTTCTGGCATGTTTCCACTTTGAGCTCTCCTCCCTTGATAGTGCTGAGAGTTTCAAAGCTGTGTCAGCAAGAACAGCTTACCTTAATTTTATAGGTATTTGGATGGATATCCTTTTTCATAAGAAAAAAATTTGTCGCTTCCGCTTAATACGGGTGAGCCGGAGTAAAGGATTGTCCAATGGACAACATAGAACCTACTAGAATAGACTCGATGCTGTTCATTCAACTTGGTGCCCGAAGAGAGACTTGAACTCTCACACCTCGCGGCAACGGCTTCTAAGACCGTCGTGTCTACCATTCCACCATCCGGGCGAGTGTTTTTCTTCAAATATTACTTCTTGTCTATACGACTTTTGATATGTAATGGTGGGCCGGGTAGGATTCGAACCTACGAAGGCGAAGCCAAAGGATTTACAGTCCTCCCCATTTGACCGCTCTGGAACCGACCCATAAAGACAGAGAAGCCACGACTAGAATATAGTATTCCAAATCGAAGCTACCTGCTCGTTGATATTACTGGAGCCACTTGTCGGATTCGAACCGACGACCTACGGTTTACAAGACCGTTGCTCTACCAGCTGAGCTAAAGTGGCAAGTGGGCGCATTGTATTGAAACTCTCAAGAGAGTCAAAAACTCTTTCTATTTTTTTGTAACTTCATAGAATCCTTTCATGAAAATTTTGTATGTTGCCGATGCGGGGGGTCATTTTATTTCCGAAGTGGGAATATATGAAAAACGGTTGAAAGGATTGGTAGAATGGATTCGCATTCGCCCGATTAAGCATGTTGACCGATCTTTTGTCATTCGGCAAGAGACACAGAAGGTTATAGAAATACTTTCGAAATTCCGAAAAAAAGCCTGGGTTTTGGATGAATTCGGTACTCAGTATACTACGCTAGATTTTTCAAAAAATATGCAAACACTCCGAAACGAGGGGCATGAAGTAATTTTTGTAGTTGGTGGTAGTTTTGGATTGGATCGCGAACTTCTTGCTCCACATACCGAACAGACACTATCTATTTCTGATTTTACATTACCCCACGGACTGGCGCTTTTGGTGCTTTCTGAGCAAATATATAGAATCCATGAAATCTGGAAGGGGTCAAAATATCATCACGAATAGCATGCACCACGTTTGAACGCAATCGATTTTATATTTTGAGGACGGTACTACGGATTATGTTTTTGATTGCCGTCAGCCGTTGGATCTACTGGAGGCGATACCGTGATATCTATATTTTGATACCATGGAACATCCTCATATTTCTCAGATGCTCTTTGATTTTTCAGAAGTTCGTAGAGAAGCATATATGTGGGATCTTTTTCAGTCCCAAGTGATTCCCAAAATACATTGAGAAGATCGGCTTTTTTTGAATGGAACATTTACCAAAAAAATTTTCGATCACATTCGAAAAATATATCTTGAACTCGGCTTCTATAATGCCACATTAAACAGGTTTCTCGTTCCAGAACATGCAAAAATTTCTCTCGGTGTCGATATAAAAAATCTTGTGTATACTTGCTCATCAAGGTCATCACTGTATATTTCCCAATGAGCTATTCGAGCAAATATCGCAGCACTCAATGATGGCATTATCACTCGAATTTATGCAAAAAAGGAAGATGCGTATTTGACTCAGTATCTCGCCCAGTCCCATGTGCAATTGCAGCGACTTGCCTACGCGCTCGGGCGAGGGTGGAATGGTCTTCCTCGCGAACGCACTCACATATTTACGCTTCGGGCTGGTGCTCCTTCTTGGAACGAAGTTCCGAGTGAATAAGTGCCTCTCGCATTTCTTGATCGATTTCTCACTGAATCTCCTTCATGGTAATAAGATCCTGAATTCTTTGTTTATTTAGCTTTTTTTCTTTTTGTATTTTCTGTGTATCTCGCATTTTTTTGAGAATTGGGAGTATGAAATAGAGAAGTATTCCCACTGCGACTATTCCGCCAATATAAGCGTATTCACTTGGCTCTAGAGCAAGAAGCATAGAGCTGTCATATGAATATGAGGATCAGAAGAAGTTCATACTATGGGTTTTCGGTTAATTCAGCAAATACGAGCATACGCTTAAGGGTCGTTCCAATCGGCCAGCAGGTCATCAGAGAAAGCTCTCTTGCTTCAGGATTTCTTTCTAAAACTTTCACATCACCGGGTCGTACGATTTTTTTCTCACGCACCGTATATACAAATTTCTTTTGGTTGTAGAATACAATGATCTGATCCCCGAATTCCACATTATCGAGTAGTGCGAAGACATCATTAAAGTCTCCTTTCAGCCAAGGATAGTTAGAAGAATGTCAAAATATAAACGCATTTCCCTTTTCTCCAGGAACCGCAGATCCTGGGTAGCGCACGACTCCCTTCTCCAATTCTTGCATAAAGATGTTTTCCATGTGATCAAAATCGAACGATCTCGTCATGGAAATATCCACCAACGGAATATTCTTGCCTATTCGCGGAATAATTATCCTGTTTTCGTAGGGGGTGATATCAAATCTTGCAGAGACATTTGGCTCTGTCGGAATGAGATTTTTCATGGAAAACGGCTCCTCGTTAACTTTTATGTTTTCTGCATCGAGCTGTTTTTTTATATCTTCTGCTTTTTCTTTCTTTTCAAAGACGGTGGCGCCTACTTCGTTTGCATATATGGTGATTTTTGAGTTTGAAAGAGTATTTTGTATTTGTTGACTCGTTGCATAGAGCCCTTCCGGATGGATAAAGTTAATGGCAACCGTGTAGTAGGCAGACCAATTTGTTGCAAGAAGTAGTACCGCAAATACCACACCAGATACCGTAATATATCGGGAAAAAATTGAGATCCCTGACTTCAAATTCGACAGGGTATTTTTTGCAAACGAGTGAGGAGTTTGTGCTGGAGTATTCGATTCGCTTTGACAAATGAGATCTGTCGTATTGGCCAATTCCAAATCGAGCAGCGCATGCTCATATTGTTGAATGAAAGTTTCGTTTTTCTCAAAACCTGATGTGATTGAAGTCTGGTCTTCAGCAGGATTCACAGTGAGGCGTGTCTCGCTTGAAACAGAAGAATTTGTGTTTTCCAGGTCGGCAAGGATGTCGATAATAGTCGTGTTTTGCATTGATATGTGTTTACCATACTCAGAGTACCCTATATTTTGACAAGGGTCAAAAAAACAGACCATTACAGATCTGTTTTTTTGTCGTATAATATACAAATATTACGCAGCATTATTTTTGTTAGCCGCTCGATAAAAACTTCGAACGATAGCTGCTTCACGAATTTTCCTGCGACTTACCTTTCTTTGCTCTTGAGCTTCAGCCTTAAGCTTGTTTGCTGTTCGAGTTTGAAAGAACATTTTTTTGTAACGGAGAACCAATTTTTCGTTGGACTCGGTAGAGTTTTTAATCGCGTATACGATCATGTGATGTTTTGAGTTATAATGACGAGTATTGTATGAAAGGCATTTACTTTGTCAAAAAATTGTCTTTATGAAAAGCAGGTTGCCCTATTTTCCTTCCCGCTTTCTTTCTGCTTCTGTAAGGCCCTTTTTCCGAATGCGAATATTGAGAGGGGTGACTTCCACATACTCACTCGAGGAAATGTAGTCGAGTGCTTCTTCGAGAGTAAACTTTCGAGGAGGGGTGAGTCGAACTGCTTCATCGGTTCCCGATGCTCGCATATTTGTAAGCTGTTTGTTCTTCGTAGGATTTACCACGAGATCGCCTCACTTCAGATGTTCCCCGATAACCATACCTTCGTAGACTTCGGTCTGAGGATCGATGAATATTGGTCCTCGCTCTTCGAGTTTCCAAAGAGAGTAGGCCATGGCGCTTCCTCCAACTCCTGAAATCATGGACCCAACCTCCCGTTTTTCGATAGCCCCTTTGTAGTCTTCGTAATGAGAGAAGGCAGAATAAATGATACCTTCCCCCTTTGTTTGGGTAACGAATTGGGATCGGAATCCAAGAAGGCCTCGAGTTGGGACTTCAAATTCAAGATTGGTGATCCCATTCTTTGTATCCATATTTTTTACAAGACCCTTTCTTTTTCACAAGGCTTCGATAATTGATCCTGCATCAGATTCTGGTACAAAAACGGTTACTTGCTCTATGGGCTCTTGTTTTTTCCCTCCTTCTTCGTGGAAGATGACCTGTGGAGCTCCAACACAAAGCTCAAATCCTTCACGCCTCATAGATTCGATGAGCACCGACAAGTGCAGCTCTCCGCGTCCAGATACATTGTATCCGTTTCCATCCGATCCCTCAAAGTCAACCTTGAGTCCTACGTTCATTTCTAGCTCTTTTTCAAGTCGTTCTCGAATATTTCTAGAAGTGACATATTTGCCTTCCTTTCCAGCAAATGGAGAATCATTTACCCGGAATTCCATTTTGAGCGTTGGCTCGTCAATGGTGATGGCTGGCATGGCTTCAAATTCAGGTACGCTTGATACGGTTTCTCCAACATAAATATCAGAAATTCCAGCAATGGTGACGATATCACCAGCTTCAGCAGTAGTTACTTCATTTCTCTTGAGACCGAGAGAGGTGAAACATTTTGAGATTTTTCCAGATCGCTTCACTCCATTATTCCCAAGGATGGTTACTGTTTGGCCAACTTTCACCACCCCTTCGTAGACACGACCGATACCCAGTCGACCGAGATAGTTGTCATAGGCAAGATTGGCAATTTGCATTCGGAATGGCTTTTCGAGATCGTTGTCAGCAGCAGCTACATGCTCCAGAATGAGGTCAAAAATAGGAGATATATCCTTTTTTTCATCGGTGAGCTTTCTTACAGCAATTCCTTCTCGAGCAATCGCATACACCACTGGGAAGTCGAGTTGTTCATCTGTAGCTCCAAGCTGCACAAAAAGATCAAATAGCATATCAACTACTTCGTCAGGTCGAGCGGTTGGTTTATCGATTTTGTTGATAATAACTATAGGTCGAAGTCCAAGACTTAATGCTTTTTTCAAGACAAATTTTGTCTGTGGCATGGGTCCTTCGTAGGCATCAACCACGAGACAAACAGAGTCTACCATTCGAAGAACTCGTTCCACTTCTGAACCAAAATCCGCATGACCGGGAGTGTCTACAATGTTAATTTTGACATCTTTGTAGAAAACAGCAGTGTTTTTTGCATAGATAGTAATTCCTCGCTCCTTTTCTTGGTCATTAGAGTCCATAACACACACTTCTACCGCTTCATTGTCCCGAAATACACCGGATTGTTTGAGGAGTGCGTCAACGAGCGTAGTTTTCCCATGGTCAACGTGGGCAATAATTGCGATATTTCTATATAACATAATAATCAGTTCAAAGTAAAACACCCTTTCGGAAAAAAGTTGCGGTAATTGTATCAAAAATCCCATCTTGTAAAGAAGAAATCACGAAAGTGTAATTTTTTTGACTTCTGAAAAAACATACCATAGAATATTTATGTACTTTTTTCCCATGGCTAAACTCGACCTCACCGCCCTCAAAAAGCAGAATACTGCGAATGAAATACCTCCTGCCTCATTTTCTCCTAGTCCACAGGCTGAGAGTGTTGCGAAGGAAAATGCCGCTGACACAAACACCGCGCCACCCGTGGTTGAAATAGCTTCTGCAAAAACAGATGCTCCAGCTTCGAAAGCGAAAATTTCACTTTTGACTGTCAAAAAGCCATGAGTCTCGAGTGCGTGAGCCGTCTCAACATCTGATGCTTCTGTTGAAAGTACGGCTGAATCAGTAACGGAAGCCACTACGGAATTCAGTAGTGCGGGTGTTACCGAAAATGTAACCAAAACATCGATCACACCAGAAAAAAATGACGCAATTACCGCTCTATCCACTGGATCAACCACAACCTTACTACATATTTCTCAAGACCATGACTATGAGAAACCAAGTAGCGAAGGGGGTATATCAGATGCTAGTCTCCATGCGAACGACACATCCAAAGCTCACTCCAAATCTTTTTCATCAGAATTTTTTCCGAACTTGGGATTTGAGAATAACGAGCTTTTTAGCGATATCATGGAAATGGGCTCTTTAACAGAAACAAAAGCTGAAAAGGTAGAAAAAAATGATCAAGAAAGTCTCGTAGTAGCAGAGTTGGAGGTGAGCTCCAAATCTCTGGAACAAGCTCATAACCCAGTTGCCAGCAATGTGAGCGCGGAAACTTTGATCGTTGACACATCTTCTCAATGAGTAGACCATCAGCCACTTCCACCCGAGGCCTCAAACCCTTCCGCGGAGCTGCCTATGGTGGTGAGCCAATCAGAGCCAGTTATTTCAGAAATAGTTTCTGATGCCCAAGTGCCTGGTATAGCTTCTGATGCTTCAGAACCCATCTCTGCTAGCACTTCTCATGAACCAGTTGAATCGGTGGAGAATAATATTTCAAGAGACCGAAAGGGGGGGCTTGCGACATTGTTTGAGAATAAGAAAAAAGCTATATATGGAGTATCTGCCATGCTTTCACTCGGGGTTGTGGCACTGATGTTTTGACTCGGAGTCTTCGGCAAGGTTGATGTAACGAAATCAAGTGTCATGGAGTCATCACCAACGGTGGCAAAAAATACTGAGGAAGCACCAAAAGAAGCTACTATGCCTGTCTCTGGTATTGAAAATAGTGCTGATACTACCCAATCTGGGGTAACTGACACAACTACTCCAAGTGTTATTCAGACTGATGTGACCACCGTAGCGTTCTCTGGAGTCACCGCTATTGCGGTTGCTTCTGAGAGTGTAACACAAACTGGCATAACTGCTTCAGGCTGAGTTCAAACGAGCATAAACACTTACCGAGCACCAAACATCTCGACTAAGCGAATCAAACAGTAGAACGGGGTAAAAAATTAGAAGTTGATTTTTTGGATTCTGCACTATCGTGTATGCATGAAAAAATCAACTTCTTCTTTTTTGGTTCAAATCTTACAGTGAGGAATGACCACGTTATTGCTCCTGCTCTTGGGTATCGCTATTTTTCGTCCAGATTTGGCGGAGCATGCAATCCGATGGATGGGAGATCTTTCCGTGCGACTTGGGCATTGGAATTTCCCCATTGTGCTTACAACAAGTCTGATAGAGTCCTTTCCAGTTATCGGGATTCTCGTGCCGGGTCAGCAGATTATGCTCGTGGTTGGATGATTCTATGGTCAGTCGCACTTCCCTCTTGCAGTGCTCTGAGCATGTATTGGGGCAATATTATGAAATTGGATCGGTTACATGCTCGGCGTGAGATACGGACTCGTGTTTCTAAAAAATTACGGGGACTCTTTTGCACTTGGTAAAACAGAACAAAAAATATTATCCAAGCAAATACAGAAAAATGGGGCGGTTTTTATCATTTTATGAAAATTCCATAGTTTTACCCGCACCTTTGTTCCATTTCTCGCTGGAACTTTTTCTATGAAGAACGAGAAGTTTTGGATGTTCAATATCATAGGTTCAATAATTTGGTCTTGTACGATTTTGGTACTCTGAGTTTTCTTTACCACCCACATCGATATAGTATTGGACTGGATATCTTGGTTCTTTTTTGGTGTAATATTGCTTTTGGTATGATACATAGCCATGTTCAAGCGAAAAGAGTTTTTGGGATATCTCAAGGAAAAACAAAAAGAATTACAAGAATAATATGGTTTTGGCAAATCCAATTACATTTCTGGGGATAGTAATGCTTTCAACAATCGTCAGTTATTATTCGTTTTTCCTCGGAGGAAAGTGGTTTCGAAAATTCTGACTTCTCGATAATCCTGGCCCATATGGACATGATCGAGATCCGGTGCCTTTTGGATTTGGATTGCTGCTATACTTGAATTTTGTAGCAGTTTGCGTGATTTGCATAGCGCTCGGGTATATGGAGGTAACGGATAAGCTTTTAGTATTGATCATACTATGAGCATTGGTTACGGGGTTGAGTTTTGTAGATGACCTCGATACTATTTTTAAGTTCGATCGGTCAGAAAAAAGCGCTCAGAAGTTTACCATGGAAGACCTCTGAAAAATTCGAAAAACAGGATTTGCGATATCCCCAAAAGTTCGATTGGCCATGCAGATTCTCGTCGGACTGATAGTGGGGCTGACCAGTATAAAAATTAGTTATATATCCAATATTTTCTGAGGCATTCTCTACTTAGATTTTTTTTCTGTCTCGCTTTTTTGATACGAAGTATTTCTTATACCTCTATTTTTTACGATTTTTTGGTATGTACTCGTTTTCAATAGTGTGAATTGGAGTGATGGAGTTCCTGGGCTTACGATTTGACTGACGACCATCACACTTTTTATAATACTCATATCCACCATTCGTTTTTATTTGCTCGATACTACTCCCGCGCTCCGTCAAAATGCCATGTTTGTTTTTGGTATTCTTTCGATACTTCTTCCCTCGCTCATTTGGGCATGGTATTATAATCTTACCCCAAAAATGCTTCTTGGAGACAGTGGTACTATGTTTTTGGCTTTTATGATAGCATCTCTTGCCATACTGGTCGGTGGAAAAGTGGCTACCGTCGCTACGGCGCTTTGAGTATATCTGGTGGACGCAATTTATGTTATTTTTGCCCGCATTTCAAATAAGAAAAATCCGCTGAAGTGAGATCGAATCCATCATTTACACTATCGCCTCAAAGCGATCGGCATGTCTGACGCTTTCATTCGCAATTTTGTATACTCCATTGCTTTATTTTTTGGAATTTCTGCAGTTTTTCTCGATAAAATCGGGAAAGTCCTTCTATTTATCGCCCTCATCATCGTGATAGTTTTTATCACCAAAATCTTGTCCCTGAAAACGTC
Source organism: Candidatus Peribacteria bacterium (assembly GCA_040383945.1). Taxonomy (GTDB): domain Bacteria; phylum Patescibacteriota; class Gracilibacteria; order BD1-5; family UBA2023; genus CAIVSN01. Next base: position 15,909 of record JBEICN010000002.1, on the reverse strand, counting down.
TTCAAAGTGAGGTTTTTCCTTGATAGAATTACTCATTGTAACAATTATTATTGCCACGGTTTCTGTCGTTGGCTTCAAAACTTTCAGCACTTTGGAAGAATCAAATAAAAATGCTTTTGTGCAAAGGCGCATACAAACTCTTATTCAAGAAATGGATAGGAAAGTGGCAGAAGGAGTGATTTCTGACTATTCCATGCGATTTTTCAAAGACGCTCCCGGTATCATAGTAGATACCAATACCTATCGAGTACATGATTCGGTGCGACTTGATTATAATTGGAATACTCAAAGCGGAGTGCTGACGTTTTCTGGTGCCACCAAACCAGGATTTGCACTTATATCCGAGAATAGAACATATTATCGAGAGATGAGAAATGCTCCTGCAAATACCATTGCATTTACGATGAGTGGCACCTTTGATATTCCTCAGCAAATTGTTACGGCAGATGATGCAACTCAAAAAAATACATTCTTTGTGTATCCATTGGATACAGAGATTTCCGGGACAAAATTTTTATCAACTATAGCACTTCCAAATGCTATGACGGGAGTAACACTCAAAAATATGCGCTCTCAAAAATCTATTTATGACGCAAGCGGAGCGAGTTATACGGGGGTGACGCTTGATATATTCCGCTGAGATTCAAAATTTTCATATGTAATTTCCTCATGAAAATAGGTTTTTTTGGTACTCCAGAACTTGCTGCCGCAGTTCTTGCAGATGGTATAGCTGCTGAAGATGTGGAGGTGGTATATGTCGTAAGTCAGCCAGACCGCCCAGTGGGAAGACATGCAACACTCACTCCAAGCCCGGTGTCTCAGCTCGCTCTCCGTCACAATATCACACTCTTTCGTCCGGAGAAAATTCGTGGTAATCCTGATTTTTTGGTCAAGTTACAAGATTTTGAGGTAGACTTTTTGGTCGTTGTTGCCTATGGCAAAATTTTACCTGCTGAAATTTTAACCCTTCCTAAGGTATTGCCCATCAATGTACATGCTTCTCTCTTGCCAAAGTATCGCGGAGCCTCGCCCATTCAATGAGCACTCTTGGAATGAGAGCGCGAGACGGGTATCACTATCATGGAAATGACCGAATGAATGGATGAGGGGGGAATCTTGGATACTGCTATAATTTCTATTGTCGACGAAGAAACGAGCGATTCATTGTTTACAAAATTTTGTAAAATTTCTGGAGCCATACTTTTTCAAACATTGCGCAAGTACCTTGCGAAGGAGATAGGTATTCGAGAACAGGATCATGCACTCGCGACTTACACAAAAAAATTAACCCGAGAAGATGGACAAATTTTTTGGACAACTACCACCGCCTCACAAATACATCGACTTTGGCAAGCATATACCTCTTGGCCAGGTGCGTGGACTATGTATCAAGGAAAGCGGTGCAAAATACTTGATTGCAGAATATGGGATGTAGTTGGTTGAGAAAAAGATCACCTTCCCGGTTCTTTTTGGAGAGAGGAAGAACATCTTTTGGTGGCCACACGCGAATGAGTTATCGAGCTCGGCGAGATAGTCATAGAAGGAAAGGGCAAGCGTAGGGCGATAGAAATTCTCAATATATGATCCTTTGAAAGCTAGGTTTTTTCTATCCTTCCATTTGAACTTTCCTCTATTATTTTTATACTGTGCCACATGTATAATATTGCTATAAACACGCTTCGCGAACTACTCCGAAATCGAATTTTGTCGGTGATTTTGCTTTTTGCTTGCGCACTCATTGGATTTTCTCTCGTTCTTGCCACGCTTTCACTTGGGGAAACCAAGAGAATCATTGTTGATTTTGGGCTCTCAATGATTGAAATCGGGGGGCTTATCGCAGTAATTTTTGTGGGTGGACAGATACTTTTTCGGGAGATTGAGGGGAGGACTATCTATTTAATCCTTTCAAAGCCCATAGCAAGAAAAGACTATATACTTGGAAAATTCATAGGTTTCTGAGCGGTCGTACTATTGATTATTGGTATTCAGGGCTTGGTTTTGCTCGGAATTTTGGCGTTTCAGTCTCTGACGTTCGATCCACTTATTTTTATCGCCATAGTTTCCATTGCCGTAAAACTCCTCCTTGTTTTTGCTATTATCCTATTTTTTTCTACCTTCAGCTCTCCGCTATTATCGATACTTTTTACTTTGGGTGTATACATATCTGCCCACTCAATTACCGGAGTCTTGGATATGGCAATTCGAAATGAAAATACCGCGATGATCTATTTGTCCAAATTCCTCATGACGATATTTCCCCAGTTTGAGGCTTTGAATTCTGCAAAAAATACTTTGGGTACACCAGTAGCTTTGGAGGCAAGTTTTTACGCCACCAACTTTGGAGTAGCAGCTCTTTTTCTGGTGTTGGTACTCTTTGCAGCCTCATTGATTTTCGAATTCAAAAAATTTGAAAATGCCTAATAGTCTCATATTTGACGGAAGAGTTGATTTTCTCGATGTATCTTTGTGATATAATCGCTCCGTACTTACGCCAAGACTTGAGACGGAAGCGCTGGTGCTCGGAGTGGCTCGTTTTTTCTCAAACCAGGAACCTCCAGAAATTATCATAGATGTCGGCACGGGGTCTGGTGCTATTGCCATTTCACTGCATGCTCGCTTTCAGCTGGCAGAGTTCTATGCTACGGATATTTCTGAGTCCGCGCTTCAAGTTGCTCAAAGTAATGCTGCGCATAATACTGTACCGATTATGTTTTTGCGGGGGAATTTGCTCGATGGAATTTTGGAGTCGGGAGTCTTAAAAAATCTGATGCGCCGCCGAGTGCTCATCGTCGCAAATCTCCCGTATATCGGAGAAGATGAAGAAATCGGAGAAGATGTGCGACTCGAAGATCCACCGATCGCCTTGTACGGAGGCGGTACGGATGGCTTCGATTGCATTCGAAATCTATTGGAACAATCAAAAGAAATTGTTGGAATTGCCAAGACCGTGCATGTGGCCCTTGAGTTTTGACATCTACAACTCCCACTTGTGGCTGCTTGGGCAAAGAAACACGCATATCACATCCAGTCTTGGCCTGATTATTCGGATATTTCACGATTTGCTATTATAGAATATGGAAATCGGTAAGCGGCTTTCTCCCATCGCACTCTCTTCTCTTCTGACAAAACAAGTCCAGGATTATTTTTTGAGTATTCAGCAGATTCAGCTTTCAGAAGCTATTATCACCGTTTTCCTAAAAAATTCTTATATTTTCTTGCGAGTTACGAATACCTTGGCGAGAACAGAGATTCGAATGCATGGTGAAAATATTATACGAATAGTTTCACATACCATTCCACCTCTGGAATCGTATTCTATTCGTATTTTGGTATGAGATCACTCTCGCTAGGTGTTTTTGTCTGCTGTGGTTTTCTGTTTTTTGGCTGTACGAATAATTACGAGAAGTATGAGACATCAAAAAATTGGCAGAAGCAACACCTAGTTTCCATTGAAAAGGAGATATGATCCTCATTTCCTCACTCCATTTGGATAGCACCAGACGACCGGACCGGAGACATTCTTATTGACAAAATACATTCGGCAAAACGAAAAATTAACCTCAATGTATATCTTCTATCAGACGAGAGGCTTATTGATGCCCTGATTGATGCTCATCGAAAACAAATTCATGTTCGCATTATTCTTGAGCGCTCCGTATACGCAAATCCAAAAGGAAACACCTCCGTCTTTGCACGCCTCAAACATGAGGGGGTGGCAGTAGTATGGGCAGATGAGGTTCAACAGAACTTCAATCATGCAAAATATGTAATTGTAGACGATTTTGTGCTCGTGAGTACTGGAAATTTCACGAACGCATCATTTCACAAAAATCGAGAATTTTTAGTGGGAACTTCAGAAGCTTCCATCGTTTCGTTTATGAACGCTCTGTTTGATGCCGACTATAACAGGTTTCCATTTCGATCAACTCACACTTCTCTCTACATATCCCCAATTGACGCTAGAAAAAAAATTGAACACTATCTCAAACATGCCAAAAAACATATACGCGTGTTTGCGGTTTCTTTTTCGGATGAACAACTTCTTGTGCTTTTGGAGTCTCTTTCAGCTTCTTGAGTTCGAGTATATATGTGTCTTGCGTATGAAAAGAGTCCTGAGCGCTTCAGTTTTGCGCATCGAATGCAGACTCAAAACATTTCCTTTCATCAGGCAAAATCTCCTTTTGTACACGCAAAGACCATCGAAATCGATGACCAAATTCTTCTCATTTGAAGCCAGAATTTTACGCAAAATTCTTTGGACCAAAATCGTGAAATTTGATTGATCATGTATAATTCTTGATATGCAAAAAAATATAGAGAAGTAATTATGAAAGATTGTCGAGATTGATAGAAATATCATAAATTGTATCTTAAAAAATTTCTCGATATTATGCCAGTATGAAAAAATTAATTTATTGAATTCTTATTGCACTTCTTACTTTTGGAATAGTAGGAATATCACTTGGCAAAAAGCCCATACAAGCAACGGCTCCCGATGCCATAAATGAGCAAATTTTCCCCCAAAAAATTCCCTATTCACTCTCGGGAGGTGCATTACGTGAAGATAAAAAAAATGCGAAGATTCTCGCGGCAAGTCTAGAAGAAGGAGACATGGTATTTTATTCCAAAGATTCCGCCATTCCAAAAATAGATATACGAGAGGGGTCCAATACTATAACATTGGGGAAGTGACTATTCCTGTTGAGTCTCGCTGATGCGTATCGAGAATATCGAGTAAAAAGTGAGAAATTTGAAATACTTCACCTATCAAATGGAGTCTATTTTATCGACACTCGTGAGGAAATCCGGGTTTTCTCCATGACTGCTCTGCTTCGTATGCAATTGCGGATACAGGGCAAGCTTGCCACCAAAATAGAAATTTTCCCTTCCGAATATTTCGTCTATGATCCATCTTTGGAGGAAAAATTCATGCAGGTTGATGTTTTTCGCGTAGGCCAACTCGCCACTTTGAGTATTGGAAACCCATTTGTGCCCGAAAGTTTTGATAGAATTTTCGGTCCAAAAGCGACCGCGGCTCGACTTATGTTCGATGAATTTCTGGCGTATCACAAAAATCGACAGATTGAGATACAGAAGGTCATCTCAAAACTTAAGCCACTTGCGTCAAATGGACTTTCTCCGCTCGATTCGTTTTCACTCCTGTTTGTGAATAAACAAAAAAAGCGCATTATTTTGGAAAATTCCCTTATATCGCTTCTGCAAGCCATGGTGCTTATAGAGTCTGATGTATGTTCATTTTGTAAGGATAAATCCATTACATCCGCTAATATTTCCCAAAAAATACAATCTCGTTTAGCCGGACTTGCTGCAATAGATGTTGATTCTCATGATCGAGCCAAAAATCTTGTACGAAAATACATCACTTTTGGAAGCTCCGTAAATGCGCTTCATTCTGCCGAATACTATGGAAAAGGAGGGAGTACGCTTACCATAGTCTATCAGGCAGTTTTTGGGAATTCACAAGACAAAAATAAAAAAGTCTACAAGCTACTTTCTGATATATACTCACAGTATTTTTTTGGGAACCAAGACACCAAGATCATACAAGAAAATCTTGCGAGCTACATTACGTTTCTCGTCAATTCAAAATCCATGGGGGAGCGAGAGTTTCTCGGATTTACCTACTATCTCAAAGAGTTTTTGAATAATCTCCAATCTACGGATGAGTCGAACTTCAAACTTTTTTCTCAGCTGACCTTCATTGCGGATACATATATAGAATCTCTCACAGATGTTCGAGAAAAGTTCAACATGCTTTCCAATTTTCTATTTACCTTTAACTCCATTTCGAGTCGTTTACAGACGGGCATAGAGTCGTACTATTTTACTGGTTCTACAGATAATCTTATACTTAAGCCAGAGTTTTTGAGATCTGATGGGCAAAGTAATATCTCGCCAGATTCTCTTTCGGAGTTTTGAGTATTGCTCGAAAATCAAAAATTATTTTTATCCAAATATCAAACCTTTTATCTTAATTCTTTGGGAAAAACCGAAGATTCCAATCTGAACCACTATACTCAGCTGAAAAACTCAAATACCAAATTGAACGAAACTCTTGGGATTCTCAAAGATTATAATGAATACCGCACGAAGATGGAGCTTTCAGAAAAAAGCAAATGAGCCACGGGGCTCACACTCGAGTCCAAGCCACTTTCTCAGGAGGCGATTATATCATATCTCGTGAATTTCTCAGGAGTTGAAATCTCGAGTTTGCAATTGACCAATGATTATGTAAATGATCGCTTCTATAGCGTTTCTGTAAAAATTTATGATAGACTATTCAAATTCAAGCTACTACCAGAAGGTAATGTAATTCAGCAAATAGTTATAGTAGAGCCTGATGGAACCGAAAATTTGAATTATCAACTCGCGAGCATTTGACTAGATGAACGAGCAAAAATACTTCTTGAAAGTGGATCAAATGCCAATACGGAAGAAGAGCGTGAAAAGTACGATATATACAACTTTTTTAAATTCACCTTCTTTGCCAAAATGGATGAAGGCGAAGTTGAGAATGAAAAAAATCCTCCTCCTACCGTGTCACCGACCCCACCTGCCTTGCCTCCTGAAATGCAAGTTTTTGTACAGCGTCAATTAATAGAAAAGGATTTTTCAATTGTCTCAGGTTTTTTTCCAATTTCTATAAGAAATGTCCAAGCGAAAATTGTTGACGGTGATTATGAGATCTCACTTTCCCAAATTGAAGCTACTGCAAGAACGAAAAATCAATCCTATCGGCTCAAATTCTCTTCGGATTATATTTTTCAAACAAATGTGAACGCATTTGCAAACATGCAATTTGTGGTGGAGACTTCGGAATGAAGAAAACTCTTTGACGGGAAGAGTATTCAGATTTCTCCTCAGCGCATAAATACCGTGGACCTCGAAATGCAAATGAATAAGCTTGGTAGTCTTATCGAGAAGCTTTCAACACACTATACTTCACAAAACACGGATATTCGACTTGACCTAAATTCAAATTCCGTAATTATTTGAGGAATAACCTATACTGATTAATTTTTCCTATGTCAAAAAAACTCCAAAAGATTTTTATTCTCTTCGTAGTAATTATTCTGATTCTTTCGCTCGTTCTCCCGTTTCTTCCGATGTTCAGCGTTTAGACTTTTTATCTTTTGTTTTTGAATTAAGAGATTTTTCACGAGAAATCTCTTTTTTCTGCGTATCTCTAGGAGTTCCGCAGCTGGTGCAGTATTTCCAGTTGACGAGCATTTTCGCGGAACATTCTTTGCAGGTATCAAATTGCTTGCTTCCGCAGTACGGACAGAATTTGGCATCTCATCCAATTTTTTCTCAACAATCGTTGCAGGGTATGAGCTCCATTTCTGACTGACCTTCAAAATTTTCGAGCCAATTTTCTTCATAATGCTGCTCAAAAAGTGTAGAACGAGGACGAATCAGTAAATAGAGAGGAAGTCAAAAGATTGGCGTAAAAAAGATAATCAACAGCAGCGAGAAGGTCTGCACGATAATGCTCGTTGATCGAGTGGTAATATCTTTGATTACCCATACGGCAACGGCAAACCAAATAATGAGCAAGCAGCTTATGACGATCTTGATAATCATCTCAATCGAGAGCGATGTAGAAAGGTATACAAAAAAGTTTTGTAATTCTTGAAGTTGCAAGAGTGGTAGTGATGACATGCTAGAGAATATTATGTTGCTTCCATTGTTCTATGATCTTTGGATTTCCGGAGAGAAGCTCGGATGGTACCACTCTGCCTCTCCATATTTCTGGACGAGTATAGTGAGGGTACTCTTTTCTTCCTTTGAGCTTCTCGCTAAACGATTCTTCCATAAGTGAGTTTTCGCGGAGCACCCCGGGAAGAAGTCGACTTATTCCGTCAATGATGACTCCTGCGGCAATTTCCCCTCCCGTCACAATGAATTCGCCCAATGAAACCTTTTGAATCTGGTACTCTTCCAATACTCGCTCATCTATGCCTTCGTAGTGTCCACAGAGAATTCCAAGATTTTGGTAATGGGATAACTGAGCGAGCGTACTCTGTTTGAGTATTTCCCCTCGCGGATCGGGACAAATCCAATGAATAGGATGCTCTGACAATGACTGACAATATTCTATGGCTTGACCGCAGGGCTCGGGGGCAAGTATCGTACCGGGCATTCCTCCATAGGGCCGATCATCTGACCTACGAGTGTTTTTTGTGCTAAAATCGGCAATATTGCACACCACAATTTCTATCGCTCCTGACTGTCTTGCCTTTTTCACGATACTGGTTTCAAAATAGCTATCCAGGGCTCTTGGGAAAAGTGTGGCCAGGAAAATTCGCATATGCAAACTATTTAATTTCTTTAAGCGTAAGCTCAAATTCTAGGGTTTTTCCGGCAAGTGCATGCGTATTTTTTGTTTGTATGGCAATGGTTACCATATCTTTCTCGATTTTCGTAATCTTTACTTTTTGCGAATCTTTGTACATTCCTTCAAGTCCAACTACTAGTTTTTTTCCAGCAAATGGATTGGAATTATTTTTGATTTTTAGCGTAATATCATCTGCGCCCACCTTGGTAATCGTACCAACATTACCGTCGTCAAAAGTTATTTTGGTTCCTACGGCAATCTTTTTGCCTGAGAATGGATTTTTGGAATTATCAATACTGACCGACACATTTGTGTCGTCAATCGACTCTACCTTGGCTTTTACTCCACGTTCGTTGGTGAGGATGTCCCCAACTTTTGGAAGCTGTCCTTCCTGCTCCAAAGTTGCTTTTGGAACCTGCATTTTTATCACATCGAGCGTCTCAGACTTTTTTATAGTACGAATGAGCGTTTCGTCAAAAATCTTTTTATCGACCGTACTCTCGCCGTTATTGATCCATTCTGACCCATAAGCATCCTCTGGTGCAATGGTTACTTTTTTGGTTTCTCCTATCTTCATGCCGATAATTCCTTTCCAAAATCCAGCAATAGTTCCTCCGCCTTCCTGCAAACTGGTTACGAGTGGTTCATAGGTTCTTCCATTTCCTCAAGTGTACATAGGGTTTTTCATGGCCTCGGATTCTATTGAGGCATCAAAAACACTCCCGTCCGTATAGCGTCCAACGTAGTCAACTGCGACTTGGTCGCCCTCTTTTGCTACCCTTCCGATATCGGATTTTTTTTGCACAATAGTGTCGGTCGATCCCGTGCTGGTAGTGTTTTTTCCAAGCGTACATCCAGAAAGCAGGAGTCCGATAGTGAGAAGGAGAAGAATAATTTTCATAAATATATGGTAATAGTTTTTGAGATTGTATTCAAATTAGACTCCTTTCAAAGCCGAACTAAATCTCAGCAGTCCAGATTCGATATGATGGAGCATTCCATCTTCACCGATAAGTTTCCCGGTTTTCATATGTATATCGGATTGTATGAAAAATACATACAGACTTCAAAAGGCTCGCAAGCGATTTGTGGGAATAGAGAGGTATTTTTTTGCGACGAAATCTTTGAGTTTGCAGGCTTCTGCGACCATTTTGGGAGATAGGCCATTTCCCACGAGTCCGGCATAGAGTCCCGGCATTCGCATAGCTCAAAGCATTGCCGAGAGAAATTCCTGATCCTTTTCAAACTTCGATTGAAACTGTCGCAAGAGCTGTCTCGATTTGTGTATATTTCCTGCCAGGAGCGCATCGGTGATATGATATCCTATGACTTCGATGGATTCGATAGTATTTTCTCGTATGTCTGCTTCTGAAAGCGCTGAAAGAAGGGAGAGTTTTTGGATTTCATTTTCCAGTAACAGCATATCATCGCCAATTCTCGCACTGAGAAGGTCTGCGTTTTTTTGAGAAATCAAAGGGAGCTTATCTTGTATATGATTCTGTATTTCCCAAGCATTTTCTGCCGAGTATTTTTTTGTAGTAGCGTACTCCGAAAGTAATTTTTCTAGTTCTGGAATAGACTGGGCTCCAACAAACGCGACGATATGATTTTCTGGAATATTCGTAAGCACGCGTTTCCAGTATTCAGAGCTTTCATATTCAGGAAATGACGGTAACGAATTTTTTTTTGGAATTTTCGCTTCTCAGAATCCTCCCTTGGGTTTTGGGATTGGAGGAATCCGAACCAGAGTGAGCCGCTTTTCTGCAAGAAACGGTGGTGTGCTGAGCTCACTGGCGAGTTCCGCCGGAGAGGTGTCTTCTATTGAAGAGCGGCTGAAGTTCAACTCGCCGTGTTTTTCTCGAAACGTCTTTTGCCATGCTGCAAGAGCCGATTCGAGTTGAAGCTGGAGATTCCCGGTAAAATGAAAAATATGAGCAGAGGTGGGCATGGTTGCCTTTTTATGGTCTATCAGCTGATACAAGAGAGTATACGAGCTTTGATAAAAAGTCGAGGTCTCCCGAATAGATATTCTGGGCAACACGAACTCGCTCCAAATTTTGTACCAAAAAATTTCATTCCCGATCGATGCCTAGAAAATTTCGTATGTCCTGGGAAGTAGCATTTCTAAAATCGAATACATAATCTTTGAGGACTTTTTTGAGATGAGTTACTCCGTATTTGGAAAGGAGTATCCGGGCTCTCAGAAGCATAAACAGACTTTTAACATCCGCATTGTCACCATGGGTTTGCATAAGTGATACTTCCATGCTATCAAGGTCTTCAAGAGAATCCATGCCTTCCAGAGATCGATAAAAATGAATTTTGTCGATATCTCCATGAAAAAGGGTATCCGGTAGCACAAATTGGATATCGAGTTCGATTTTGATATCGGTGGTATGTGGGGCGACTCCAGTTTGAAGCTCTTGCATTTTATTTTCCAGAAGCTTGAGATAGAGGCTTACACCAGTTTCTCGGGACTTACCAGACTGTGCTATACCCAAAATCTCGCCTGCTCCCCGGATTTCCAAATCTCGCATGGCGATTTCAAATCCTGCCCCGAGGTGCGCATATTCGACAATTGATATGAGTCGTTTTTTTGAATCATCGGGCAATACTTCTTTCCGATAGACAAGTAGACAGTGAGCATCTCGGTCCTTTCTTCCCACGCGACCCCGGAGCTGGTGGAGCTGGGCGAGTCCAAATTCGTCAGCATGATCGATAATAATCGTATTGGCGTTCAAAAAATTTACCCCGTTTTCGATAACGGTTGTGCTTACGAGACAATTGCTTTTGCCCGATCGAAAATCCAAAAGGGTGTTTTCGATTTCTTCTGATTTCATCTGTCCGTGAAGCATAAGGGGGTGGAGCTTCCGCCCAGCAATCCGTTCGATTTCTTTGGCAGTTCAAGCGAGCGAGGCGACTCGATTATGAAGAAATATTACCTGTCCGCCTCGATCAAGTTCTCGGGTAATGACTTCTCTGAGAGTGTGCTCGTTCCATTTGATTACTTGCGTTTGAATTGGTTTTTTGTTTGGCGGAGGCGTGGTGAGAATGCTGAGTTTTTTGAGTCCAGATAATGATAAATTGAGAGATCGGGGTATTGGAGTTGCAGAAAGACTAAGAATGTCTATCCCGGTTCGAAGTCGCTTGATTTTCTCCTTGTCCATTACGCCAAACCGATGCTCTTCATCGATGATAAGGAGTCCAAGCCGAGCGAATTGCACATCAGCACCGAGGAGTCGATGGGTTCCCACAATGATATGTATAGAGCCATCTTGTATTCCTTGTAGAGCTCGGTTCACTTCCTTTGTGGAAGAAAGTCGTGAAAGGACGGCAATCGAAAAGCCAGTTTTTTCGAACCGCTTGATGAACGAGTCAAAATGCTCTAAGGTAAGGACTACCAGGGGAGAGATGACTGCTACTTGTTTTCCTGATAGCAGGGCCTTGTAAGCCGCATTCATTGCTACCTCGGTTTTCCCAAAACCTACATCACCACAAAGCAGCCGATCCATCGGTTCAGGTTTTTCCATATCTTCAAACACCTCTTGAATTGCCAAAACTTGGTCTCCCGTATGCTCATAGGGGAATGCGAGTCGAAAAGCCTCCTCCTCTTTTAGAAATTTTTTGAAGGCAAATCCAGGGGTAATTTTTCGTCTTGCGTAAATATCGAGGAGTTCTGAGGCAGTTTTGAGAACCTCAGCTTCGGTATCTTTGAGGGTTTTTTTCCAAACGGTACCTCCGAGGTCGTGGAGTTTTGGGTGGTCTTCCCCCAAATACTTGGTCATTCGGTAGAGCTCAGTGATCGGAACATAGAGCTTATCGTCTTTTGCATAGGCGATCGCCACATATTCCCGTCGCATTCCCATGACTTCTTTTTCTATCATTTCTATAAATTTCCCAATCCCGTGCTCTTGATGAACCACATAATCCCCCGGCTTAAGCGTCATCAGAAGATCCAGGCTTTTGAGACTTTGTTTTTTTGATCGTTTTTCTACAAAAAGTCGTCCCAATATATCATCAGTTATATATATGGTATCTTCCGACTGGCCACTTTCGAGTGGTATTTTTGGTATTTGGATAACTTCAGATACGAAAAGTCCATTATGCTCGAGATACCGTTGCACCGACTTTGTCAATGAGGTATATATGACCATGCTATCGCCATATTCTCATACATACTTCCCAAATTCCTCCAAGTTTTCGAACGCAATCGGAGATATTCCCAGTGATGTCCCAGCGCTTTCAAATCCTATCCAGCGAGAAAATTGAGCTCGCAAATCTTCACGATGCTGGAAAAAGTCCAAATCAAATGTCCACAAAAAGTCACCCCCAATGTTTTGTATGGTGGAGCTATTTTCTTCAAACGACTCGCCGTCACGATGGTATATGGTAACTTCGTGCAAGCGAGAAATCAAGGCTGCGTCAGACTCGTCTCGCACCAGCAGATCATCAATTTCGTCATCAAAGTAGCTGATTTGCAGAGTCTGTTTTACCTCGCGAATTTTTACTTCTGAACCTTGGATGCTATAGCTGTGAGATCGTGAAAGATGAGGACTGTGCTCGTATCCCAATTCTATCAGTCGCTCTACCAATGTGCGCGTGGGGAAAATATCTCATCGCCGAATCCGCAAAGTTGAGATGTTACGAAGATGATGGTATCGGTGCCGTGCGTCAAATATACCAGTGGTTCCACAAAAAAATCCATCTTCCGCATCCACATATTTGAGCATATCCGTCGTGTTTTTGATGCTGAAAAAATTGATTCAAAAAATTTCCTCCAAAATTCTCCGGTAAGTTTTTTCTGCGGAGAAACTATCAAACACAAAGAGAAATTTTTTTGGCACGCTCACATCCTTTTGTAGAGCATCCCAAGTGCTTTTGCAAAAAAGAGACCGGGTGAGGATGCCACCCGATCTGGAATATAAAGTATTCTGCGTCAGTATTCTCATGGTTACACTTTCATGATGTCAGCCTCTTTTTTGCTGAGCATATCTTCGATGTTTTCGATTTCTTTGTCAATTTGCTTTTGAAGACTGGTTTCATAATTTTTTGCAACATCTTCTCAGATTTCTTTCCCTGTTTCTGCCATTTTGATCTTTTTCATTACGTCGGCACGAATGTTCCGTACTGCTACCTTTCCATCTTCTGCAAGTTTTTTTGCGAGTTTGACGAGATCTTTTCGGCGTTCTTCGGTGAGGGTGGGGATCTTGATAAGAATAGATTCCCCGTTGTTTTGTGGATTAAGCCCAAGATTCGCCTCGGTAATAGCTCGGTCAATATCTCGAATCAGAGATTTGTCCCATGGCTGTATCGAAATAGTTTGTGAGTCCATAATGGAAACACTGGCAATATTTTTGAGTGGCTGTACTCCACCGTAGACTGAGACCGTAATGCCTTCTACAATTGCAGGATTAGCCCGTCAGACTTGGAGTTTTGCGAATTCATTTTTGAGGTGGTCCTCAGCTTTTTTGAGATCGGATGTTAAAAATTCCAACATATTGCTTGTCAATAACTAATATTATTACTGGGTGTAGTATAGAGAGGATGCGGAGACTTTGCAATTTATTTTTTGACAAAAACTCCTGAGAGTCTATTATCGAAAGGATCATATTCCGTCATTCCCTCCCTTATGAAAGTAATCCCATACGCAGTTGTCGTATCAGCTTTTTTCTTTACGAGCTCTGCCCACGCTATCACCATGGGTGATTTTAAGTCAGCCGATTGTTCGCTTCCAGTGTTTACCAGTAACGGTTGTCCTGTTTCACAACATACACAGTGTTTTGAGGGTGGTTCGCTTCGCGTTGGTGAAAAGATTACCGGACTTTCAGACACTTGGACAAACACGGCTTCCGGAGAGGTGGTTTTGTATAAAGATGAGATTACCTATCCTTCTATGGTAAATCTCGGAGGTAAAAATTCTGCTTGGTTAAGTAATCCGTCAAAAGAAACGAATTTTTGGAAAATCGGTTCCGAAGTGATTTTTACTCCTCAGGCATCTATCAAAAAAGATGTATTTACCCTCAAGGCTGGCAAAGAAGTGACCGTGCTCGAGGCTTCTCTCGGAGCAAACTACCAGCTAGAGCGATCTGATTTGAAAGACGGGGATTATGTGGGGCTCGTAAAATTTCCGGTTAACTATCGCGTCATAGATGATACTACCGGTAAAGCGGGGGAACTCGTGAACCACCTAGAGTGTGCTGCTTTTAAGCTCAGTGTTGCAACGGCCGCAGCCGCAACTCCTCCAGCTCCAAAGCCAACTCCTCCAACCACTACGCCAGTTCCTGCTGGTGCTACCAAAGTAAAAACTGGGGCAGCAGATACCTTCCTGTTCATGGGACTTGCCATGCTTCTCGCACTTGCGTTCATGTTTGCTCGAAAGCGAAAATCTGTGTAGGCAAAATTATACATTTCTCCAAGCGGGAGTCTCAAAGACTGTTGGGGAAATATGCTACAAGAGTCTCAAAAATCAGAGATGATTTCTAATTATATCAGGAATCATCTTTTTTGACTTTTGAAAATAGTGATTTTTTGCATTTATTTTGCATATGTGGCAGAGTTGGAGGAGTAACCCCTTTGTCATATGTCATCATCACCTCAAGAAAATCTTTCGACCACTCCACCTGTAAGCCCTTCCAGCAGGCCAGATAGAGTCGGTGAAGGGGTTAAAGCCCCAACTGCTCCAATATCCACTCCCAGGGCAGAGTCGATTCTCAAATCGCTTCTGGATAACATCAAGAATGGAAAGAGTCCCACCAGGGAACAACTTGGTCTGTATTCTGCTCTCCAATCCCTTCAGGAATGAGCTGACAAGCAAGCTGCATTGGCTTTGATCCAAAAACAACTTGGAGAAGCAGAAGCGAAAGAAGTCGAAAATAATAAGAATATCGATTCTATTTTAACGGAAACCCGCCAAGCCCTTGACTCTGTCAAACAAAATACCGAAGCAAAAATAGCCGGAAATCTCGGACCGGTCGTCTCTCAAATTTTTGGATACACGGGTGACTTCAAAGAAACCACTGACTATGACGAATTTTTGGATATGCTGCGAGCTACGGTAAAACTTGCCAAATCTGGAAAAACTGCACTTGACGCCCAAAAACTTACAACTTCAGACTGGAAAGCTGCCGGCCATGACGGACAATATATCTTTGATAAAGCAGAACTAGAAGAGGCGAATGCGTTTTTTGCACACATCCTCAGTAGTCCGAATCTTCTCGCGAGAGCCGAGCAGCACTTGTCTGCAAAAACCGGTCGAGATCTTATGCTCTCGTTTCTCAAATACGATGATGCAAAACATGCTACCAGTCGCCAGGTCAAGGGAGTTGAATATCAAGATACTCCAACAACCGCACAAGATGGAAAGCGAAGCATCGTCGAAACAGCGGGCAAGACAGACCTCGTAGATGTGCTTTTTTCTGCTCAAAATGCCCCCTGGTCGACACCACAGGTGCGAAGTATTCTTCAGGATCCGTCAAACAAGAATCTTCCAATATCGAAAGATCGCATTCAAAGAGCGTACTTCGCGGTAACCGGTGAGTCGCTTGATATTG
>JBEICN010000001.1:0-61988 GCA_040383945.1 Candidatus Peribacteria bacterium | reverse complement strand
GCAAATGTGAGCACTTCTGAGTATTGATGTTATCCGCTAAAGAGGTATTCGGCTACTTCAAGATGGTCCTTTAAAAAATGCCACCAATAAGTACCTGAAAAATGGATATATTACTGGACCGGTGAGTTACAAGGAAAACGGCTCGGGTGTGGTGACAACCGGGATGATCGAAATGCAATTCCAGTATGTTGGTGGCATGGAAAACGGTTTCAATAAAACGGAAGTGTATGAGTTAAAAAAATTTCTATCAGCGGCAGCTCGTATTCTCAAGGGATTTGATATCAAAAACTTAAAATTTTTTATCAAGATTTTTTTGGCAGAGATTAAGCTCTCTGAGCAAAGCATTTTGAATCATTTATTTTTTCCAACCGAAGGCTGGAGAAAATCCATGTCTCCTGAGAGAGAAATGGAAGGACTAGAAAAAGAGTCAGACTCGGACCTTTGGATCGCGAAATATTGGGATTCTAGCCATGGATTTATTCTGCCTCTCAAATCGAAGAAGTGAGGAGTGCGCTTTACCACGCGTGATGTAATAACTCCTTCGTATTTTGATCTGTATAACAAATCCTATTTGCAACCTGCTTCCATACGATTTGACTATCTACTCAAAATGTACGAGCGAGCAGATGTTCAGAAAGAAGTCGAAGCATTCAAAAAAATGCAATTACTTACAGAGCTAGAAGACCGACTAAAGGAGTACTAAGTTTTGGAACACGTAAAAAATACGCAAGTAGCTCCTCATTTGGAGAGCTGAAATTCTGAATGCCGTTTCAAATAGTCACCAAAACGCAAGGCAGCTTCTTTGCCGGGATCTACGATTTCGATGTCTGTTTTGTGAATACTTTTCCAAATGGCAGTGATTTCTCTTTCCACAATAGGATAGTGTGTGCATCATAGTACCATGGCTTCCGTGTTGCTTTGGAATTTTATGAGAGCTTCTGTGAGCATTCTCTCAATCGCAAGATGATCACGCTGTGGATCTTCGATAAGATTCACAAGACCAGGAATAGCAACTTCTGTGACATCTATGGTACGGTTGAGTTTATGTATTCTGTCACGATAGGCCCCATTGCGTATGGTAGATTGTGTTGCGAGAACCCCCACTCGTTTCCACTTGGACTCGATCACTTTTTCAACTCCGGGAAGAGTGACTCATAGAATTTTTATAGAGCTCCCCTTCGGATATTTCTCTTCTTGTAGGTATCGAATGGTTTGTGCAACCGCTGTATTACAAGCAAGAATGATGATCGTGCACCCTCGGTCGATCAATGATTCTACCCCCGAAATTACCAAACTTTTAATTTCTGGAGAAGGGCGATCTCCGTATGGACAATGCTTTGAGTCTCAAAAATATTCCATGTCGAGTTCTGGAAATAATTTGCGAAATTCCTGCATCACTTGGAGTCCGCCGATTCCAGAATCAAAAAATCAGAGTTTACCCATACATTTCCTTGAGCGAGTATACCTTTTGGCATATTCCCTTTTTTGAAATTTGATCATTCGTAGGTCTGTCGCCATGAGAAATTTGAAACAACTTAACCCGCTTCAAATCTACATAAGGATCTTCCGCAATATTTATGAGCTCGGATGATTTATCGTCGACATAGAGTAGGGTGCGACCAGGGTATTCCTGAAGCAGGCGGGATATTATCAGTGCCTTACCGTTTTTCTGAGTAATATTTGTAATATGTGTTGCATCGAATTCAAATCCGAGCCGCCGAATTTTGGCAGATTGAAATTCCAAAGCTCCTGCAGTTACTACCACCAGGGTAATTCCAGATTTTTTCCAATTCTCGAGTATATCTCGAACTCAGGGGTACCAATCGAACTCTTCATCAAAATATGCTTCCAAGCGAGCAGCGAGTTTTTGAGCTGTTTCTGTATCATGAACAAACAAATTCTGTGCATATTCTTTCAAGTTTAGGCCTCGTGGACTTTCTATAGTCCGTCTTAGCTCAATTTCAGCATGAATTCTTTCAATTCCAAAGGATGCAACTATATCAAAAATCCCCGGGTAACCTCACCGAAATCGAGCCAAAGTGAAGTCGAGATCCAATGCGATAACAGGGGGATTTTTTGCCATATGGCAGGTATTTACTTGGTAAGACCGATAAACGCTTTGATGTTATGCGTGAACTTTGCGCCCACGAAAGAAATCAGTATTCGAGATACCCACATAGCCGTAAAGAGCGAGAGGAGGATTCCTATTCCAAGTGCCAAGCCAAATCCTTTTATCAGGGAGGTCCCAAATATGTAGAGTACAACTGCCGAACTCAATGAGGTGACATGTGAATCCCAGATCGCGGTCCATGATTTTCCAAATCCAACCGATGTCGCGCGATTGAGATCAGAGTTGGCTCGAAGCTCTTCTTTGGTTCTTTCAAAGATGAGGATATTTGCATCGATCGCGAGTCCGACAGAAAGGATCATTCCGGCTATGCTGGCAAGAGAGAGTACTATTCCAAATGCCTTGAAAATAGCGACGAGTAGTATGGCGTAGATTACAAGTGCTATACCAGCAAGAAGTCCAGATATGCGGTAGTAGAAAGTGAGAAAGAGCACTATGGCAACCAAACCTATAAGACCAGCCTGAATAATCACTACCAAGGCATTGTTTCCAATTTTTGCATCAATCGCCCGCTCACTCGTTAGGTAAATCGGCGCTGGCACAATACCGGTATTGATATCTGTAGCGAGCTTTTTCGCGGATTCAGGAGTATATTGACCAGTTATTACTGCCTTTCCGTCAGGAATAACAGCCTGGACTGTAGGGGCGGTGATAAGTTCTCCCCCTACGAAAATAGCAATTGGTTTACCAATAAGTCGCTTGGTAAGTTCTGCAAAAATAGTTTTTCCTTCTTCATTAAAAGTAAGTTCTACTTGAGGAGAAAAACCTTGGCTGAAGTTCACTCCTGCGCGGACGAGGTATTTTTCATCTAGAATTTTTCCAGCGACCGTCTTCGCAGGAGTCCATTGGCTCGGTTTTTGGCTTATTACTAGTGCTTCATAGCTCAATGATCGAGTTTTGTAGCTTTCCATGGTAGCCGTCTCCCCGCTTCCGGTAGTATTTCCAGTTCCTGTTTTTGGCCGCTCCCGAGTTACTTCTGTGTTCTCGGTAATATTTGCAATGACAAATACTTTATCTCCCGCTGTCATTACTGGCTTTCCAGATTCATCTATAGTCAATGAACCGGCAAGTTGTCCTTCGAGAAGCGAGGTGAGTCCGGTGGTGGTAATTTTTTTAAATGATTCAAAACTCAGCTCGGCTGGGAGATTTTCTAAGTCGACTTTGGCGTCTGTAATATGCCGAGTATTTTCATGATTTTGAGAATACTTTTTGGCAATGCTCGCAAATTCTCCTCCTTTTTTTGCTTCTTCAAGGGCAGCCTTGGCTATGGTAGTTCGTTCTGCAACATCATCTGCCGTGACTTCTGTTTTTTCTTCTTTGAACTCGAGTCGAACTACTTTACCAATAGTCTCCTTTGCGTTTTTGATATATTCATTGTTTTTTTCTCGTAATTCTGCCTCACTCAAATTTTCCCCTTCAAATGATTGTGTAGGTATTTGCACAATGATGTGAGACTCGTCACCGTATTTGGCAGTACTAATGGTTGGCTCTGCTGTACCGAGTGAATTTACTCGTTTTTCGATGATGGACTTGAGTCCCTCCGTAACATCCTTTTCATTGTAGGCTTGACCGCGTGACTTCAGATCTTCGAAATCAATCTTATAGTCAAGCTCTACACCCCCATGGAGATCAAGACCAAGTCGGTAGGTGCCAGTGTCAAATGGGAGCTGTATGCCGTGTTCTTTGAGCGGAAGAATATATCCAAGTGCGATTATACTCAGTAGAGCGATCGCAGAAAATTTGAGACCAAGGTTTTTCATATGAATTTCAAATAAGTTTGTCGCGAAGTATAGGGAAGAGTGAGGACTTTACAAAACTTTTCTATTTTTTTTTTTGACTCATTTGTTGGCACGTATATAATTTAGGTGCTTATATTTCTTTAAACATCGTCACTATGCAGATATTTCCACTTTCCGACCGCGTACTTCTTCAAGGAGTTGAGCCGGAAAATGTTACAAAATCAGGGATTCTTATCCCAAATAGCTCCAACAAGGAGCGACCTAATGTATATGAAGTAATTGCTGTCGGACCAGGTCGAGAAGATAAAAATTGAAAAATGGTAACCATTGATTTGGTCCCAGGAGACCGAGTACTTTCTGGGCAATATTCTTGAGATGAAGTGGAGCTTGATGGAAAAAAATACAAGATCGTGGCATACGAGTATATACTCGCAAAGATCTCCTAGCGGACTGAAAGCCACAGTTTGCACTGTGGCTTTCGGAGAATCAGCCTCTGATGATAGAGTCCAAGCGTTTGACAAACCATGTCAAAAGCCAAACAAAATATGTCAGAGCCAATGTGAGCCAGAATGATTCCGCCGGGCTTACACCAAAGCTAAAGAGCTTGGTGTATACCAGGTAGAATGGGTATCCCAGAACCAGTGGAATCATCCAGCCGAGGAGCATGAGCATTCCAACTGCGAACATGATGATGATCGCCATGAAAGCCCATTCGGTAACGCCACTCCATCCTTGCGATGCTCTCGCTATGATTCGAGGAATATGTGCCATGATGTCTCTCCTGTGTTACGGCAAATCTACTCTAAATACAATACATAATTAGTCAATAACATTTTTACTATGACAACAAAACACATTCACTTTGGTGATGAAGCACGACTCAAAATGTTTAACGGAGTTGAAAAAGTTGCCAAAACGGTAACTGCCACTATAGGTCCTAAGGGGCGAAACGTAATTTTCTCCAAAGGTTACGGAGCTCCTCAAATCACCAATGACGGAGTTACGATTGCAAAAGAGATCGAACTCGAGGATAAGATTGAAAACATGGGGGCCGAGCTCGTCAAAGAAGCTGCATCCCGCACGAATGATGCGGCTGGTGATGGTACTACAACCGCCACACTTCTTACTTATGCTATGATAAAAGAGGGATTACGAGAAATTCGATCTGGTATCAACGCTATTGAGCTTAAGAATGGAATGAAGAAGGCCGGAGAAGCTGTGGTTCAGGAGCTCGTACGAAATGCAAAAATGATTTCCACCAAGGAAGAAATTGCTCAGGTTGCCACTATTTCTGCTCAGGATTCAGAGGTTGGAAACATTATCTCTGATGCCATGAACAAGGTGGGGAAAAATGGGGTAATCACTATCGAAGGAGGACAGACACTCGGACTTACCGTAGAACTCACCGAGGGGATGAAATTCGATAACGGATACATTTCTCCGTATATGGTGACGGAAAAAGACAAAATGGAAGCTCGTTTTAATGACGCGCATCTGCTTATCACCGATAAAAAAATTTCAAATTTTAAGGATATTCTCCCTATTCTCGAATCATTGACCAAGACGGGTAAACGAGATATTGTCATCATTGCAGATGATGTGGATGGAGATGCACTTACGGGTATTGTCTTCAATAAACTTCAAGGTGTGTTGAATGTGTTGGCGGTAAAATCTCCTGGGTTTGGAGATCGAAAAAAAGAAATTCTTAAAGATTTGGCAATTCTTACAGGTGCGACGGTAATCACGGATGAGCTTGGACTCAAGCTCGAAATGGCCACACTAGAACATCTCGGACGAGCCAAAACGGTCATCGCCAAAAAAGACTCGACCACCATTATCGGAGGACTGGGAGATACCTCTTCCATTACGGCTCGAGTTGTTGAAATTCAAAGACAAATCGAAAGCACGGAGTCAGACTATGATCGAGAAAAATTACAGGAACGACTCGCAAAGCTTGCAGGTGGAATTGCCGTAATTAAGGTGGGGGCAGCGAGTGAGGTAGAAATGAAAGAGAAAAAGCTCCGAATCGAAGATGCTCTGAATGCCACCAAGGCGGCGGTCGAAGAGGGTATTGTCTCGGGTGGAGGAGTGGCACTACTTCGAGCTTCGGCAATTTTGGCTGATATAAAGTTTGGTAATCGAGACCAGGAAATTTGAGCACAAATCGTAGCCCGAGCTCTCAGTTATCCAGTACGACAAATTGCGGAAAACGCGGGGAAAGAAGGGGCCCTTATCGTGGACTCAATTATTCGATCCAAAGAACCAAATTATGGATACGATGCGGCGCAAGATGCATTTGTTGATATGATCAAAATGGGAATTATCGATCCCAAAAAAGTGGCGCGTTGTGCTTTGGAAAATGCTATTTCTGTATCGAGCATGTTCTTGACCACAGAGGCGCTTATCATAGATGCACCGGCAACCACAGCACCTGCTGCACATGGGGCTCACGCAGAAGGAATGGGAGGAATGGGGGGAATGTATTAAGAAATATTTTTGAAAATCCTGGATTTTGAGATAGTCCGGGATTTTTTTTATGGGTATTTTTATTTTTTGCCAATGGCTATGCCTATGAAGACATAGCTCTTGAAGTAGCTTCTCTCAAGTATTTTCTATTTCAATCTTTGACTCGGAGCATCACATATGGTGTAATGTCTTAAATAACTCATCTATATGAACCAAAATCTACTTATTGTCGAAGATGATCCGATTATTGCAGAGATGTATGCGGGGAAGTTTGAACGCGAAGGATTTCATGTGAAAATTGCAGAAAATGGCATAGTTGCTACCACTATTATCTGAACATTTTCCCCAGGAGTTATCCTTTTGGATATGATGATGCCTACGATGAATGGTTTTGAAACCATTCGTGTTATTCGCAAATTAGCTCCATCTCTTGAGACTACAAAAATTATTATTTTCTCAAACTTGAGTGGAGAGGGAGATCGCAATAAGGCCAAAGAACTTGGGGCGGATGGATATCTTGTAAAAGCAGAAACTACTCCAGCTTCGGCAGTGGCGTATGTAAGAAAACTTTTGGGTGATGCCGCTCCAGCGCCTTCCCATGTTCCCGCTCAGACTACCTGCCCAAATTGTGGCTTTCATTTTTAACATGAGATAATGCTCTTTCGAAGCTTTGAATCGAACCAATGGAAGAATATTTGTGAACAAATGGAAGTTGCCACGCATACATTTGACACCACAGTAGTATTTATTTTTTGTGACCCGTCCCAGAGTGTTCGCGGACAACAAGCACACATGCAGCTCAAAGAAAGCTTCCCTTGAGCGAATGTGTGTCTGATTTCGGGAGGAAATGTTTCTTCCAATGGAAATAAGAATTCTATCGACACCGTCGTGGTGACTATTTTGTCCGGGTCGTTTACTTGCGAGGTCACCCCAATAGGAGAGAATATTGCGAAAATTCCGTCCAAAAAGGCATCTGGAATATTTCTTTTTGGCTTTGGGAAAACGGATCCAGAATGAGATCTGCGAAGGTGTGAGGGCGTACCCACAGATACTCCCGTATACGGAGGAGCATTCTTCCAGTCAGAAGCATTTGGATTATTCAATCACCATGAGGTGGTTGATCAGAGTGTAGCTATATTTTTTTATGGAGATATCATATTCCAATCAAAAGTTCAAAGTGATGTATTTCCGTTGGGGAATTCTTTCAAAGTGGGAGCTTCAAGAGGAACCACAACTTTGGAGCTACATGGAATGCCGGCACTGGAATATATCAACTCCGTTCTTGGAGAATCCTATATACATAAAGTTCTCAAAAAAGAGACCATTGAGTTTCCGTTGTCCGTAATACGAAATGGTGTTCCCGCCCCACGCTCGATTGTCAAAGTTGATTTTTCTACCAAAAGTATTACATGGAGCGGAAGCGTTTTTGAGGGAGAAGATGCACATTTGAGTATGCTATCGAGCGACCAGGTATTGAGTGGAATTTGATATTGCATCTCTTTTTTATGCAATACTCAGCATGAAGGTGGGTTTATATTTACGGATAATTCCAGATATGCGTTACTTGGAGAAAGTCTTGAATGGAATCTTAAGTCCGATTTAGAAAATGGGATTATCGGAGTTTTCTGAAATGTCGCTTTTAGTCCATTTCATGGTACCAATGAAAGCTTATCACAAACTCTTTGACTCGTAGTTATTTCAGACTCTCACACTACAAAAATTCCCGATTATACCGTACGGGATTTATTTGAGAAGCATGCCAATAATCCCATTCTCAATAGTTTTAATTTTTTGCGCTGAATTCTTCAAAATCAATTGGTCCTCAATACGAGCGAAACAAATGTCCTCAAAGAGGCGATGAAGGATGAAAAACAGCGCATTGATCATTTGCAAAATTCTCAGCACGAGGCACTAAAAAAAATTATCGATAATGCTCCCGTGGCTATTTGGATGGGTGATAAGGAGGAGCAAACGGTGTATGCGAATTCTCGATTTGAAGAGCTGGTCGGATATACACTCGATGAAATGATGGGAAGAAAATCATTCGATTTTTGGGCAAAGGACTCGATTGCCACCGTTCAAAATAACAATGAAGTTCGAGAACACGGACAGAAATCCACATATGAAGGAGACTTGCTTTCCAAATCAAATGAAATCATACCAGTTCGGCTTACGGGTATACCTATTCCTACTGGAACGGTAGGAATGATGCTTGATCTTCGAGAATTGCGAAAAGAAGCATTAGAGCGGGCTCAATTACAGAGACTATCCGACAGCAAGGATTCGTTTCTGAACATTGCATCGCATGAGCTTCGCACCCCTATAACCTCTATTCTATGATATATTTCCATGCTCATAGATGGGGACTACGGTATCCTTCCGGAGCCAGCTACAAAAGCTCTCAATATTGTCCAATCTTCGTGAAATCGACTTTTTAATATCATCAACCAAATGCTTCAATTGGCAAAGTTGGAATCTGGACACATGGTGCTTCAAGAAGAGGCCGTATCGCTTCGAGAGATTTGTCAAAGCATTTTGAATGAAGTTCATGCGATTTCGGTTGATCGAAACATCAAAATGGAATTCAGCGAAGGAGATCTCATAGAGTCACCAATTATCATTGGGGATATGGATCAAACGAGAAAGGCGATTTTGAATCTGGTCGGAAACTCACTCAAGTTTACTCCGCCCGGTGGAAAGGTATCGCTTGATATTCATAGGCAATGAAGCGAGCTCGTTCTTTCCGTAATCGATACCGGGGTGGGCATTGCAGAAAAAGATTATCAGAAGGTTTTTGAAAAATTTGGCCAAAGCGAAAATCCGCTCTCACGAACCTACGAAGGAACTTGATTGGGGCTTGCTTTTGTAAAAGAAGTCATTACTCGGATGGAAGGAAGGATTGAGCTACAAAGCGAGGTGGGCAAGGGGAGTTGTTTTAGCGTATTTTTCACAAAACTTCCTCCGGCACCAGTCACATCTTCTATACCCCTGACTGAGACAACTCTCGAGATATCCGAGTAACTTCTTGGCACTCCCTGCATGAAATGGCAACAAGTTCTGCCAAATTATCTTTTACACTTGGTGCTTTGTAGGGCTCCAAATACATTTCCTCGAGCTCCTTTGAGCGCCTTTTCTGCGCGAGCTCCATCATTTACGATACCACAATCAATAGCTTGACCTTGTATCTTGTAAATCCCATCTATGTCATTGAGCGCTTCATCGAATTTACTGAATATATACTGGCTTCTCGCTCGCATCGTTAATACTTCAACATTGTTTGGATTGGTTTGTAGATACGTGGTACTCATTTGAACCACATCCCCGAGCTTATTTTTTTCATATGCCTTTCGTATACTGTCGAGCGTTGCAGTACCTTTTGCTGGCGTAGCTCCAGAATTAGTTGTACTTGTTGTAGAAAGAGTGCCAGTGCTGGTGAGAGGTGTGCTTGAAATTATGGAAGTGTTCGTTGTTGATATAGCCACTTCTTCCATGAGCTTTCCGGTATAGCTTGGATTTTTTACTCGTATGCGAGCCACGCCAGAAAACGGATTTCCTCAAGCAAGAGTCACATATCGACTCGTAGCGTAGTCAAGATCAAATGTACCGACTACTTTGAGATTGAGATTTGCGTCGTATTCAAAGAGAATTTTGGTTTTGAATGCGGTAATACCTGCTGGGTTTTTACCGTCGTCTATCGAAATGAAGAAGTTTTTTGGTTCTATGAATTCAAATAGCCCAATACTTCCGGTAGCTGAAATGTTATACTTCTTGAGTATTGCTGGAAGACTATTTACGATATTAGAGACAATGATATCGTATTTTTTTTCTACTTCTGTTTTTTGACTAGAAACTACCGGAAATGTTGGCTTGCTTGCTACCGTTTCTACCGCTGGAGTAGTGCCATTTTGTAGAGCGATTTTTGACTTGAGGGCGTCATTTTCGATGCGAAGTCGATTCACTTCATCTTGAAGACGAGTCACTCGCTTTTCGTAGATTTGTATGAGTTTCCCGAGCGCGAGTGAAACCTCATCTTGCGCAATGGCGGTTTCTCCGGTATTTGTGCTGAGGGTTGATTCTACTACTCTGGTAACATTTTGACTAATATTGGTAGGTAAGACCATAGTAGAACCTGTCTGAGTGACTGCCCCAGCGAGCGGAGCTCAAATAGTCAGACTGAGCAAAATACATAAAGCAATTATTTTTTTCACGGAAAAAGCATTAAATTATGGCAAAACTATAGTTTTTTTGCTCATAGAATCAAGTATTTTATTGGGGAATATGACTTTCGGTGTATTTCCAGTATGCCAAAACGAGCCAGGGCTTCACGATGCTGAGCCGTGCCGTATCCTTTGTGTTTCTCAAAACCGTAATCTGGAAATTTTTCAAAATATCATTCCATCAGGGTGTCTCGGGTTACTTTGGCCAATATCGATGCGGCTCAAATACATTTGAATTTCTGGTCTCCTCGTACATGTTCTGATACGGATAGGTGAAGTTGTTGTTTTTGTTTTCCAAAATCAAACTTATAGTGATCATTTCCATCAATATGAATCTCTATTTCCAGAGGCTGCTTTCTCGTTGATGTAAAAATCTTTTCAAGCACTCCATGAATGGCTTGCTCCATGGCTTCGCGATTTGCCTCTTTGATCCCCACTTGATCGATACTATCTGGCCAAATATCAGCGGCATGAAAAGCTATCTCTCAGAGCTTTTGTGCACTCGCCAGCTCTTCAAATATCCAGTTTCGTTGTATTTTGGTCAATTGTTTTGAATCATTGATTTTTGAGTACACCTCCCGCTTTTTGAACTTTGGCTGGAGTATCACAAAAGCTCACGCAACCACCGGTCACGCCCATGCACCACGTCCAGCTTCGTCAACTCAGATAGATATTACTGTCATTTTGTAAGAGAATGTTTGACCGAATAGGTCGTTTTGAATACACTCATCCTAATCAATCCTTGTTTTATGAAAGATATTTTTCAAGAATTTAAAAAAGTCACTCTCCGAAAGCATCTTGCTGTTGGTGTGAGTGCATTTGCATTTGCTCTTGGCGTCAATGTTTTTTTATTCAATACGGATGCTGGCGTCAAAATGCAGGCTTCTGCTATTGAGGCAGTCGGATCAAAGTCAGAAGTCGTCGCTGATATGAGTATTTTTCAAAGCATGCCAGGTACGGATCGAGCGAATATCCGCATGGAGAGAGCGATGCAGAAGGTCAAGGAAATCGAACTCACGATTTTGGCCAATCCAGAGGCTCTCAAATTTGGTGCCATAGATCAGGCAGGAGCTATTGCATCACGAGATATTGCCGTGACATCCAACCTGCCGGGAGTTTCTCTCATCAAAGTTTTATTCTCTGAGCCTACTGATATTCCTGCAGGTAGTATTATTGCATCACTTGGCTTTACGATTCAGCGGGAAGGACCTGCAATCATCAATATTTCAGCGCCTCGTGTGACTACCTCGGAGGGGGTGTATGAACTCTCGAGCCAAGGAGGAGAGGTGAGATAGAGCATTCCCATGAGCAGCAAAAATTCCCAACATTCGGGAATTTTTTTGAACGCAAATGCTTGCCAGGATATTTATTTGGATTTATATGAAATTAGAGTAAATTCTGCCTTTCCAATACCATAACCGCCGTTCTCATGAACAAGAATGATATACTTTCCCCCGTGCTTGTAGAAAAGCTCGTTTTTAGTGGCAAATGACTTGCTCGAGCGGTGGATGGCCGTGCTATTATGATAGCAGGTGGTGTGATTCCTGGGCAAACCGTTTCCGTGCGGGTTCTCAAAATCCGAAAGGGGCATATCGAGGGGCAGATTGTCGACGTTTTGGAGCATTCCCCCCTAGAACAGCCGTTACCAGAACATTTTCAGGTATATGGAGGATGTAAATGGCTCCCCATCAAATATACCGAGCAACTTCGAATCAAGAACGAACAGGTGCAAGAATGCTTCAGCTGACTCAAAAGTCGCGGTTTTTTGAGTACAACTATGTGGCGTTCGATTGTTGCGAGCCCAGAAATTTATGGGTATCGGAATAAGCTTGAGTTTTCATTTGGAAAGTATATATCTGCAAAAGAGGGCATTCATGATGAGTTCCGTTTTGGATTTCACAAACAAGGAGAGTTCGATCGCATCATAGATTGCAACTTTTGTGTTCTTGCAAGTGATTCTGTCAACGAGATTTTTCAGGAAGTCAATCGTCTATCGCGAGCGAGCGGTATCCCTACCTACGATCCAAAGACCACTAAAGGGGTTTGGCGACATCTTGTCGTACGGGAAGCTAAGACTACGGGTCAGAAAATGCTGGTATATAGTCTCAATACCAAAGATCCTGCTTTTGATCAAGTTCAATTTGATGGGGTTTGGCAACACATGGCCAAGCGTACTGATATTGCCACCCAGGTGCTGTTTCACAACACTGGACTCGCGGATATTGTCACAGGAGAGGCAGAAATTCTCCAAGGTACAGGTACGATTCGGGAAACACTCCTTGGAAAAACCTTTGAAATTCGACCAAAGAGTTTTTTCCAAACAAATTCTACTGGCGCCAAAGCACTCTACGCCACGGTTATTTCTCTGGTAAAATCACAAGGTGGAACTTTGCTTGATCTCTATGCTGGGACGGGAACTATTGGAATTCTTCTGTCGCATTTGTTTGACCGAGTGTGTTCTGTTGAAATAGTTGAGGACTCAAGTGCTGATGCTCGTGTCAATGCTCAAATAAACCAAATATCAAATTTTGAAGCTGTTCAAGCTCCAGTAGAAAAATTTCTCAAGGAGTATCTTGAGCAAAAGCAATCCGCTGATACTCTTGTTATTGATCCCCCACGGGATGGCATGCATCCGACGGCACTCCCAAATATTTTGGCGTTTGGAGCACGAGAAATTTTGTATGTCAGTTGTAATCCATCCACTCTGGTACGAGATTTGGAAATACTGCTCGCAGAAGGTAAGTATGTATTGACGGATGTTGTTCCTGTTGATATGTTTCCTCATACGCATCATATAGAGACGGTAGTACGATTGGAGCTCAGGGCATAAAAAATTGCCTCAGTTCAAAATATATGATTTTATAGAAGCAAATTACTTGTTTTACATGAAGCTCGAGTCTAAAAAGAACTATTTTGGAATCATACAACCCATTCTTTTGACCATACATCTTGAGGATGGAAGAACGGTTAATTTTCAACCCAGCATTATCGAATCCCAATTCGAAAGCTTTACGCATTCACTTTGAATTTCTCGTTCTGTGAGAATCTATAGACTTAGATCTGATGATGAAACCTGTTATTTTTACTACATCATTGATCCAGAGATTGGCTATGTGATTATTCCGCCCAACGCCATTCAAATAGACTCCTCTCTTGCAAAAGTCGGAATGTGAGCCGAGCTTCAAAACTTTTTTGAATACATGGCGCAAAAGCATGGCTTTAAACTTTTAGTAGGACTTACTCCCCAGAGTATGAGCAGCTTTAACGGAAGAGTAAGTAATATTTTGAGAAATTTGGGTTGGAGTATTGGTCCCACGGTTGGCATGGATGAGAACGAAGAGAAATATTTTCATCTGGGACTCCATCAATCAACTGATTTTGGGGAAGGTCTTCCAGAATTTGGGATGGATCCTGAGTATTTTATTCCTCCTACGGTGCCTTCAGCAGAGTACATCAGATAGTTCCTGAGCTTGGGAGTCTTTACCCAAAGGATTTGTTCAAAAATAGGTAAAATGGCGTTTTTTTGCAAACTTATGGTTTTTGTGGCAAGATAGGGTAAATAACTACTTTATATGTCTCAAAAATATACCCTAGAGCTATTCTCTGACGCTGCAATCGTTCAAAAAGGTGCTCCAACTGAACAACAGGAACTTCGAAGACTGCTTCAGTCACAGATTGATTCTTGGGACAGCGTATACGGTGAAAGCCGAATTGAAAGTTTGTGGAATAAGCTCAGCAAAATAAATCTTGGCGATGCGAAAACCCGTGCTGACATTACCGCTTTCATCACTGCGGAGCGGAAACTCAAATGAGGAAATGCTGGTCCGGAGTTTGAAAATCGGTTTAGTATTATTGAGAAGTATTTTGCGCTGGCAGAAGCGGCTGATGCTAAGAGAGATCGAAATAAAGATCTTGTTTTGAATCAATCCCGTGCTGAGGAGTCAAAGTTAAGAGATGCTTGAGTAAAGACTGACTCAAAAGTTACATCAAGCTCAAAAGCCTCAGAGAAACCAGAAACGGTATCAGAAAGAGAGCCCAAAAGCGTTGCTTATAGCAGAGAATTTTTGAGAAAGCAAAAAACAGAACTTGATGCCATCAAAGAAAAGCTCAAGACCAGTCAGCCTCAACTCTTTGAACTACTCGAATCAGCTATTAAAAATCCTACTCTCCAGGCAGTTTTGGCACTTCAGACTGAAATCAAAAAGATTGATGCGGTAGCTTCCGTTTCTCGGAAAGGAGTTCCAGATGGTTGGTTTGGTCCGTTGACCCTCGCAGCGCTCCAAAACATTGCTCAGCCAAAACCATCACCAAGTGCACTACCTGCTTCAGCCCCAAGTTCTGCTAAGCCAGCGAGTGCGCCTGCCGCAAGTTCTGCAGTTGGTCCAGCGGCAGCATCGTCGTCACCACCTGCTTCAGCCCCAAGTCCTGCTAAGCCAGCGAGTGCGCCTGCCGCAAGTGCTTCTTCTAGTGCAGCATGATCATCTACATCTTCCTCAGAAAAGACTAAAGATACATATACAGAAGACCTAGAAAGTCTTCAAAATTTACTCTGAGCTTGGAGATCAGCTACAAAGGGTGCTGATAAGCTCTCCGATGGTAAAACTCGAGAAAGCAACGGTCAGCTTATTGACGTGGCTATGAAAGCTCTGATTGCGTGAATGACGGACTTTAATGCTAAGTATATTTTAGGTAAAAACAATGCCTATGCAGAAAGAAATGCGGAATACCTAAAATCTATTAGCAATGAAATGGCATTGTATCTTCGAGGAGAAGGGGGGGTGAGTAATAAGCATTATCGAGATTCGTTTACTGCAGAGGCTTTGTTGAAGGGTGTGCTTGGTGCAAAATTGACTACTCCGAATTTTCCGACTCAAACTGACATTATGAAGAGTTTGGATGCAAATACCAAAACTCTTATTACAACCATGCTTAACGCAAAAGTGCAGCAGGGGAAGACTTTTGATCAAGCTCTTGGTGAAACATTGTCAAATCCTACTATAAAAGGTGCTTGGGATAAGGTATATGATTCTAGCTTCGCAAAATATGAGAGGGACATGATATCTGCAATAGGGAAATTGGATAAAAAATCATTGACAGCCCAGGAAATAAGCAGTCTCAATCAGCTCAAAGATATGTATGGAACCACGGGATGGCTTGATCTTAAGGACCGGAATAAGGTAAAAATGGTTCTCGGGCGAGATCAACTACTTGCTGTCGGACTCGGAATTGCTGGTGCTGTTTTTACTGCCACAGCGGTTGGTTCCGTGGCAGGAGTGCCGATGATGATGGCTGCCTCCGCACTTGCTGGCGGAGCTCTTACTACTTGAGCTACGATGGTACTCGAGGGGAAAGTATATTCTGGCAAAGAGACTCTGCAAGAAGGGGCAATCAATGTTGGAACATTTCTCGCCGGAGGTATGCTCTTCCGTGTAGTCCGCTCGGCTGGGGTCATCGGAAAAATTGGTAAGTCAGGAGCTCTTGGGGTTGAAATGGCAGGAGATTATACTCTTGGAGTGACTGTGGATCAAATACGATCCCAATTCCAAGGTGTTGACATTTCTCTTGCGGAATCACTCAAGAACAATCTTCCTTGGGCACTCCTTCCACTGGTATTTCGGGGTGGATCAATGGCGTATACCAAGAGTCGTGAAGCTATTGCAAAACGGGCCGAATCTCGACTTCAGGAAGCTCAGGTGCGTCAAGCACTCGGAGATAAAAAGTGAGCATCCGAAGTGCTTGCTCAGGTAGATCGTGATATTAGTGCTGCACGTGCTGTGGAGACGCCTTCTGCACGTGCCGCGGAGACATCATCTGCAGCTGCGGAAGTGCCTGCTTCACGAGCAACAATGGCAAATCGTGAACTTTTTACCACCCGCGAAATTACCCAAACTGACGTTCGAAAAATTCGAAATCAGATGAAAAAGGATCCTAATCTATTTCCTCAGTTTATTGCCAACGACGGATCTATTTGGTCAGTTCGTAAAATTTCTGGGAGTAATGGAGTGGAAGTTCTGGAAATTGGCCCACTTGGAGGACCTTCTCTTGCGCGAGTAGCTTGAATCAAAGAGTTCGTTGATGGAGTAAATGCAAATGTGCGAAAGTTCAAGTCATCGCGCACTACTAGTGCCACTTCACCAGCTGCACGTCCTGTAGAGGCGCCTGCGCCAACAGTTGAGCAGACTACAGCCATACAGCCCGGACCTGCCGCAACAGCGAGAGCATCATTTGAAAAGTTTTTCCAAAATCTCGAATCAAAACTCAAGGGACTCAAAGACGGCGAGTCAGTAAATATCGGAGACGCTACGGTTACACTCAAAGACAGAGATTATGTCTTCAAGCCTGGTGTTGGCGAATCGGTAAAATTTCCAGTGAACCAAAATGGTCTCAAAGCACTCAAATGACATATTGCGGAGAATGTCACTCCAGACCAGATGCTCAAAAATTCGCTCGCCAAGAATTTCAACAGTACTGTAGAAACCATGGTAAAGAAAGAAATCCGAATCGGTGATCAGACTTATCGAATTTCCAAAAACGAGGCAGGAGGATTCATTCTCGAAAAAAAGTGAGCCAATGGTGGTTTCACAGGGATGACGGAAGCTCAGCTCAAAGCATTAAGTGAAGGAGAAGCTGATGCACTCATGAATGCTATCTTGGGGAAAGGCACTTCCGGTAAGTTCGATTCGCTTTTTAAGAATCCTTTTTCACCTGGTAATCCCATGTTTGACAAAGTCAAGAACGTCAAAGTCAAAGATATGTTCGGGGTGGAATTCCTCAAAAAAATACCAACTAAACTTTGGGATTGGTCGGTTGGAAATATGTGGAAAGAACTCAAGCTTTCCTGAAATCTCAATACCCTACCATTCACGGGTAACGGACTTGGAAAAATCGAAGTCCTTCGAACCTTGTTTACTGGTAGATCATCTCATGGTCACCTATGGTCGAACGCAGATGATTGACTCGGAAAAATCCTTCCTACTGCATGGACTCCTTCTCTCAAAACACTCGGGGCAGTAGGTTTGATTACGGGTGCAGAGTTTGCGGTAAATGGAAGCGATAAAATACATGGTACCCAAGACTTTATCAATTACGCATATAATAATAAGGGAGAATTTGCCAATAACTATTTTAACTATATCTGGCTTGGATGGCTCGGTTCGGCTATTGTAGAAGGTACTGAAGTCATGGATCTTGGCCAAAAAGCTGCGGCTGGAGTTGCTGGGGTTGCAGCTACAGCAATTGAGAAGTTTGGAACTGATGGACAGCCAAGTCCAAGTTACTTGGCACCAGCTAAAGACGCGGTAGGCCAACGACTAAATGATGCGCTTAGGGCGGCAGATGAAGCACTCAGGTCAGCTACCAAGTAGTCCGAATCTATCCTCGAAAATACAAAGTAATCGATAACTCTTTACCAAAAACTACCCGAGCTCTGGGTGGTTTTTTGCAAATCCCCAAAAAATACGGTAAAATTGAAAAAACCATTACGAATCCCTTATGAATTCCTCTCTCGAAAAACCTACTTCTTTGGAAAGCATTCCCGTTAAAACCGAAAATCTCTCCACCAAAGAACATCAAGAGTCAGTAGCTTTGAATCCAAAAACAATACTTGATGACCTCAAAAAACGCGCAGAAACTGCTACGAGCAAAGAGGAGCGGGATAGATTCCGAGGACTTGCTGAGCAATTGATGCGTTCGTTTGAAATAAAATCAGAAAAGATGGTTGACGGCACTAAGGATGAATTGGCAAGACTCAATTCCAGTATTTCCCCAAGCCAACAAAAATTACTCCAAGATGCCAAAGTTGCACTTGAATCCGGGGCTGGGAAAATCGCATCCATAAGTCAGGAGACAGTGAGTTCTACCAAAGAAATCGGTGGGAAAGCAGTGGAAGCTATTAAATCTGGAGATATAAAGGAGGCTACAAAATTGATGGAAGGGGTCAAAGAGAGCATCAATGCAGCCGGGCAAAAAGTCATGGAATATAGTGGTGTCAAAGCATTGGAAAAAGTGCTCGAGCCACTGAAAACAGGCGGAGTCATGGGGATTTTCGCGGTGCTTTCGAATATTTGGAAATTCTTGATGGGTGGGATGAAATGGTCGGAAATTGTCGGAGAGGCAGGGGCTGGGGTATGAGAAAAGGGGAAGGAGGTTCTTGATGGTGGCAAAAAAACTACTCAAAAAAAACCAGGACAAGCAGAAAGTGCTTTAGAGTCTTTTTGAAAGATGTCTCCAGTGGAAATTGAGAAATTGACCACAAAAATGGTCGATGAAGTTGCGAATGATCTCTCTCAAACCTATCTTGGTTGAGCAAAGCTCTCGGATGATAAAATAAAAAAAATTCGCGAAATTATCACCTCTACCAATCTTAACCCTGAAGAGTTGCAAAAAATATCGAAAAATATTCAAGAAAGCGGGAAAATTACTGTTGAAAATCTCGCCCAAATTCTAGGTACCCTATCAACGGGAGCTACCGAACTTATGTGGAAAATTGCTTTTTCCGGAATAGTTCCTCTTAAGCATATTGTTTATGAAGCTGTTTCGAGTGGGTCAAAAACTGCTGTTGGTCTTACATTTCATGGCCTTTGACTTCCACCCATGACGATGACCATTGAAGAAATCCATACTTTAATTTCTAAACACTCTGCAAATTGAGGGGAAAAAGCGATGTCGCTAGTACAATTGGAGCTCTACCGTCCACTTGGAGTATTTTGGGCAGTTACCTCAGGAATTATAGCTAATATCGCGAAACTCGGTATAGCCGCCTGAGTTGATACTGCAAACGGTGCCAATGGATATTCCGTACTCCGGTGACTTACGTGAGCTGGAGGTGATTACCATCTGGTTTTCAAGGAATTTGAGCTTATTAATCAAAAATTTGCCAATCTCCCGAATAATCCACACACTCAATGAATGGCAAAGATTATTGAAGAATTAAAGACTGCAATGAATATCGCAACAAAGAATTGGAAAATTATTTCCGTTCTTGATGAAGTAAAATACGATAAAGCTAAATTCTTGGCGCATCCAGAACTTAGCAAGGTTCTTGATGCTACGGAAATAGTAAAAATCAAACAAGCTCAGAATTTTCAAACGGCACTCAAAGAAGTTGTTTGAGCACCACCTGCCCGTTCATTAGAGATTAAAAACCTGAGAATGTTTTTTGGAAATGGCGATGGAGTTATTCAAAAGTATCTTCGAGATATAGATAATGTGCGTTGGTTTCAAAATCTACTAGTTAGTTCCGATAAAGGTGGAATTGAAAAAATCAATCGTTTGAGAGATTTCGTAAATACTATGAAACTTATTCGACAAGGTGATACAGTATTGCTTCACCTAGAGGATGCAAAAGACGTGAAGAATTTTCAAGAGCTCCGCAAGTTATTGGCAGTGTTTCCAGAATGAATCCGATGACTCGGTTCTATTTTACCAGCAGGTGCGTTCGTGGTAACAATGTCCAATGTGGTATCCGACGAAGCGACGAGTTCTAGCGAAATTATGGAATCTCTCAAAACCGTACTTGTGCCAATGGTATGAGGATGGCAACTTATTAAAAATGTTGGAGTCAATTTTGAGGATTTGAAAAATGGAAAACTTCCTACATTAAGTGATGCGGGAATAGCTGCATTAGGCATGACAATTATTACATTTGAAGGCATTAGAATTGCCGGAGGTTTAAACGAGGCTGCAGTAAAGGTATTTCGACACGGAGATATAAAATGAGCAGCATGAACTGTTGCTAAAACTGCTTTCATGCACCCTATCGATATAGCTAAATCACTTGGTTATGCGTCGCGCTGAGCTATGCATGCTGCAAGAGCAACTCCTGCTATGTATAGTCAAACTGCAAAATTATTGATGCAAGTAGCCGAAAAAATACCTAAGAAAGGGAAACTTGCAATTTTGGCATGATGACTTGTTGCTACTGCCACTACGTGAGCAACAATATTAGATAACAAAGATCACCTAGAGCTTGAATTTGATTTAAAAAAACAAGGATATATAGACGCAAAGGGAAATCTTACTCAAAAATTTTATGTTGAATTTCTGAATAAGTCTACTCTTGCTAAACGAGAAATTCTATGCAATTTGTTTTGAGCTTTGGTTGATACTTCAGAAAAACGACCTAAAATTCATTTTGATGAATCCAATAAGGAATTCGCTATTGTAACGTCTAAATCTCAAGAAAAGAGTTGGTGGCAAAATGTTCTAGATACTGATACTCTTTTCAGAGATCAGCTTATGTGCATGGGAATAGACGTGGTAGTGATATCCACAGATGATATCTCAAAGCCTATTGAACAAAGGAAAGAGAAGGTATTATAAATAGCTATTTTCCCGTAGACTCTCCCCGCACCTCCCTCCTCCGATCTCCCGGATGAAACTTCAGCATATCCTCAGAAACAATAATGCCCCAAGGTTTCCCAAGTCGTTCGTATTCTTTCAGGGTCAATGGTTCAAACATGGTACGCAACAAAGCGTCCAAAAAATTCCACCACCACCCCAGCCGCTCTACCGAGAGCGGTTTTTCAATACATCGAAATCGAGTATTTTCCTTGTTATTCAATGAGGCCACCTCCATCCATCCAGCATTCGCCCCAAGGAATTCCTCGTAACAACCCCCAATATCAACTATCGGTTTCAAATGATTTACCCAGGCTTTCAGATACACATCGTTTTCGATAGCAATTTTTTCAAAATCCATGACACTCGTGGTACAAAAAAATGAAAGGCAAAATCTTCATGCAACTTTTTTGCCATGTCGTCGTACTCCGAGAATCTGAAAAATGGCTGTCATGCACACTCGAGTTACCCACATTCGCCGCGGATTAGTTACCACAAAAATATCGATATCAGAGTCTCCATCTGAGGCGTACATGGAGAGGCTATTGCAGACTGCTATCATTCGAAGTCCGGGGATCCATGATACGGCTCGGAGGTATTTTTGAGCTCGCTCAAAGAGTTGGATTTCGGATTCGGAGGGTTCGGATTTGATTCCAAGGAATCTTGCAAGTGTATCGGACATATTTTTGAGTTCTACCATACGGATAAAGTCGGATATTTCAACATGCACCATCTCGTCTCGTCAAACCAAAGCACAAATTGCTCACCTGTTCCAAAGTGTAAATTGTCTCTTCCAAAAATGGAGGCCGAAAAGCGCCACTTACCGATAACAAATTTTCAAATCATCGAGACAAGAACTTTCGTTCTGCTCGGTCAGCATTTATGTATTTCTCGTGCGAAATTCGCCATCATTTCTATGTTTTGAGGGCCAGTTACTATAACTATTATCCATGAATTCGATCTTGCACTTTCTCCCTTTTGGTGCTTGTTTTTTGGAAGATTATTTCTATAATTCGCTTTTGATTTTTTTAACGCAACTATGGCACACGAATTTTATAGTATTCTCGGAGTAGAACGCACCGCTACGGCAGAGGAAATCAAAAAGGCTTATCGCAAAAAAGCCATGGATCATCACCCAGATCGGCATAGGGGCGACAAAAACAAAGAGGCTGATTTTAAAAAAATAAATGAGGCTTATGCGACTCTTTCAGATGAACAAAAAAAAGCTCACTATGACCGCTTCGGAACTTCCGAAGGGCAGGGACAATGAGGATTTGGTGGTGGAGGCTTTGGGGCAGAATTTAACATGGGCGATATCTTCGAAACTTTTTTCAATGGTGGCGGAAGTTTCGGAGCAAGCGGATCAAGTGGTCGTCGTCGTGAGGTGGGTGAAGACATAGAACTACAGTTGGATATTTCTTTTGAAGAAGCATACTCCTGAGTCCAAAAAGAAATCTCCTTCACAAAAAAAGTAATTTGCTCAGATTGCAAGGGAAGTGGTGCCAAATCAAAAGAATCAGTGGCTACATGTCCTGATTGTGATGGAGCTGGGAAAGTGCGTCGTAGAGTTCAAACGCCTTTTGGGGTGATTGAACAGGCCACTATTTGTCACAGGTGTGACGGTACGGGAAAGATTATCCGAGAATCTTGCCCGACCTGCAGAGGGAAGAAGTATGTCAGTGAGAAACGAACCCGCACGATCGATATCCCAGCAGGAATTGATGACGAAATGACCATCAAGCTCCGCGATGAATGACATGAAGGAATAGATGGTTCAGGCGATCTCTATGTGCATTTTCGAGTGCCTTCAAAATTTGAAAATCTCACTCGTGACGAACATGACCTTTTGTGTACGGTAAAATTTGATCCGGTAGAATTCATTCTCTGAACGAAGCGAGAAATCCAAATTCCGATTCTAGGTAAACGAGAAATCGATATCAAACCAGGAACTGATCCGAATTCTCAGTTGGTATTCCGAAACGAAGGATTCCCAAATGTATCTTCCAAATCTGGTATTCGAGGTAACCTTATTGTTCAAATCATTCTGGAAATTCCAAAAAAACTCTCCAAAAAAGAGCGGGAACTCTATGAGGCAATCGCCAAAGAAAAGAAGTTAGACACCTATGATTCGAAAGGATTTTTTGAAAAACTATTCGACTAATTTTTCTCAAATTTTTCCAATTTTTTCTTTTTTATTTTGCTATATTTATTCCGCAGCATGACTTCCAATTACAACGATCTCGTAAATGTGGCGAGTTTCTGAAAAAAGCGTGAACATTTTGATATGGAACGCGGTGATATTGCTCACTACTGTCGTGATTGTAAAAAGATGATTGCCGTTGAAGTTATGGATGAAGATCTTGCCAAATACCGCTGCACTATTTGCCAAGGGGAAAATATCGCTACCGGAACGACTGTCTCGCTCAGTGAACATTTCTCAAAAAAACGATAATATATACAAAGTACATATATTTTCTTGCAATGTATGTACTTATGTATAGAGTGACATTATATTTGTAATTTATTTTGTATGAATAATAAAAAGGAAGCCCTCGCTCAAGCCCTCGCTATGATTGAAAAACAATTTGGCGCAGGTTCAGTCATGACGCTCTGAACTCAGGCCCTTCTTGAAGTGGAAACCACCTCTTCTGGCTCTATATCTTTGGACGCCGCACTTGGCGGAGGTTTTGCAAAATGACGAATCGTTGAAGTATACGGACCCGAGTCTTCCGGTAAGACTACACTCGCTCTCCATGCCATTGCCGAAGTTCAGAAAACTGGCGGAACAGCAGCATTTGTTGATGCAGAGCACGCACTCGATCCAGAGTATGCACGGAAAATAGGCGTAAATATTGACGAGCTCATTATTTCGCAGCCCGATTATGGAGAGCAAGCCCTTGAAATCGTTGATGCTCTAGTTCGATCTGGAGCTGTCGATTTGATAGTAGTAGACTCGGTGGCGGCATTGGTTCCCAAAGCAGAAATCGAAGGTAACATGGGGGATTCCTTCATGGGATTACAAGCCCGACTGATGTCTCAAGCGCTTCGCAAAATTACGGGAGTGATTTCAAAGTCCAATGCAACGGTGGTTTTTATCAACCAAATACGCATGAAAATTTGAGTCATGTTTGGAAACCCAGAAACCACCACAGGTGGAAATGCTCTCAAGTTTTACGCTTCGCAACGATTGGATATTCGTCGTAAAGAAAAAATTGAGTCGGGTACGGGAGATGACAAGGAAGCTACTGGTAATAGGGTAAAAATCAAAGTAGTCAAAAATAAGATTGCCCCTCCATTTCGAGAAGTTGAAATTGACATACTCTTCAATGAGGGTATTTCAAAAACGGGTGAAATTTTGGATATTGGGTCAGAAAAGTGAATTATTAAGAAGGCAGGTGCTTTTTTTAGCTATGGTGAGATCAAATTGGGTCAAGGGCGTGAAAATTCTCGGGAGTTTCTTGCAAAAAATCCTGAATTAGCCGACGAAATCGAAGCTAAAATCCGAGCTTTATTTGCGAAATAATAGAATTCTGGTATAATACTGTTGTATGACTACCGTTGATTCACCGCAGACTCCGTATAAAACACCAAGTGCTACTCGAGAGAGTGGACAAATACTCCATGGTCAAGTGGAGAGTGTTCCAGTGTTGAGTGATCAAAGTGGTACAAATCCTATTGCACCAACGCCTCCTGCAAAAGAGCATTCCGTTGCCAGTATGGTGGCCTCAGTTTCTGACACAGTAAACGATCAAATCAAGGTTGCAGAAATCAAGTCTTGACTGCTCGCTAAGCTTGTCCCCATTATTCCAGAATTTTCATTTTCAACTTGAATCAGTGGAGCGGCAAAAGTTAGAGAATACGCTGAAATAGTTAATGAACTCAATCGACTTCGCCAGTCAAGTTTAGAGGAAGTATAATTCAAAAAATCTGTAATTCTTTTTTTGGCTGCTGTATATTATGTATACTGCAGCCAAATTTATTTTTTTGTATGGCAATTATCACCTCCGCTTTTCGACTTGATAATAAAATATCTCTCACGAAAGATGTATTTGAAGTAACTTGTAGTTCCAGTGAATCTCCCCAGCCACAGCCTGGGCAGTACGTACTGTTTCAACTTCCTTCTGGACTCAAGCGAGCCTACTCTGTTTCCTTTGCAAAAGACGGTAAGTTCACCTTTATTATCAAAAGAATTCCATTTGAGTGATCGGGCAGTAGTGAAATTTGTGATTCGCCGATCGGTACAGTGTTCACCGGAATGGGACCGATGTGACACTTTGTGCTGACTAATTCTGATGTTCCCCGGCTTTTTCTCGGCACAGGAACTGGATTTGCTCCACTATATTTTCAGGTACGCGCACTAGAAGAGCAAAATTTTGCCTCCAAGACAGAGTTTGTTTTTGGGGTACGCACTACCGATGATATATTCTATCGATCAGAGTTTGAGAGATTAACTGCTAAAAGCTCGAATTTCTCCTTCGTTCAATTTTTGAGTCAGGACGCTTCTGAAAATGCGAGAAAGGGATATGTTACGGATATCCTTACCGCCGAATATGTTGCCCAGTTTTCCGAGTTTTATATTTGCGGAAGTCCAGCTATGGTTAAATCCGCAAGAGCAAAACTTGCCGAGCTTGGAGTTCAAAAAGAATACATAAAGTTTGAACAGTACTAGCTGGAACAGCGTTCAGATTTTTTAAAACAAAGAGTAATGTGCTCAGCCGAGTATAGCTACTTGGTATGAAGTATTTTTTGGTATACTGCGAGCGTTTCTTTTGCCATGGTATGCCAATTGAATTTTTTTACTTGTTTACTTCAGAGATCTATCATCTCGCTTTGAAGCTTTTTTGACTTGATAATATCTTCAATAACATCAGCCATCTCGTTGATCCGTAGGGGGTGAAAATATCTCGCCGCTCATCCGCCGACTTCAGGAAGTGAGGTAGTTTTTGATGCTGCTACGGGAACACCACATGCCATAGCCTCCAAAATGGGGAGTCAAAATCCTTCATATAAAGACGGCATAACATATACTTCCGCACCTTGTATCAAAGGTAGCACATCTCAAAACTCCATGTATCATGGGAAAACAACCCGATGTTTTAGCCCAAGTTCTCGAACCGCTTCTCTTGCCTCATTGGTTCTTGGATCTTCTTTCCCCCCAAGCACCAAAGTGCCCTCATATCCTCTCGATACCAAAATTCCAAAGGCACGAACCAGTCGTCATAGGTTTTTATGCTCTCTATGCAGTCCCAAATAGAGAATATATTTCCCCGGAATGCCGAGCTTTTTTCAAACTTCAGCAATGCGTTCGTTGGAAGCTCGGGTCGAAAATATGGTGTCGACTCCATGGTAGATTACGCCAATTTTCTCCTCTTCTGTATCAAGTAAGTCTATGAGATCTTTTTTTGTGTGTTCACTTACGGCAATGATTCACTCGGCGTTCTTTACTGCTGAGTTCAAAGTGATACGGTAGGCGAGTTCTTTGAGCCAAGAGCCTATGGACTTTCCTGGATAAAAAGAAAGAATAAGATCGTGAATAGTTACTACGGTTTTGGCACGATAGAAGATGGGGGCGTTAAAGTGAGGGAAATGCATCAAATCAAGCCTGGATCTATACAGTATGTACGGAAAGATGCATTGCTCTCGAAGTGAATAGTGCGGAATATTGACCCCAATAACCTCGAAATGTTCAGAGAGTTCCCGTATTTGTTCGACATTTTCGGGTTTACAAAAAATTACGAAAGTAATCTGGTCTTCCGCCACTACGAGCCGAGAAAGTTCGGCAATAAGACAAGCAACATGTTTCCCAATTCCAGTAAACATGCTGCCATACATTCTTGCATCGATTCAAATACGAGTCATGCCTCGAGTATATACACAAATGTAGATACAGCAACAAAATTATTTATTCTGCAGGGGGCGTATTCATATCATCTGAAAGTCTTCTGTGTATGTTGAGCGTTTTGGAATTTATACCAAACTTGGCTCAGCATTTCTATGAATAATATCATCTACCAAGTTGGCAGTATTTTTTGTTACGGTAACCGTTGAGCTTGCCTGCTTCATAAATACTCGGAATTGCTGCTCAAAATGAGCTTCATGCAAAGGGTTATTTTCGTCATATTCAACATATCGCCCTCGAGTTCATTCTGTTTCTCGTATCACTCGTTGCAGCACCGCTGCATCTTGGTTCTTTTTGATAATTTCTTCATTTATTTCTTTTTGTTTTTCTGCGGGAGTATCTCGTTTTAGTTCTGCTTTTTTCATCGCGATAGAGAGCTGTATATCTCTAAGTGCTTTTTGAAGATTGAGAATTTTTGCATTAATTTCTACTTCGGAAGCATACAGGGGAGGAACCAGTCCAAGTTTATTGAATGGCTGTACGGTGGAGTGCTCCAAGAATGTCGTAAGATTTGATGTTGCGGTGATTTTCTTGACGTATTCGACATAGATATTTTTGAACCATGCCTTTTTGTCTTCTTCACTCAATTCTTTGGTATCACGAATCATTTCCATGCTTGCTCGGAAATCACTTTGCAGGGCTCGCTCTAGATCACTTCAACTGAATCCTCCATGATGGATTTGTAGGCCCATCTTGTCAAGTATTTTACCGGGTTTGAAGGAAATCACCCCGGAGCCAGCCTCGCCATCCATAAGCGGTGTGCCATTATCAAGCTCAACTCCATTCATGATGTTGGTATTTCCGAGTTGCGCCGTGAGCATGGCTTTATACTCGGCGAGGGCGGGCCGCTTTTTGAGTTCTGTTTCTGAAATCATAATTGAGCCTTTTGGATTTCCGGTTAATTCATACTGGATTTCCTTTCCGTACTTTTTCCAAAAGCTGTCCACTTTGTCGTAGGCATCTGTCTTAAATTTGAGCGATGATCCATTGGAAGAAGACGTGGTATCTGTGTTGGTGCGGATAGCTTTCATCATGCCATCAAAATCTTCTTGAATTTTCTGCCCCTCGGCTACTTTTCAATCAGCTATGAGGCGCTCTTTCTTTACCTCAACAATAGCACGGACAGCGTCTCGGAATTTTTCTTGGCTGCTCCTGTCTTTAATGAACGCCAGCGAGGGCGAGTGGGTTCGTCACTGATCAAACATTGGAATAAACTTATCCAATATAGGCCGAGGTAGTCGTTCCGGTATTCGACTCATGGCGAGTAAAAACCCGATGCTTTGCTTTTTCCATGCAGAACCCTCCTTTTCAAATATTTTTTCCATAGCGCCAATGCCATGAGCATACTCTTTGGACTGGAATTTTCCCATCGCATATCCAAGTCGCTGTTCGAGATTGATAAATTGTTCCACCTCATTTCCACCATTAGTAAATTCGGTATCGGTTCCTTCCTTGACGCGCTTTTTCACCATTCTCCATATTTGGGAATTCTGAAAGTGGGGATTCGTTTTCATATACTCCTCAATCACCGCTTCTTCGGTAATATTATCAATCCCTTTTTTCTGAATATTTTCGACTGCAGATTGAAACTCTGTATAGTCATTTACATTGGCGCTAAGTGGAATGCCGGCTATGCGCTTAAAAAATATCCAGCTTCCTTCCAAATCCTGAAGTCCTCCTGCGTAGAGATTTCCATGTTTTTCCAGCATAGAAAGCGCATTGGTCCAATGGTCATAATCATGGGTTCCGTTATTGAGCAAGGAGGCACGTATAGACCTGTGTCGATCGGGGGTTCACATTTTTCCGAGGGACTCGAGTCGTTCTTCGATGAGTTTTTTCTCCCCATTTTCATACTGTGATTTGAAATCTGCGTACCACTCACTATTCCAGCTGTCGAGTCCTATTTTTTTTGCGATGCCAAGCATAACTCGCTGTTCTTGGAGATGATTGCCATGTTGGAGCTGATGTTTGAATGCCTCCATGAACTTCTTGGATCCAGACATGATATCATACGCACTCAATCTTCCAAAAATCGATTTCATCTTTCCATTCGTGGTTTTTGCCTCTTCTGGAACTGCTCGTGATGCGATTTCCCGAGGTGGCTCATTCCATGGCGCACAAGAAAATCTTGTCATGTAAAGTACTAAATATTGCAGAGGAACTTGTTCTTCCTGGAACCACTTTGCCGTGCTTGCCTGCGAACTTTTATTTGATTTTTGGAATTCTTCCCCGACTCTGATATGTGCCTTCCCATTGTCTATGGAAATGATTTCTATGATTTTCCCATCATTTCCAGG
Organism: Candidatus Peribacteria bacterium; assembly: GCA_040383945.1. Classification (GTDB taxonomy): domain Bacteria; phylum Patescibacteriota; class Gracilibacteria; order BD1-5; family UBA2023; genus CAIVSN01. Next base: position 32,904 of record JBEICN010000001.1, on the reverse strand, counting down.
AAAATACTGCTTTTTCGTTTTGGTAGAATCAAACCTGCGATCAACAAAATCAAATATAGGATTATCTTTGTTGTCGCGAGTCACTTCGAGTTCTTTCCAAAGGGCTTTTTGGGTTGAATTCTGTTGCATGATACCCAAGAGATCTTCGATGGTCTCGAGTTTATTTTCCAGCACCTTGAAAGCAGCGGTTTCATTTTTTACGCCTTTTTCGTAGAGATCCGCGAAGCTTACTTCTTCTTCGGGAGTTGTTTGCGAGTTATTCCAGAAGATAATGCCAGTTTCCGTAAAATCTTTAATGCGATACACATTGTATTTTTCAGTTCCTGGTTTTCCTATGCTTATGCAGTTGTTTTTGGTAAGCGAGATGGCTGTTCCCATTTTTTCGGAAACTGCCTTGTTGAATGAATCTAGACTGTTCGGTAGCTGATCTTGCTCGTCCTGAGTTTCTTCTCTAGGAGGAGTAACGATGGTGTCCGCGTTTTCTGCTTCGTCTAGTAGGGCACCTGGGGACTCTCCTAGTGCTTCAGAATTAGTATTGGTAGCTTCTTCGACTTCTCAGTCTTCAAGATCGAGCTCATTGAATTCTTCTTCTGAAACATTTTCAGTATTTTCTGGAGTGTCAGTGGTCTTTTTGGCAGCAACTGTACTATCTTTTTTAAATTCCAACTTGTCGAATGTATCGAGAAATCTACCAAATTTTTGTAGGGACATCTCCCGTGAATTAGTAAGATCAGCTCATTCTTCCCCCAGCTTTGTGATGCGTATTTTGGTACTTCATCAGTTTTTAGGCTTTTGATCGCGAACAACTTCTATTCTGTAAGTAGCTTGTGTATTATTTTTTTGAGAGGTCAATATCAGTGCCTTTTTTCCTGATAAAAAGTTCTCCTCTTGAAGCAAGTCTAATCATTCTAAAGTTTCTCAGCCTGATTCAGAAAGTGCTGTAATAATTGCTTCAAGTCTATTATCTGCGATACTCTCATTATTTTGGCTCACTGTCCCAGTAGACTCTCGAGGTTGTGAGCTTTTGTCTGCGTCGTCGTTTTTTTCTTCAGCTGCAGCTTCAACTTGTTCTTCAAGCCATTGCCTAAATGGTACTATAAGCTTATCTGGAAATGGACTACTTGCTTCGTTTAAAAGTTTTGTTATGACTTCCTCATTGATATATAAGTCTTGAATATCGGTCCACTCCAGTTCTCCTAGTGCTGCATCATTGCCTTCTGTTCTTAGATCATCTGGAAGAGATGTTTGTATCTGAGCCATGACAGCCGCCTTGAGTGCTTCTGTTGAAAATATGGTAGTGTCTGCCCGCTGGAGAGTCTGTAGTGGAAGGTAAACAGAAAAAATGGAAAGAAGTTTAGGGCGAGAGTTTGTAGATAGTTTGCCCCAAATATCCAGGAAGTCCTCTGATTCTATACCCCCATCATTGTATGCACGTACAAGTATAGCTACAGTGTTGTTATCAAACGCTCGCACTTCTTTTCTTCAGAAAATCTTTATCAGCTGCTCATATGCTCCGAGTGTTACAGGAACATTTTGACGTAATTCCTCACAAACTCGTTTGAGCAATTCTCTCTGTCTGCTGGCAGAGAAATACGAGTTGAGTTGTTGACTAGGAATATCAGCAATGGCCGTATTGATACCGGCTATTTGTGCTTCATTCAATTGGTACGTTCGAACAATGGCATTTTTGATGTCGTTTCGGTTCTTCTCAAAACTTTTCGCCTTTGCAATAAATTCTACTCGAAGTTTTTGAGCAATTTTTGCCAGATCTGCTTCGCTTATAACTTCATCAAGGCTGGAGTCAACTTTGACCACTTTTTCCCACTCGGTATTTACAAAGGTGATGGCATTGTTTTTGTTGGAAAGATGCTTTTTGATAAAACCCTCAGCATCCCTTGAAATCGAGATAGCTTCATCAAATTTGATCGCAATCCTACCCTCAATTAACAACCTTGCTCGAGTCACTTTTTGCAAGTTAGTATTTTGAGAATTGCTCCCACTTTCGGGTGATTCTGAGTTGGTAGTCATGATATATCTAGATAATTACACTTTCAGTATACACAATCTCCACCAAACAAGCAAAAAACCGAGCAAATATACTCGGTTCTTTCACCAAATTTTCGTTGTGCCCAAATTTGTTCCCTGTGTGCAGGATTCCCAGGCTCACTGTATCACAGGGAGCAAGGGTGAAGGTGATTGTGGCTGATGCGATGATCGAACCAGACAGTCTCACCAATGTATGCGTAAAATTGTAGAGAAAAATACGCGGGCAGATGCACGTGAAATATAGTAAGGGGAGTATAGGATATATTTTTTCAAACAAAAGTTTTTTTGGGAATTTCGATTGACAAGCATGACTTTTTCCTCTCAGTGTCGCACCGACCCTTACAGGGATCGGATGCTCGCTTCGAGGAACGCCTTGCCACGAAAGCCACTTTGGTGGCTTTCTCCCGGTCGCCTGCTCCGCAGATCGACCGTGTGGCTGCGGTTCAAGTCCCACCACCGGAAGACACAAAAAAATAATCCCCCGTTCTCACGAACGAGGGCTTAATTTTTTTGGTGCCCCAAGCGGGACTTGAACCCGCACTCCCGAGGGAAGAGGATTTTGAGTCCTCCGCGTCTACCATTCCGCCATCAGGGCATATCGCATATCGCGAACGGGCTAGATAGTATCGAAACCTGGGGAAAATGCAAAATCTATGGATTTTTTCGATTTTTTCCCTACAATTCCGCTTCAAACAATCAATATTATGAAATTCGAACTCGATCATTTGGTAGAAGATTTTCACTCCATTGAACTCAAACTTCAGGACGGAGATATTTATGGCGACCCAAAACTCCTTAAGGAAACCATGCTCAAGAAGAAATCCCTGGAAAACACGGTACATCTCTACTTGCAATACAAAGCGCAAATCCAAAACCTCGCCGAAGCCAAAGAAATTCTCTCTACCGAAAAAGATCCGGAATTGATCGAGCTCGCGAAGATGCAGTTGGCGGAAACGGACATCAAAATCCCTGAACTCGAAGAGGCTATTAAGTTGGCACTTTTGCCAAAAGATCCAAACGATGACAAAAATATTATTTTGGAAATTAGGTCTGGCGCGGGAGGCGATGAAGCGGCATTATTCGCTCGTGAACTTGCCAATGCATATGAGATTTTTGCCAAGGAATCCGGGTTTCAGGTAGAGGTGCTGGAAGAAAATGCACTTGATATCGGTGGTATCAAAGAAAAGATTTTCAAAATCAGCGGAAGTGGCGCATATTCTCAGTTTAAGTTTGAAGGTGGAACCCATCGAGTGCAGAGAATTCCCGAAACAGAAGCCAAAGGGAGAGTGCATACGAGCACGATTACCGTTGCCGTACTTCCCGAAGTAGAAGCGCTCGATATTGTCATTCGAGATGAAGACCTGGATATTATGGTATGTCGTTCTAGTGGTGCGGGCGGACAAGCAGTTAACAAAACAAACTCTGCGATTCGCATGGTACATCTTCCTACTGGTATTGCTGTTGAGTGTCAGGATGAGCGTTCTCAACTTCAAAATAAAATGAAGGCCCTCGTCATTCTCCGGGCTCGTATATGGGCACTTGAAGAAGCCAAACGAAGTGCCGCACTCGGTTCAGCACGACTCGCGCAAGTGGGTACGGGTGATCGATCAGAAAAAATCCGAACCTATAATTTTCCTCAGGATCGCGTTACCGATCATCGCATCGGCGCAAACTTCTCCAACATTCCTGCGATAATGCAAGGAAAACTCAAGCATATTGTAGAAGCGCTGCAGATTGCTGATCAGAGCGCTAAACTTGCTGCTGCAAGCAAAGAATAGGTCCTACCCGACCACTTTTGCCATATTGAAAAATGGCATCATGATCGCCAAAATGATCACTCACACTCCTGCTCCGATAATGATGATTACAATTGGCTCTAGGAGGGCATTGAGATTTTTCACTCGAACATCGATCTCTTTTTCATAGCGTTTTCCCGCTTTTTCGAGCATCTGTGAAAGAGAGCCGGTCTGCTCTCCAACTTTGATCGATGTAGAGAGCTCTACGGTAAAAATTTCAAGACGCTCTTTGTTAATCAGCATTTCATTCGAGTCAGTAGGCTCGCCAGCCATTTTTTTTTCAAGGTACGCCCCTCCTACGGCATTAGAAAGATGTGTACCCGTTCGTATATCATTGATAATTCCGCGTACATGGCCGGAGTAATAGGAGTTTCATAATCCACTCGAGACAATTTCGAGAGCTCGATGTATTGTAATTCCTGAAGCAAGCAGTAGCGAGAGGAAGTTGCAAAAGCTCACCAAAATTCGATATTGAATCAACTTTCCAAAAATTGGCAACGTCATAATGCTCCTATCTACCGCGAGCCGTATTTTGTCTTGGCGAAGCAGTATCTTGAATCCGATTCCGCAAAACCCTAGTAAGATTATGGTAATGATACCGTATGACTGAAGAAAATGAGAAAATGCAATCACTCCCTGAGTCAAAGGAGGAAGAATGGCCTGAGCGTCCTGGTAGATCTTTTCGATACGCGGGATTACAAAAATCAACAATCCACTCATCATAAGAAGTGCCACTGAAATGACGGCAATTGGATATATCATTGCCCCAAATACCTTCCGCTCAATTTCTAGCATTTTTTCTTCTTTTTCTGTAAGCTTCCCAAATACGTACCCCATCTTTCCGGTGGCCTCTCACATTTCAAACATGGCACAATCAAAACTCCCGAACACTCTTGGTAGTTCGCGACTCGTCGTTCCGAGGTTGTTTCCCCGCTCGATTTGCGTTTTTACATAGAGACATGCCTGCTTGACAGCAGGTTCTTTGGACTGAAAATATAGGAGTTGAAGGGATTTAACCAAGGGAATTCCAGCTTCCACCAAAGAACCCACCATATCCAAAAAGAATATTTTTTCTTTTCGATTCAGAGAAATCTTTGTGTTGGTATTTGCACTTGGTTTCTCTTTGGGAAGTGAAAAACCCGAATTGCCAGACTGTTTTTTTGGCCACCAGGTCGGGAGGAGGGTAATTTCTCAGAAATATTTTTTGAATTCGAATGCCATGCAAGGAGTAAATTCTTAAATTTAGAGTATCACACTACCCTTTCTTTTGCAAAAAAGTCACTTTTCGTTACTATCTTTTGTGTTTATGTTAAAATTTTTCGGATTAGGTGGGCAAAAAGATGATCATGCTCATAGCGATGGGAGTATTCACATCGAACATACAGAAGTTGAAGAGTCGATACTTGACGTAGGGCAAGTAGCTTTGGATATTCTCGATACTGAGAGTGCTGTTGTTATAGTTGCACCGCTTGCTGGAATTGACCTGAGTCATATTGATATTTCGGTAACCAGAAATATTCTTACGATTTCCGGCGAAAGAGAGAGGCCATCTGTCTACGGTGAAGCACAAAGAATTCTCGTCAATGAATGTTTTTATGGACCGTTTTCGCGAAGCATTATTCTTCCAGAAAATCTCTCATTCAATAAAGTGAGTGCAACTATGGAAAATAATCTTCTTTCAGTTTCTGTGCCAAAGTTACATTTTCCTTCTAAAACGATCAAGATCAATAAATTGGAGTCATAATGTTTGGTAGTAAGCTCAGAAAATCACTCCCGAAGCAGGGTATAAAAAAAATGGATGCGGTCATTACTGGTCTTATCCTTGGGGGTATAGTAGCATCAATTTACGGGATAAAGAAAACCGAAGAATACCAAGATAGAAAATCAGAAAGTTTAACCAAAACCAACAAGCTTTCTTTTTATTCTATAGTAAAAATGCTCGTGTTCGGGGTAGAGGTTGAAAAAACTCAAAAACCTGCTAGTCTCTTCCAGAAGTTGCTTTCCATGTTTCGATGAAATCGATAAAACCAAAAATACTCTCACTCCCGAGAAATACCCCACGCGTTTTCTCTCGAAGCTGGTTTAGACCAAAATTTCTTCTGAAGCTTTTTGTCCTAGCTCTTGTATCTTTTTTGTCATTGCTTATTGGAGGCTTTTTTGTATTTCTTTTGGCGGACAACACCACTGCCGGATATAAGCAAAAAATCGATGCTTGTATAGCGGCACGTCTACCTAATGGAGCTGGTCCAAAATCGATTACGGACTATATTTGTCCAGAGGGTCAGGTAGCGGCACCCCATGATGTGGCGTATCAAGTAGTACTAGATTTGGAGTTTCGTAAAATCGACCAGGAAATAAAAAAAGAATTATTGGCCTTCCAGTGAGATAAAGTCAAAAAATCTACGGATGTAAGTGCAAAATTGGTCGATTGGTTCGATCTGACTGGTCCAAATTTTGACAAAAGCTTCACTGCTAAGTATCAAAAAATATGCCAGGATATTCAATCCGAGGGGAATCCTATCAATGCAGTTCTGCAAGTGTATACTGGTGGTGTGACCACAGATGGGCAGACGGCACAGTTTCTTTATGATGATAATGCCTGTATGGCCTTGGTTGCCACAAAAGTAGCCGCCTATCGAGATATCGGCTACCTGATAGGACTCAAAAATATAAATCAGACATTTATAGAAGACAAGGAGAAATTTATTGACGTTATCAACGAAGAGTATCAGAACTTTCTCATGCAGTGGACGATTTATATCGGGGAGCTTTCTCGCATCAAGAGTAAGTGGAATATTAAAACAAAAATCCAAAACGAATAATGTCGAATCATTTACATCTTCTCAAAAGATACGCGATAGAACCCAAAAAATCATTAGGTCAGAATTTTTTGGTGCAGGATGAGGCACTTCTGAAAATTGCGAGTTATATAGATATTTCCGGTGCGGACGTTATCGAAGTTGGACCAGGGTATGGTGCTTTGACAGAAAAGCTGATTACAGCTTCCCCAGCTTCTCTTACTTTGGTGGAATATGATCCCAAAATGATTGCCATACTACAAGATCGCTGGTCGCGGGGGGAGTTCCATTTTTCTGGTAAACTCGATATCTTTGAGCAGGATGTTTTGAAATTTTCACCCACTCGAACGAGTATACTTATCGCAAATATTCCGTATTACATTACCTCGCCGATTCTCTTTCGTTTTTTGTACGAAGTGAGCTTCGCGCCTACGGAAATGATAATTTTGATGCAAAAAGAGGTGGCTGACAAGATTACTCAACAAAAATGATATCAAAATTCGTATCTTTCACTCGCTTTGGAGTACCGTTGTGATATACTACAAAAACTGTTCGAAGTTGACGCAAGCAGTTTTATTCCACCCCCAAAAGTGAATTCTGCGGTAGTATATTTTCGCACACGCACGCATCGATCAAGTCCAGAGGCTACCAAGAAGTTTTTGAGTCTCATTTCTTGTGCATTTTCTCAACCGAGAAAAAAAGTAATTTCAAATTTGGCTAACTCTGGTATCGCTACAAAAGAGGTATTGGAAGCCCTGTTTGCAGAACTAGGAATTCGACTGGATGCGCGTGCGGAAACTATTGATATAACTTGCTGGCAATTGCTCAGTCAGCGACTTCTCGGGTAACCTTTCTTTTTTATGCAGCATTTTGAACTTCATTCCAAGTATCAGCCGACAGGAGACCAGCCGACGGCGATTGCTGGATTGATTCAATCTATTGACAAAGGCAATACATTTCAAACTCTCCTCGGGGTAACGGGTTCTGGAAAGACATTTACCATGGCAAATCTCATTCAGCAACTTCAGCGCCCCACCTTGGTACTTGCCCATAACAAAACATTGGCTGCCCAGCTTGCCCAAGAATTCAAAGAATTTTTTCCGAGTAATGCGGTTCATTATTTTGTAAGTTATTACGACTACTATCAGCCAGAGGCATTTGTGGTAAAAACGGGTACGTATATAGAAAAGGAAGCAACTATCAACGAAGAAATTGACCGACTTCGACATGCAGCAACCGAGAGCCTTCTTACTCGTAGAGATGTTATTATCGTAGCTTCCGTATCGTGTATTTATGGTATTGGGGAGGTGGATGAATATCATGGGAAAACTCTAGGATTTGAGGTGGGAAAGTCATATAGCATCGAGTCGATCATCGGGCAACTCGTCAATTTGCAATTTCGTCGTGCAACTGCTGATTTTAAGCCGGGTATGTTTCGAATCATGGGAGATGTTTTGGAGATATTTCCGAGCTCGAGTGAGCATATTTTGGTTTTGGATTTTTTTGGTAATGAGCTGGAATGACTTTTTTGGAAGGAGGCATTGACGAACGAGAGAATAGATACGGTTACTTCAGCTACGATTTTCCCAGCCAAGCATTTTGTCACCTCTCCACATGTCATTGAGGAGGCTCTTCCGCTCATCAGAGCAGAACTCGAAGAGCGGATTGCTTTTTTTACATCTCAGGGAAAATTGCTCGAAGCCGAGCGAATTAAAATGAAGACAGAATACGATTTGGAAATGCTCCAAGAAGTCGGATATGTGAATGGTGTAGAAAATTATTCTATGTATTTGTCTGGAAGAAAACCTGGAATGACCCCGTCTACTTTGCTGAATTTCTTTCCAAAAGACTACCTCACATTTATTGACGAATCACATATTTCCATCCCACAAATCGGGGGAATGTATGCTGGAGATCGGGCACGAAAAGAAAATCTTGTTGCATATGGATTTCGCCTGCCTTCTGCTTTGGAAAATCGTCCTCTTAAGTTTGATGAGTTTGAAAACAAGATGAATCAGGTGGTATTTGTTTCTGCGACTCCATGAAAATACGAGGCGGTGAAGCAACAAGAGGTATGGGAACAAATTATTCGACCTACCGGTCTTCTTGATCCTTTGTTGTACATAGAAGATATGGAATTTATGGTGGACTCGCTGTTGCACGAAATTATTGAGGCGCGCTCTCGCAATGAACGCTCACTCGTGACGACTCTCACCAAAAAATCTAGCGAGGAACTCGCGGAATATCTCGCCGGAAATGGGATAAAAGTAAAGTATTTACATTCAGAGATTGAAACCATTGAACGACTGGAAATCCTCAGAGACCTCCGCTTATGAAAAATAGATGTCATCGTTGGCGTGAACTTGCTACGAGAAGGTCTCGACCTACCAGAAGTTTCGTTTATCGGTATTCTTGATGCTGAAAAAATCGGTTTCCTGAGATCTACGAGTGCACTGTTGCAAATTATCGGGCGTGCTGCGCGAAATGTGAATGGTAAGGTAATCATGTATTCTCACAATAAGCGTCAATCGAGTGCGATGGAAGAAGCAATAGGGGAAACTCTGCGTCGTCGAGAAATACAAAATCTCTACAATGTCGAGCATGGAATTACGCCTCAAACCATTATTTCCAGTGTTAAGGAAATAGGCCTTAAGGGAAAAAGAGTTGATGCGGATCTAGAGGAATTGCCATCTGAAAAAATCGATGCGACCATCCGTCGCTATGAGTTGGAGATGGATGTTGCCGCAAGTAATCTTGATTTTGAGTTAGCCGCAGAAATTCGAGACAAGCTGGTGGAGCTGAGAAGAAAGCGAAAAAATAAGAAATAGTTCTATTGTTTCATGATTTCTTCTGCCAAATACATAGCTTCAGCTATAGTGATTTTTTTGTCAGCTTGAAAATACCGCTTTCCAAATTGATCTTGCCATTCGAAGCCATAGTTGTTTCTCAGAGTAGATATAGTGTCTTGATATACTCCATTTTCATCCATTAATATGGGCTTACTTTTTACCAAGGGTACTCGCATGCTTTTGAGGAGTATATCGGCGAATGCTCAACGACTCCAGATTTTAGATTCGAGGGATTTTTCGTTTCTCAGGAACAACTCTCGGTTATTGATGGCAAGTTGCTTTTTTGTCATATTTGTTCCTGCTTTGAGTATGCGATAGTTCAATACTCTTAGTACAAATTCTTTGGTCATTTCAGTAGTTAATTCTTGATCTTGCCCAACAAATCCACTTCGTGTTTTCCATAAATTTTTACTGAGTCCGGACATGATGGTGTCGTAGTAGATATGCCTTCTATCAAGCCCAATAGGCGTTTCTGTTGAAATTTTAAAAGAATTTCCGTTGAGTTGTCCTACTCGAGTCACTCGTATTTCAATATTGCCCGGTGCGAGTGGTATAATTCTTGTGGCGTAGTATCCCTCTGGGGTATCTTTTTTGGAAAATTCTATCATTTCCACTACCAATCCTGAGTCGCAAGATGTTCCAGCTTTTGGTACGTTGAGGCAAAATTTTGCCTTCCCCTTAATAACCTCGAGCCGGTATCTTTCTTTGTAGGCATTTTTCCCGACATAATATCACCCTGGCACGAGCGGGGAGACATAGAGATCGTATTCTTGCCCAATATATCATTTTTTTGTCGTGAGCGTTTCCGAATCGTTTGTCATTACGGGTGATCATTTCGCGATTCCATAAATTCTTTTACGAGCTATTTCTTTTTTTCAGATGCTAAACACTATTTCTATAGGACCGGCACTTTTTGGAGTTACGGAAACTCGACGCACACCGCCGTAGAGCTGGGTAAAGTTATCTGGGAATACTGCAGCTTTTTTTGTATCAATACTCACCTTGACTCCTGCACCAGGAAGGCTTCTTGAGCTAAAATTTTTATTAAAATCACGAACTTCAACATTGAACTCCAATGGCGTCCCTACTACTACCGCAGTTCCGCGAGAGGGGAGATTTACTCCGATGGTATAACTTTTTAAGAATTCTTCCGCTTCTTCGTTCAAAATCTCCTCGCGTGATTTTATTGATTGTTTTTCAATGATGATTTTTGGCTTGTCTTTGATAGTTTGGATGAGTTTTGCGTTTGGCGGAATGACTGACATGGTGCCAGTTTCTATAAACATTATCGGATCGATCGTGTGGGTAGTCAAAAAATCTCGGCATTCTCAAGCATTTACTATGTTAATAGGATTTTTTCCTTTGGCACAAGAGGTGTAATAGTAGGGATGAAGCTGATTGGTAATATCAATTTGGAAATGCAGGTGGTTTCCATATGAAATCCCCGTATTTCCCACTTCTCCAATGTTCTGGCCAAGCCGGACGATATCTCCTTTGCTTACCACACGGCGGGAGAGATGAGCATAATTGGAATAAATAATCGTCTTATCCGCGAGCGTATGCTTGATAGTAATGACACTGCCCCAACCACTCACCGAGTCTGATCTATCTACCACGCCATCAGCAATGGCGAGAACTGGGGTGCCGGCGGAAGTGGCGATATCGACACCGAGATGACTTCCGAGTCCTATATCCCAACCGTAATCGTAAGTTCCTCCCCAAAGAACGGTGTATATCCTACGAAATTGAGCATCGTTTTTATATGACTCATAATTTGCGTTCACAATTCTTGGAAGAGGCATTTTGCATGTATCATCCAAAGTGGACCATGCTTCTTTTCGACAACTTGGTTTCGCAATTTGAGCAAATGGATATCAAAAGTCAGATCCATACGCCACTGCCGTAATGCTAAAACCAAGAAATAACGCAAACCAGAATATAATAAATTTTTTCATGCCGAGTATTTCTCTAAAAATTCCGAGAGCGTTTTTGGATAGAACCTGATGTAAGTTGGCACATGGCCATTTGCGAGTTCAGCATGTATGCTATATTTTAGATGGTATCGAGTCACCCTGGGTTCACATGATTTCATGGTAGACGCTTTCAAATCGAGCGACATTTTCCGCAAGTTTCACTTGGCGCTCTTTGATTCATGTAGGTGTTTGAAACTGGATTCCATGAAAGAGTTTCCAAAAAATCGTGTAGATAGTTTTTGTGTCCAATTTTCAAATTTCACGAAGCTCATTTTCTACTTGTAGAGTTTTATTGAAGCAGTCATCTCTTCCAAAGTTATCCAGGTCGGCATCTTGTATGATTTTCTCAAGAAGATTATTTGTCTTTGAAAATAGCACTGTCGCCATAATCAGTTGTTCAACTCGAAGAATTCGATGTTCCGGATGTCACTCGGACTGTAGCCACGCTCGAGCTATCCGAGCTCCAATAACCTCATTGCGTTCATATTCTTCAATAAAGCCAGTATCGTGAAACAGCGTTGCCAATAACAAATCCTCTAATTCTTCTTCATGTATTTTTTCAGCTTTTCATAGTTCTTGAGCTCGTCAAAAAACGTCCAAAGTATGACCAATATTGTGATACGAATAGTGCTTTATTGGCTGAAGAATTCCTAACACATAGCGGTAGGCTTTCATCAGCATAGGTGAGTTGTTGATTTTTTTCATTGAACTGATTTTAATGTATTTTAAAGGTCAATCAACTTTCTTTTTATTTCGGTGAATTTTCGCCTTCAAATAGCTCTCACCTTTGACTTTTTGCGTATTTTTTATAGGATTATTTTATAATTTGTTACAAATACATATATGTCAGGGAATGATGAAATTTCGGTCCGAAAACTAAAACTTGAGACAATCAGAAGTCTCTGAGTCATGCCATATCCCGAAAATTTTGGAAAAAAGGAAAATATTGGTCAGATTTATGCTCGAGGTACCGAGTCATTTCGTTCTGTCGAAGAAGTTATTACTGCTCCGAACATACACATAGAAACGGCCGGGCGCATAGTTCTATATCGAAGCTTTGGTAAAATTGCTTTTGCCCATCTACAAGATGATAGCGGAAGAATTCAAATAATGTTTTCTCGAGAAAACTGCAAGATTTTAGCAGGAGGCGGATCTCTAGAGCAATTGGGCGAGGGCGAAGATGCTATCACAGCATTCAAGTTCACGGAAAAATTACTCGATCTCGGAGACTTTATTGGGGTTCGTGGAGAACTATTTCGAACTCATAAGGGAGAGTTGACCGTCTTCGTTTCTGAATTTACTTTTCTAGGGAAAGCCCTCCGACCGTTACCAGAAAAATTTCATGGTTTGGCGGATGCTGAAATTAAATATCGGGAACGCTATTTGGATCTCATTACTGATGAGTCTAGCATGGAGCGATTTCGGTTTCGTTCTGAGTTAATCCGAACAATCCGAGAATTTTACTGGAAAGAGGGTTTTATGGAAATTGAAGGTCAGGTTCTGACAAATGCTGCAACTGGAGCAGCGGCACAACCGTACGTCACGCATCAGAACGCATTAGATATTGATGTTTTTCTGCGAATATCGCATGAAATACCACTGAAGTTAATGAACTTGGCAGGAATGGATAAGATATTTGAGCTCGGGAAGGCATTCCGAAATGAATGACAAGATCCCTCGCACCTTCCAGAGCATCTGCACCTAGAACATAATGCCAATTATTGGACATATCGTGATAACATTGCTTTCACAGAAAAAATGTTTGATTATATTTTTGACACTCTCAAACTTGAGAGAAAGCGTAAAATACTCAACAAGTCAGAGGAGCTGGTAGATGTAGATTTTACTACCCCATGGGCTAAAATAGACTATATTGAATTGGTCAAATCAGATACGGGTATCGATGTTTCAAAATATTCAGATGTAATGGAACTTCGTAAAGATATACGATCTCAGGGTATTGATATCGAAGGAATGGACCAAATGGGGCTCGCCACTCTCATCGATTATCTTTACAAAAAAATGTCGCGTCCTAAAATTGTGCACCCAACATTTCTCTACAATTACCCTATAGTGCTGAAGCCATTTGCTCGACGCAACGATATATTTTCAGATCAAGCAGATGCCTTCCAATTGGTGATTAATGGATGGGAACTGGTGAATTCATATTCTGAACTGGTTGATCCTATCGATCAAGCAGAGCGTTTTAGAGCAGGTGAGACCGCTCTCGCTGCTTGAGATGAAGAAGCTATGACAGGTGATGCAGAATTCATACGCGCCATGGAGTATGGAATGCCTCCTATATCTGGCTGGGGAATGGGCGTTGACCGTCTCTTGGCACTTCTTACACAACAGAATAATTTGCGGGATGTGGTTCTCTTCCCGTTAATGAAACCGAGAAATCTGGAGGACTAATTTCATCAAGCATTTGTAGTTCATTCTACGAGCTATTCAGCTTAAAAAAATCCTTCCGAAAACTGAAGGATTTTTGAAGTGTCCCGAGAAATGTTTATTCGTCGTCGTCTTCAAATTTCACACCTCGTTCTGCTCGAATTTTTTCAGTAATGTTTCCAGGAACTTGGCTGTAATGAGAGAACTCCATGACATAGGTGGCTCGCCCCTGAGACATAGATCTCAGATCAGTTGAATATCCAAACATTTCTGAAAGTGGAACGAAGGCTCGAAGAATTTTTGCAAGTCCACGTTCCGTCATTTCGGTAATTTGTCCTCGTTTTGAGTTGAGGTTTCCGAGAACGTCTCCCATATATTCTTCTGGAGTATTTACTTCTACCTTCATGATTGGCTCAAGAAGTACTGGCTTAGATTTGCTTGCAGCATTTCGGAAGGCCTTGATACCCGCGAGTTGGAATGACAGCTCATTTGAGTCAACATCATGATAGCTACCAAAGGTAAGAGTGGCTTTGACATCTACAATTGGGTAACCCGCAATCAGACCTCGAGAGTAAGCCTTCTTGAGACCTTTTTCGATTCCTGGAATGAATTCTCTTGGAATAACTCCTCCGACGATCTTGTTGACGAAGATATTTTCCTCAACGAGCTCTTCTGGATTAGCTCTTCGTTCTTCTGGAGTGATTGGTTCAAATGTCACAACTACATGCCCAAATTGCCCTCGACCTCCTGATTGCTTTTTGTGTATTCCTTCTTGATCTTTTACCGCCTGAGTAATCGTTTCTCGGTAGGCAACCTGAGGAGCTCCAACATTAGATTCAACTTTGAATTCTCGTTTCATTCGGTCTACAATGATCTCAAGATGCAGTTCTCCCATACCTTGAATAATAGTTTGCCCGGTTTCGGCATTTGAGGTAACTCGGAAAGAAGGATCTTCTTCGGCAAGCTTAGAAAGCGCCATACCCATTCGTTCTTGGTCAGCTTTTGTTTTTGGTTCCACCGCGATTGAGATAACCGGTTCAGGGAATTCCATCCGCTCAAGAATAATTGGATGTGTATCGTCACACAGTGTGTCCCCGGTTTTGGTATCTTTAAGACCAATAACTGCTCCAATGTTTCCGGCAGGTATTTCGTCAATTTCAAGTCGCTGATTGGCGTGCATTTGGAGCAATCGGCCAATACGCTCTTTTTGTCCAGAAATCGGATTGATTACATAGCTTCCTGATTTGAGAGTTCCTGAGTATACACGAACGAAGGTGATTCGTCCTACGAAAGGGTCCGTCATGATTTTGAATGCAAGAGCGGAAAGAGGTTCACCTGCCTCCTGCTTGAATGTCAAGTTCTGCTCTTCATTGTTTGCATCAAGACCGGTAATGGTTCCGTTATTTATATCTAGTGGAGATGGAAGGTAGTCAATTACGGCGTCGAGAACGAGCTGAACTCACTTGTTCATGAGGGAAGAACCACACATGAGGAGATAGAGATTGTCAGAAACGGTACCTTTTCGAAGCCCTTCTTTGATTTGAGCAATGGTAAGGGTTCCAGCCTCAAAATAGGCGTTCATGAGTACTTCGTCTTGATCCGCTGCTTTTTCTATAATAGCCGTATGCATTGCTTCTACTTCAGCTTTGTATGACTCTGGAATTTCCATTTCAACTACGGTTTCTCCCATCTTCCCCTCAAATCGGTAGGCCTTCTTCTCCACACAGTCAATAATTCCGGAAAAGTCACCTTCTTCTCCAATAGGAAGTTGGATAGGGAGGATTTTGTTTGGTCCAGTAAGTCGGTCCTTGATAGATTGGAGGGTCATCTTAAATGATGCCCCGGTTTTATCCATCTTGTTGGCAAAGGCAATTCGTGGAACTCCATATTTGTCCGCCTGTTTCCATACCGTTTCTGACTGAGGCTCTACCCCTTGAGATGCATCAAAAACGGCAACTGCTCCGTCGAGAACTCGCATGGAACGCTCAACTTCAATAGTAAAGTCAACGTGACCTGGGGTATCAATAAGATTGAGTTGAATACCTTTCCAGCTCGTTGTAGTCGCAGCAGATGTGATGGTAATTCCTCGTTCTTTTTCTTGTTCCATCCAGTCCATAGTCGCGGCACCGTCGTGAACTTCTCCTATCTTGTGAGATTTACCAGAGTAAAATAGAATACGCTCAGAAGTAGTGGTCTTTCCCGCATCGATGTGCGCACAGATACCAAAGTTGCGGACATTTCGCAGATCGCTCGCAATAGCCATAAAAAATTATTAAAAAATGTGTCCTCGTTTGTGACGCGCGAATGATAGAGTAAAGGGCCTGGAAGTCAAATAAAATTCACGGTTTTCTCTGGTGTTTGCCCGCTCGTTTTCTCCCCTTTTTCTTGACTCTCAGACAGTTTTGCATATTCTCCGCCCACTTGCCAATGTAGCTCAGCGGTAGAGCACAGGATTCATACCCCTGCGGTCGGTGGTTCAACTCCACTCATTGGCACCAAAAAATAAGTTACCATTATTGACATTTCATTCAAGTTGGAGAGTTTTCGAGAAGACTCAAATGTAACTGTTGGAATGACAAAATTGCAGATCGCCTTGCTTTTCCTCCATAATCCATATCATATACGAACTTATTCAAAGTAAGTTATACCGCGGAGTAGAGCAGTGGTAGCTCGCAAGGCTCATAACCTTGAGGTCGTACGTTCGATTCGTACCTCCGCAACCAATTCAGAATTCCATCATTTCTCACGAAATCCAAAAGGGCCGTTTACAGCTATGGTAAGCGGTTTTTTTGGACTTCAAAATTAGGTTCGAATGAGTCTATTTCAATTTGGTTCGCCAAACTGGAGTGACACTAACCGTGAAACGCTCGAAAACATCTTCCAGGAGGCAATTCGTCCATAAATAGTATGCGAAAAATTTCTTGCAGGACTATTTTCGAGTCCCGACGATATCGAAGCATTCGAAATGCACCGCATCATCATGAAAAACCCTCACAACCTTGTAAAATCCTCGGGTATACAGGGTATCATTTTCCACGAAGTGCGTCGCTTCCAGTATGATAATCCCAGCCTTCGGGCGAGATAATACCTCGCCTCATTTCGTTTCGATGAGCGGTATTTCCCCAAGAATCCAATAATTTCGTTGGCCGCTTTTTAGAAATGGGTAGGCTTCCCCGACTTCCAAATTTTCAGGAATGCACTCCTCGATTTTTCGCTTTCCATTCTTAAATTCGGAAACATTCCTGAGTGCGAGATCAGGATTAAATTCAATATGTATGCCCATAAAGGATGGTGAGTGATAATTTTTACTTTTGTTCAGATGAAAGCTTCCGTATTGCTGGATTCCCAATAAGTGCCGTCATCTGGATAATGGCGATTTCATTGAGCTTTACGAGCCTTTCCGATTGCGGAATGCCTTGTCGGATGAATTCGGCGTTGAGGGATTCGAGGTTCGCGAGCACGACGAGTTGTTCCACGCCGGATTCATCCCGGATATTCCCCTCCTTTTCGGGATTTTCTTCCCGCCATGTTTTGGCTGTCATACCGAAAAGCGCCATATTGAGAACGTCGGCCTCGCTCGCGTACACGTTCGATTGCAGATTCGCCGGAAGCCTTGCGGGAATGAGGTATTTCTGGACAGCGTCCGTGTGGATGCGGTAGTTTACCTTCGCGAGGGTGCGTTTTACATCCCACCCAAGCGCCAGACGCTCGCTTTCCTCGTCTTTGAGGCGCTGGAATTCCTTGATGAGGTAGAGTTTGAACTCCGCGCTGATCCATGAGGCGAATTCGAAGGCAATATCCTTGTGGGCGTAGGTTCCGCCACCGTAACGGCCGGATTTCGAGACGATTCCCACTGCTCCCGTTGATTCGACCCATTTTTGTGGAGTAAGAACGAAAGCGTTGCTTCCGGCCTCGTTTCTAAACGCGTCGAATTCGACACGGTTAAAATCCGGATTGTGGATTTGTTCCCAAAATCAGAGAAATTCCACGGTAAACCGCGTCTTCATCCAGTTCTGAATGACGTACCTCGGGTCTTCGGCATTCTTCGTCCGGGCTATGTCGGTAAGGGAAATAAAATCCGATTCCCCTTTTCCGAAGAATGATATTTCGGCTTCTTGGACGAGGATTTTCTTGGAAGTTTTCATAAGATGAAAGAGTTGCTGGAATTATAGGCGGAACCACGACTTTTGAAACTCGAATTATCATGACCGCCGTGATTTACCACCACGCTTTCCAAGGTAAAACTTCTTCCCTGATCTCCACCTTTCCCAAATCATCCGCTCGAAGTCTTCTTTGCTTGCATGAGGGTTCATTTTAGGAATTCCTCATCCACCTCAAAAGCCCTTGGGTTAGACAAAAATTCGGTTCGTGCGAGTTCAGCAAACCGCAACCAAAAAACACCTAAAAAAGCTTTCTCGTGCGAGAAAGCTTTTTTTACGAGAACATGAAATTCAAGATTATCAAGAAGTCTTTTATGTTTTTCAAAAAAACTATGGTAATCTACCAGCATGTATCAAGCTGATTCTTCCGAAAATTCGAATCTTCCTTTGCAAGTTCGTACCAATGCCCTCACTAGCTATTTTTTCTTGGGCTTTTTGTATCTTCTTGCTTATACGAAGCCAAATTTTAGTCACCCCTTTGTTCGATCTCATGCGTGGTCAGCAACGCGTCTACATCTAGGATTTATTGGGTTCTTGATAGTATACCACACATTACTTACCAAACTTTTAGACTACCAGATTCCAGTAATTGGCATTGCTCTCTCTAGAGTCTTATTTTCTACGGTACTACTCGGACTTTTATGTCTCATTTTTCGCGGATCTTATCTTGCCTACCAAGGAAAAAAATTCGAAGCTTTTCATTCGATAAGCTTAGATCATTCAGCGGATTCACTCATGTATCACAAAATCTCGGGAGAAGCTGAATTGATTCGAAGTCTTCTTTCTTTTTTCCCGATTATAGGAGTTTTTATTGCGGAACGTTTCCCTACACCGCTTACACAGGTCGGATCCAAGGTTTCAGGATACGGGACATTACTTTTGGTGGTGGAATTCATTTTCCTCCGTTGAGACAATCTACTAATGATCACCTTGTTTTTCATTATTGTCCTTATTGTTACCACTTGAGCATTTCTCATTACCAACAAGAGCATCGGATTTTTGTCCCCAATTCAAATGCTTCCTTGAATGAATGAAATCCAGCTAAATCTCAAAACCATTCCACCGTATCTCTTAGACGTATTTCTCGTAATTATAGGTCGCAAGAATGAACTTTCTTTCCTCCAGAAACGGGAAGAAATCTCAGTTCGGATGAAGCATTCAGAGAAAGAGCTCGAAGCTTTTTTTTCAGATTCTAGCATGGTATTCTCCCCATTTATTATCTATATTCCTTTTATCAATCTCATTTTTATATACCAGTTCTTCGCTCCACAAAAAAGCCGGTATGCTCTCGCCATCAATCAAGGCATCATCCTAACATTGCTTGTCTTGCTGGTTGGGTATCTGTTGTATCCGAATCTTAGAATGACTCTACTTGCCATATTGCCAATTATGCTGGGTATTGCTACTATCAAAAACCAACCGTTTTTGCAAATTCCTATTTTACATGAAATCGGAAGCTTGCTCTCTTATATTACCTTTGGAATCGTATCCGGTACAAAAAATATGCGAGAGAAATCAAAAGAGGTTCGGGAAATACGATTGAAGGTCGAATAGATTTATACAAAAACTCCCCAACAGGTGGTGGTCCATAAAGGGAGCTTTTTTGTTATTGGAGTATTGCTTTTATTCTTCGCACCCCGGAACTCGAGGATTCTTCTTTGACGATTTGGAATGCCCCCATTTTTGTGGAATCCTCTACATGAGGTCCTCCGCAAAGCTCTTCTGAATATACTTTCCCATTACTTCCAGACATCGTATATACCTTTACTACATCTGGATATTTTTCCCAGAATGAACCCGAAACTCCTCGAGCCTGAGCTTGTGATTTTGGCTCCTCTGCTACTTGTACCTTAAGTCCAGATTGAATCGCTTCGTTAACATATGCTTCTACTGCTGCGATTTGTTCTGGTGTCATTTTTTCGGAATGCGTAAAGTCAAATCGTAGTCGCTCCTCAGTGATATTCGACCCAGCTTGTGCCACATGGTTCCCAAGAACTTGTCGTAGTCCAGCAAGCATGAGGTGGCAGGCGGAATGGAGTGCTGTGGTTTTGTCGGACTGGTCGGCAAGCCCACCCTTGAACATTCCTACGGAAGCGGTTCGTGAGAGCTCTTGATGCGCCTTGAATTTCTCATCAAATCCAGCTCGATCCACAGTCATGCCGTACTCTTTTGCTATTTCTTCCGTCATTTCTACGGGGAATCCATAGGTATCAAATAAGGTAAAAGCTTTTTGACCGGAAATTTTCGTGATCGACTGCCCAGTTTTTATTTCTGCCTCTTTCATTCATCGGATAATTTTTTCGAATTCTCGAGTTCCATCCGCGAGGGTTTTTCCAAATTTCTCCTCTTCTTTGCGGATCTCTTCCAGAATTTTATCTGTATTCGTGGCGACCGTAGGGTATACGTCAGCAAAGGTGGCGATGACCATTTCTGCGAGTTGTCATAGTACGGTTCCCGTAACCCCCATTCGTACGAATTCTCGAATGGCTCGTCGGAGCAGGCGTCGAAGAATATACCCTTGTGCCACATTTTTTGGCACCACACCATCTGCAATCATATGCACAGCCGTGCGGGTGTGATCTGCGATAATTCGAGCCCCACGATCATCGTATTTGTCACCTGTCAGCTCACGGATTTTGTCGAGATATGGCAGGAAAATATCGGTATCGAAGACGTGTTTGAATCCATTGAGGGTTGCGGTAACTCGCTCGAGCCCCATTCCAGTATCAACGCACTGTGAGGGGAGTGGTTTGAGAGAGCCATCATCTTGTCGGTCAAACTGCATGAACACATTATTCCAGATTTCCATCCAGTCGTCAGGATTGGTAGCACAGTTACCATGGGGTTCGCTGTTTCCCACATAATAAAAAATTTCTGTATCTGGGCCGCACGGTCCAGTTGGCCCTGCCGCCCACCAATTATCCGCTGCAGGAAGATAGCTGATACGATCTTCGGGCATGCCGAGACTTCGCCATATATCTGCACTCTCTTCGTCTCTCGGAGCATCACTATTTCCCTCAAATACCGTTACGGTAAGCATATTTGGATCGATCCCAAGCCATGCTTTTGAAGTAAGAAATTCGTACGACCAAGCGATAGATTCCTTTTTAAAATAATCTCCGAGCGACCAGTTTCCGAGCATTTCGAAAAAAGTAAGATGGCGATTATCTCCAACGTCATCGATATCACCGGTTCGCACACATTTTTGAACATCAACAATTCGTTTTCACATCGGATGGGGTTCTCCAAGGAGGTACGGGACGAGTGGCTGCATCCCTGCAGTATTGAAAAGTACGGAAGGGTCGTTTTCCGGAACCAATGGCGCCGACGGGATAATAGCGTGAGATTTGGTCTTGAAGAATTCTAAGTATTTTGATCGGATTTCTGATGAGTGAATGTTCATGGGTAGTGCGTAATTTTACAACGAGGTGTATTGTATAGAAAAGACTTCAGAGTTCAAGGAAGGCAGGACAGAAAATTCAAGGCCTTACAGGTGTCGCTAATTACCAGTTTTAATAATTAGCTACCTACACATTTCCTCTTGGTTTTTCTACAAACTCGCTATATACGCAATTGCCAGCGCGTCCGCCGCATCGTCTGGCTTTGGGATATCTTTTAGGCCAAAAATGAGGCGTAAGGCATGTTGTATTTGCGTTTTCGGAGCTCTCCCACTTCCGCAAATACCTTTTTTTACTTGAAGGGGAGTGTATTCTCGTATTTGAATCCCTTTTTGAGCCAGGCAGAGCAGTATCGCTCACCGACTCTGTGCTACGTCAATACCGGTTGTGACATTGGTATGGAAATAGAGTTTCTCGATTCCGCAAATTGTAGGTTGATACTGTTTTATGAGCTCCAAAAGATCATGGTTAATATCTAGAATTTTTTGAGACAGTTCAATTTTTGGTGCGGTTTTGATAATTCCACAATCGAGAATAGTTCTCTTCTTCCCCAAAACTTCAACAATCCCGTAACCTACGGTGGTCGTTCCGGGATCTATGCCGAGAATAATTGACATATGTAATTATGTATGTTTTAATTTGTTTGTTGAGGAAGAATCGTAAGAAACATATTTCTTGCTCATCTGCATTCCAATATATTCAAAAATCAAAAATTATCATGTTCTCTGTATCAGAGGTTCTTGTTGAGGTACCCCTGGAAAATCGTATCCGTCAATCCGACATGTCTGCTCGACAGCAGGACCAATTCGTAAATATGCTTGGCTATTTTACCACAGAAGAGCTTCAAGAGTTGCAGGAATTATTATAAAATACGTATTTTTATATTAGTATTTTCTCGCCTTTGTAACACCTAGATCACACTTGATTGTTGAAGAAATTGATAGAGTATGGCGTTTTTGTTTTCAAAATTTCCCACGAGTAGTTCTCGGACTTTTTGAGTTTCTTCTCGTGTTATTTTTCCAGAGTGTCTTTTTCCACCAAACACTTCTCCTTCGATGAGTTCTCCATAGAGATCAAAAAAGCTATCACTGAGCAAAAACTCTCATAAACTTTGGTATTTTTCCAAATATATCTTGAAAAGATTACTAAATTCAAGAAGTGATTCTCCTCGTCGAATGCTTTTGAGAAGCCCATAAAGCCTCCCGGTAGAGAGAATATATTTTTTGCTAATAACGAGATAGAGCGCTTTTTCCAAGGGGTCATTGGATCTGAGAATTACCGCCCCTTGTTTACTCACAAATTTTCGAAATTGGTTTGTGATGATCGATTCAATGAGGCTATCGATGATTTTTGTATACGAACTTACCACTCCAATTCCGTCCCCGTTTGAGCTTTTTCCGAGTGAATAATAACTGATCTCAGAATCTACGAGGTGTTCCACGGTATTTTTTGGAGCATTTAACAGCAGGAGTTCTCCAAAATATCCGCGTATCCGATTTGTAATAATTTCTTCTTGATTCTGCCCAAGAAAATCGTCTCGTTCGTTGCTGCTCATTTTTCCTACTCGTTTTGTAGCTATTTTGTGAGCACTTTCTTTGACTTCGCGTACCATCCAGGCACGACTTATCTCGAGTTTTCTTTTCAAATCCGAATTTTCTCGGAGGAGTTCTTGGATATCCTGGACCATTGGTTGTAAGTAAGGATGCTTCTATTTATACTCAAAATGCCAATATTTCCGAAATTACTTTTTTGGAGAGACTTTCAAAATGCTCTTTGGACTGAGATTCTAGGTTGAGGCGGATGAGTGGTTCGTTAGAACTTCCACGAACATTGAACCAGCTTCCATCTTCAAAGCTGACCGTGAGTCCATCAAAGCGTTCCTGTCTTTCGCTTTGATAGATACCAGAAAGCGACTCGAGGACCTCAGGAACGCTTTTTACTTGAAAATTGGTTTCCTCAAGACTGTGATACTTTCCAAATTTTTTCCGCATTGCCGAAGCAGTAAGTTCGTATTGTTCGAGATATTCTAAGACGAGTAAGAATGCCAGTGCTCCAGAATCGGCATTTCCCATATCTCGGAAGTAGTAATGACTCGAGTGTTCCCCCGCAAAGATAATATCTGGATCTCGCTTCATATGTTCTTTGAGGTAGATATGCCCGACTTTTTCTCGCACAGGAGTGCCGCCAAGACTCAAAATGGTATCTCGTACTATATGACTACAGGTCGCATTGTACATGATTTTCTTTCCGGGATTTTTGGTCAGTAAAAGCTCACTTATAGCAGAAAGAGTGATCGAAGCATTGATAATTTCTCACAATTCGTCGCACATAACCGCTCGGTCGGCATCACCGTCAAATGCAACTCCAATATTTGCTCCAGTTTCACGGACTTTTTGTTGCAAATCTCGCATGTTTTTGGATTCAATAGGCGAAGGATGGTGGTTGGGGAAATTCCCATCTGGTTCAAAATACAAGGGAATCAGCTTGAAACCTAGTCGGTCTGCAAGTGCTTGCATAAATACTCCGGCAGTTCCATTGCCCGCATCAGCTACTACCGTAAGATGGCTCAGGTCTCCTTGCGCATGAGCGGTAAGAAAATCAATCCATTGCGGTAAAATATCAATTACTTCAAGTTTTCACTTTGAGGTTTTTGGTGTCAAAAAATTGGAAGTTGCATCCGATGTATGAAGTCCACGCGATTGTAGTATGTGGATAAGTTCCGGGGCAATGAGCTTGAGATTGATGGGGGCAGCATTTTTGAGACACATTTTGAAGCCATTGAACTCTTTTGGATTATGACTTGCAGTAATCATAATTCCCATGGCAGCATCAGGGAAGCAAATAGTGGAATACTGTAGCATATCACTCGATACGATTCCTATATCGGCTACTGCTCGACCCTCACGCACGAGTCCTTCGATCATGGCCTGCTTAAGACTTGGAGTTGAAAGTCGTGAATCACCACCAACATACATAGTTCCTTCTGGGGCCCACTCGCCAATGGCTTGACCCAAGCGAGTAAAGTCTGTTTCAGAAAATTCACTCGGATAGATGGCACGAAAATCATAACTCCGAGAGATGAGTTGAAATATGTTCATAAACATTCGGGATAAATTTGGTATTATGCGCTTGTTTTTTGTAAGGTAATACCTTTCCACTCCAAGATTTTACCTCAAAAATAGGCTATGAGAATAAGTATGGGGCCGATTTCGAATTCTGCTTCTTGAGTCCAGGCTATTAACATCACATGAAGCATTACCAAGACGAGAATCCAATAGGCCAATCGATGCAATTTTTTCCAATGTTTTCCGAGCTTTTTCATGGCCCAAACATTTGATGTTAGCACGAGCGGAATAGTCAAAAGCAGTGCAAAAAATCCAACACCGAGATGCGTTACCATGCCATTTTGCCACCAATATATACCCTCAAGCATAAAGGAGGGGTATTGGATATTGAACGAAGCTCCATGGACAAAGGCAAGGCTTCCCATGAGAATACCCATTTCTTTACGCAGTGGCATCAGAATTTGGGCAATCTTGAGTCCGATAACCTTTGAAAAAATCGGAAGAAACAGGATGAATAAGAGTAGATTTTTGGCATATTCTCCCGCAGATTTCATATATTCTGGAAAAAATACTACCGGCAATACCCCAAATGAAAGCGCGATACAGAAATACCCGATATATTTTTGATAGTGACGGATGATTTTTTCAGCTGGGAGGAGAAAGTGGTTTACCGAGGCGATCATTTTTGGTTGGAGTGGAGAGGAGGAAGGTATTTTTGATATATTCCCCAAAATAACTCGCAAAGCAAGTTGGATTTTTCACCAAAACATCAGACAGATTCCTGACTAATTTTACTTGACTATCAAAAAAAGTATGTGAAAATTTATGTAATTAACCAAAACTTCATGTTTCAATCAGATTCCAAACAAATGACCATTGATTTTGATCGATCGAGCGCAGCGTATCGGAAAACCCGAGTCGATGCTATCCGAGGTGTTGGAAAGGCAATTTTTCATCCGGAAAGTAGCGATTTTGAAGCTTCGAGATTTGCTCTGAAATTCAGTTTTCGATGAGGAACCTATTTGGTGAGATGAACGTATCACATGACGGCCATGAGCTATCTTACCGATGATCAAATTATCCGCGTGGTAGATTTTATCGCGATAGAGAGCTTTCGAGTCTATCGAAATGGTACATATGTTCCATCGCGTTTGTACAAGCAGGAAGAGGCTGAGCTTACCCGAGTGACCTACGCTACCGTTAAAGACGCCTACACAAATCCTTTCTTGACCACCAGCCAAACTCGAAACAGCATGGCATAACTGAAACTTGTAGATTTCGTCTTTTTTCCTATGATACACAAGTTGTTTTTTGATTTGTCCCTATCCTAGGACTTTTTCAAAGTAACTCATGAGCATACTCCGCCCTCATAGTTCAGTGGATAGAACAAGGCACTCCTAAGGCTTAGACGCACGTTCGATTCGTGTTGAGGGCACCATTACCAATTTTAAATGATAGCAAGAATCACCATTGTCGGTCGGCCGAATGTTGGAAAATCTAGTATTTTCAATTCCCTTACTCGACACAAAATAGCCATAGTTTCCGATATAGAAAATACCACTAGAGATATTTTGGAGTACCAAATACACGATAATGATGAGAATATCGCATACATTATTGCGGACTCTGGTGGATTGGCGTACGGAAAAAATGACGAAATACTCGCAGATGTTCGCATGCGAGTACAAGAATCAATCGATCGATCGGACATCATTCTTTTTGTTTTGGAGTATGACCGTATTACCGATCATGATGCAGAAATAGCCAAACTACTCCGTAAATCCAAAAAAACGGTGATTATCGTGGCAAATAAGGCAGATAATCCAGAGCGAATGCGAGAAGCTCAAGGTCTTTTGCAGCTTGGATTTAACAAGCTTATTCCTACAAGCTCGCTTCATACTCGAGGAATTGATGAACTCAGAATGACGATTGCTGCCGAGCTTAAATCTACAGGATACAGCTACAATGAGCCACAATACGGAGACGATGTACTCAAGATCGCCATTATTGGTCGACCAAATGTTGGCAAATCCTCACTGGTGAATGCTATTACGGGAGAGAATCGGTCCATGGTGATGGACTTGGCAGGAACTACCCGTGACTCTATTGATACGGTCGTAGATTACGAGTGACAAAAAATTGTATTAATTGACACGGCTGGAATACGAAGAAGTGGGAAAATCGGGGCTCGTAATCTTGAAGACTGGAGTGTTATGCGAAGTGAACGGGCTATCGAACGAGCAGATATTGCCGTAATTATGATGGACGCGAATGAGGGTATCACCAGTCAAGATCAGTCTATCGTTGGGAAAGCCTTGGAACTCGCGAAAGGTTTGATACTTGTTTTTAATAAGTGGGATATCGTTCTCTCACGGAAGGATGTCGATCAAAATGAAGTTCAGACTGGGTACAACAAATATCTTGACCGAAAATTTGAATTCATCGACTACGTCACTCCTATTTTTACAACCGCCACCAATGGAAAGCGGGTGGAGGAGATATTATCCACTGCCTTACAGATACAGACTGAGCGCAATAAGCGGGTTAAGACTGGAGTATTTAATAGCTTTCTCGAACAAATTGTTTATAAACATGCTCCCAGTGGAAATAAAAAATCTCATAAACCAAAAATATTCTACGGTTCTCAGGTAGATGTGAATCCGCCAAAATTCTTGATATCGGTGAACAATGAAAAACACTTTCATTTTTCTTACCCACGGTACATAGAAAATCAAATCCGAGAGCATTTTGGCTTTGCGGGGACCCCTATAATTATTGAACTCAAAGGGCGTGAGAGTATTTATAAGAAGGGCGGATGACTCAAAACCGATGAGGAAAAAGCAGAAGAGGTGGCAAAGAAATTCCACGGAGACCAAGCAAAAATGGACGCTTCTCGGCGAAAACGGTTCAGTAGGGGGGTAAGAAAAAAGAAAAAAATTTAATTACACTACCTATTCTGAGGCCTAGCGTTTTGATGGAGGTGGTAAATTTGGTTTTTTGATTGTGCTTTTTGCAAGCTTTTGAAATTTTCGACTGGAGTTTACAAAAGACGGGAGTACGGTTGGGCTTCGAAGTATGGGGTATCCGATTTTAAAGAGAAGTTTTCAGAAGAGAAAGAGCACTTCTCGTATTTTTTCCGGCTCGTTTGCTACGATGGGCATCTCAAGAGTGATACTCGCCTCACCCTTCATATCTGTTGCTCCATCGTTCGGATAGGTGACTTCAAATTCATAATCTCCTATTTCTTTGCTGTTTTTTTTGAAATTTTCACCGAGCTCATCCCAAATCTTATCTGCATCGGACTCTTTTACAGAAAGTCCAAATTCAACACTTCGTTCCGCATATTTTCTATTAAATTCTCACACATTGATAATGAGAGGTCTCAAGCTCTGGTGTCACATTTCAATTTCAAAAACACTATTTGTGGGTTGACCGAGTATACTTTGGCATACTGGGTTTGAAAATTGTAGCTCCAATGCGGACTCATAATCGGATAGAATCTGGTCTCGTTGGGAGGGGTTTACATAGGAATCGTCACGCCTCACAAACAAACTCTTGTTTTGTACTTTTTGCAACAATTGCCGAGTTTTTTCTTCCAAATATTGACCATTTCTACTCAAGATTCTTCACTTTTTCCTCGATCATTTTCTTACCTCGATAGTCTCGAAAACTTCTCGAGATACTCCTTCTACTAATTTTGGCAGAAGCGGGAGTGCGGTAGGAATTTTTTGGATTTTCCCCAGCTGATTACCCGTAATGAATCCAATTTTTGTATACCACTCATTTGTATCGAATTCGGAAGCAAACATCCCGAGTTCTGCGAGGATATGAGAGATTTCTGAGGCCTGATTTGCATGTATTTCTCAAGAAATAACCATAGTTACATCTGAAGTACCCGACGAGCCCTCGGGCATTTTCTTAATATCTTCCGACTTTTTTAATTTTTTATTGGTGCGGACGGTATAATTTTTTGCAGAACTTCATCGAATTTTTTGGGTAATTCCGGAGAGTATTTTTTCGTATTTTTGAGTCGGAGTGCTTTCTATGCGAAAAGAGATCATTCGCAAGTGGTGGTTTTGATTTCACAAATCTTGAGACATACTTCGTAACTCTAGCTGGACCGCTTCGAAAACATAGGTGCCAACAGAAACGAGATACTTTTGATCCTCGTTATGAGCAAGCTGTTGCGTGAGTAGTGGTAAAAAAATCCTCTGAATTTCTTCACGCAGCATACTTGGGAGTAATGTACTGTAAGGATGCGGAGTATTCATGCTATTAGGTTTTGAGTCAGTCTATTAATTTGTACGAACTGCTTTTCGAGTCGCAGCTTTCAGTCGAGAGTATGATTGACTGGCATCTCCGAGATTATCTTGTGCCATTTTTTGAAAATCACGATTTTTGCTACGCTCAAATGCTCGGATATTCATGAAGTAGCTGTTCATAGAATAGGTGAGATATTGGAGCTCTTGCTCTATGTCAGCAAAATCATACGCAGAAATATTCCCTTCCGCGTATCGGTTCTCGATTTCGCGTTTTGTTTTTGAAATAAAGAATTTTGTCTGCTGCAATCGAAGTCGTTCAGAACTACTTTTGAGGGCTACTTCAGCTATCTGAATTTCTCGAAGTTTTTCTCGCGAGGTTTCTTTGCTCGTGGTTCGTAGTATCTGACTTTCGAAGTAGTCGTTTGCATAAGCCGGCAAATATAATCCAGAGGCAATCATGGTAATCATGGCAAGGCACCAAGAAGCGAGTTGAAAAGATTTTTTCATAAATTTGGTAAAGTTTTATTTGTTTATACATTCTAAATTATTTATGTCAAATAAATTACATGAGTCTCCATCAAGCAAGCGAGGGATGGGTTTTTGTATTGAGGGAAATTCTTTGCTTTTTTACACATTTTTTTATAATGTTGTGTCATTATATTTTCAATTTTCATAAATGAAGCCCAAAAAAATGCCCACCAATCGAAACGAAATGCTAAAGCTTATAAAAAAATCTTCAAAAGATACCAAAAGAAAGCAGTTGCATCCAATTTTTATAGTATTTCTGGTTGCAGTGATTCTCTCTCTTTTTTATTTTGTTAATTCAAATTCTCCAAAAGAAAATGTCAATAAAAATATTGGGATCAACGAAGTTCTTACGCAATATCTTTCCGGATCTTACACCGAAATTGTGGTAATGTGAGATTCTTTGGAGGCCAAAAAACCGGCCCAAAAAGAAATTATCTGAAAAAAGGAGGTTTCTGTCGTGCAAGTGGACAAAGTTACCATGCCACCCAAGGACTCTCTCAAGGATCTTGGCTTCAATGTACCCACCATTCCTACCAAAATTACGGTGAAGGATGATTTTTGGGGAAAGTTTTTGGCAGATGTTTTGCCGGGCATACTCATGTTGATACTGTTTATCGCCGGATTTATCTTCTTCATGTGAAAAATGAGTGGGGGAGCAAATGGTCCAATGGCATTCATAAAGTCTCGTGCAAAGATTTATGAGCCAGGAAAAGACAAAATTACCTTCAGTGATGTTGCTGGGTCCGCTGAGGAAAAGGAGGACTTGATGGAAGTGGTGGATTTTCTAAAAAATCCAAAGAAATTTCACGAACTTTGAGCTAAAATTCCACGAGGAATTCTTATGGTGGGGCCTCCAGGTACGGGTAAAACACTTCTTGCTCGTGCGGTTGCATGAGAATCTGATGTTCCATTCTTTTCGATTAGTGGTTCAGAATTTGTAGAAATGTTTGTGGGTGTGGGAGCTTCCCGTGTTCGAGATTTGTTTAAAGAGGCCAAAGAGCGCGCCCCTAGCATTATTTTTATAGATGAAATTGATGCTATTGGGAAAAAACGGTCGCCTGGTATTGGTGGTGGACACGACGAGCGTGAGCAAACACTCAATCAAATCTTGACAGAAATGGATGGATTTGAGACGGAAACAAGTGTGATAGTTCTTGCAGCCACCAACCGTGCCGATGTTCTTGATAAGGCGCTTTTGCGACCAGGTCGATTTGACCGCAAGGTAACGATCAATCTTCCCAATCTTGAGGATCGCATCAAAATACTTGAGGTTCATAGCAAATGAAAACCTTTTGCAAAAGACATTGACCTGCGAAAAATTGCAAGTACTACCGTTGGATTTGCCGGTGCTGATCTTGGAAATCTGCTCAATGAGTCAGCTATTTTGGCTGGAAGAATGGGCTCAAAAGTCATTACTCAGGATATGATCCAACAATCTATCGAGAAAATTCTGATGGGAAATACCAAAAAATCATCCCGCATGACGGAACTGGAAAAGAAGATTACTGCCTACCACGAAGTTGGGCATGCTATTGTGGGTAAGATGACTCCGTTCACTGATCCGGTTCATAAAGTTTCTATTATTCCACGAGGAGGAGCTGGTGGTGTCACTTGGTTTCTCCCTGAAAAAGATCGTTCGTATGTCACCAAGGCTAAGTATCTGGATGAGCTGGCAACCTTGTATGGTGGACGGGTGGCAGAAGAAGTGTTTTTTGGAAAAGAAATGGTAACCACGGGAGCGAGTTCTGATATTGAGCGAGCTACCGAGATGGCGCGTGCTATGGTGATGAGATATGGGTTTGACGAAGAGGTGGGAGCTGAAAATTTTGCATCAGATTCAATTTCTGGAAATTTTCTTGGAGCAGAGGGAGGTGGAAAATTGTTTTCAGAAAAGACACAGGAAAAAATTGATGAAAAGGTTCGATTGATTCTCAAAAATGCTTATGAACGAGCTCGCACGATCATTACCGATTATCGTGATTTGCATGAAAAAATTGCAGAAGCACTTCTCAAAAAAGAAGAGCTTCTGGCTGAGGAATTTGATAGCTTCTTTGCTTGAGTAAAAGTTCCAGATAAAGCTGTATTATAGTTGGGATTTGCCAGAGACTTGAAGCTCGGGCCCGATCCCCTGAACGATTATTACGTCATTCGATCTCGTTTCTGTATTGCGTAGATGGTGTGATAGTGAGTGTATAGTGTAAGTGTGTTGATATTCCTGAGCAGTACTGTACTGCTAAGTCATTGTGTAGTGTAGTGAAATTTCTGATGCTAGAATAGCGCCATTTTAACTCTTGGCATAAAAAACTATTTACTAAATTTTTGATAAAATATATACTTGTGCTACTTTTCTCAAAGTTAACACCTAATCGTACGACTTATGAACACCAAACACTCTATTTTGCTCGGCATACTCGTCTCTCTTTTTGTAGTTGGTGGATTGTTATTTTTTATCAAGAATAATTCTGCTGATACCAAGACTTGAGACGCATCAAATACCGCCTCTATAGCAGTAGTTGCTTCCGGCGCACAAAAATCTGATGCAGAAGAAGGCTCTGAAAAAACACCTGAAGAAATTCAGAATAATGAAAGTGCTATTAGAATTCTAGAAAAAAATTACCCAGAATATAGAGAAGGAAATTTGGCATTGATTGGCTGAGATAATGTAAAAGCATTTGAAATATATAGTAAGCTCATCTTGGATCTTACCAATCCAGAGGAGCGTTCCATCGTGGAATTTGGTATGGCTCAATCCAAATTTAATACTGATAGGAAGTCCGGTGCAGATCTTTTCATAGCTCTTTCAAAAAATGAAACCTATCCCAAGCGAACACGAGCTCTCGCACTACAGAGAATGTATCTTTGGGCCGTGAATTATAATGATCCCATGATATTAAAACAAATTATCGATAGCTACGAAAAGAGGGCCATTAATATTACAGATGCCACGAATAAAATTATGCAAATTCAATTTGAGCTAGATCCATATGTTGGGTCTGCGGTTTGGATTGCCTCTAGTCTTATCAACTCTGTTCCAGCAGATAAGCCAGATATAGCAGATAGTATTTACAAACAATACGAGCCATATATAACAAAAACTATCACTCAAATGAAAAATAATCCTGGGGAGCAAGTCGAACTCACGAGCGCTATGCTGGGACGGGCCGGTATCCTCGCTTGATTGCATACGAGATTCAAAAAAGTTCCTCGCACAGAGGTAGATGCTGCCTTTATGGAAATTATTACCTATAGCACGCAATGGTCACTCGTAAATAATCAACAGTATAGCATGCTCCAGTATGCAGATTTCTTAATGGCGAATGGTGACAAAGAAAAAGCCATTACTCAACTAAAAAATATAATCGAAAGATGACTGACTCCTGCCTTGACTGAAGCGCTTCCAAAATCAATAAAATATCCAGCACTGACATCTATTCCTCTCGATTGAGAAGATCAAGATGTCCAAGAATTGATCAAATTCATAGGATCAAAGGCTCAAAGTGGAGCTCAGAATTCTGGTAGCTGAAATACCAACTCTACTTCGAAGGAGCATTAATCGTCATACCATGAAATCTTCTATCATCTATATTTTCTTCTTAGCAGTTGTATTTGTTTTGATATGAGGATTGGCGGCACTTACG